>JBMOGG010000123.1:0-9379 GCA_049318505.1 Sphingomonas sp. | reverse complement strand
TCGTCGCCTGTTTCTCCAGGCCAACATCCGGCGTTCAGCTGAGCACGTGTTGTCGCCTTGTTCAATCCTTACCTATCCGTTTGACACATACAAAGACAATCTGAAGAAATAGGCGAATGCGAGGGATCGCCCTCGCGCTCGCTTTCCCAGCTATTGATCGGTCCGGACGGATCGAAGGCACGCGAGATGTGCGTCCATCCCAATGACATCGTGATCTATACCCTCGACGGCACCACCTTGCGCGTCATCCGCGTTCTCCACAGCCGGCAGCGCAATCCCTGACAAAGGTTGCCCTCGGCCCCAGCGTTCCCTAACTGTTCACCGATGAGTCTTCCCCAATCAAACCAGGCCGATGCGCCCTATCTGCGCGGCCTCAACACGCCGCAGCGCGATGCCGTGCTCACCACCGACGGCCCCGTCCTTGTCCTGGCGGGTGCGGGCACCGGCAAGACGGCGGCGCTGACCGCGCGGCTCGCGCACCTCGTCTACACGCGCAAGGCCTACCCGTCCGAAATCCTGAGCGTCACCTTCACCAACAAGGCCGCGCGCGAAATGAGGGAACGCGTCCGCGGCCTCATCGGCGACGCGGTCGAGGGGATGCCGTGGCTCGGCACCTTCCACGCGATTGCCGCCAAGATGCTCCGTCGCCACGCCGAACTTGTTGGCCTGCAAAGCAATTTCACCATCCTCGATACCGACGACCAGTTGCGCGTGATGAAGCAGCTCATCATCGCCGCCGACCTCGACGAGAAACGCTTCACCGCGCGCGCACTTGCCGGCGTGATCGACGGGTGGAAGAACAAGGGGCTGGTCCCCGCCGACATCGGTGCGGGCGAGAGCGAAGTGTTCGCGGGCGGTCGCGGCGGCGAGCTCTACGCGGCGTATCAGGCGCGGCTGAAAGCGCTCAACGCCTGCGACTTCGGCGACCTGCTGTTGCACATGCTAGTAATCCTGAAGAATCACCGCGATGTACTTGAAAACTACCAGAATCGCTTCCGCTACATCATGGTCGACGAGTATCAGGACACGAACTCGTCGCAGTATCTGTGGCTCCGCCTGCTCGCGCAGCACCGCAAGAACATTTGCTGTGTAGGCGATGACGACCAGTCGATCTACAGCTGGCGCGGCGCGCAGGTCGAAAACATCCTGAAGTTCGAAAAGGATTTTCCCGGCGCCAAGGTCATCCGCCTCGAACAAAATTACCGCAGCACGCCGCACATCCTCGCCGCCGCCAGCGGCGTCATCGCCAACAACACCGGCCGCCTCGGCAAGACGCTATTCACCGACCTGCCGCAGGGCGACCGGGTCAAGGTCATCGGCGTGTGGGACGGGCCCGAAGAGGCGCGCCGCGTCGGCGACGAGATCGAGGCGTGGCAGCACCGCGGGCCGAAGGGACAGAACACTCTCGACGGTGTCGCCATCCTCATCCGCGCGCAATATCAGAGCCGCGAGTTCGAGGACCGTTTCATCGCGATCGGCATGCCCTACCGCATCGTCGGGGGTTTTCGCTTCTACGAACGCGCCGAAATCCGCGATGCGCTCGCCTATCTGCGCCTCATCAACCAGCCCGCTGACGACCTCGCCTTCGAACGCATCGTCAACGTGCCGAAGCGCGGGCTGGGCGACAAGGCGGTCGCCAAGATGCAGATGCTCGCGCGCGCCGAGGGCATCCCGCTCACCCATGCCGCTGCGCGCATCCTCGACACCGATGAACTCACCCCGCAGGCGCGCCGCGCGCTCGGCAATCTCGTCGGCGACATCGCGCGCTGGCGCGACATGGCCTCAACAATGAACCACGCCGACCTCGCGCGCCAGATGCTCGACGAAAGCGGCTACACCGCAGCGCTCCAGGCCGAAAAGACCGTCGAGGCCAGCGGGCGTCTCGAAAACCTCACCGAACTCGCGCGCGCGATGGAGGAATATGAAACGCTCGGCGACTTTCTCGAACATGTAAGCCTCGTGATGGACAATGAGGCCGCGGCGAATGAGGCCAAGGTCACGATCATGACCATCCACGCCGCCAAGGGCCTGGAGTTCGAGAAAGTCTTCCTCGTCGGCTGGGAAGAAGGCGTTTTCCCATCGCAACGCGCACTCGACGAGGGCGGGCTGAACGCGCTCGAGGAAGAACGCCGCCTTGCTTATGTCGCGATCACCCGCGCGCGTCAGTCCGCGACCATACTCCACGCCGCCAACCGCCGCATCTACGGCCAATGGACCAGCAGCGTCCCGAGCCGCTTCGTCGCCGAACTCCCGGCGCCACATGTCGAGCATGAGACGACGATGTCGGGCGGCGCGAGTCTGTGGCAAGCGAACTGGTCCGAACGCGCCGATCCGTTTGCGGACGTCGCGCGCGGCTCCGGCCGTGGCCCGGGCTGGCAACGCGCCGCCAGCACCGGCTCAAGCTTTTCGACCGCCCCCCAGCGCATCGTCGAGGCACGCGGCCCCGCGATCAGCCTGGGCAACAAGGGCCGCGACGACCTGGCGCTCGGCCAGCGCGTGTTCCACACCAAATTCGGCTACGGCATCATCGCGGAGATCGAGGGCAACAAGCTCGAGATCGATTTTGAGAGCGCGGGGCGCAAGCGGGTTCTCGACAGTTTCATTGCAACCAGTTGAAGCCCCGCTCCGAATAGTCTATTGTTTAGGTCCAAAGGATTGGTCCAATGCAGATTTCCGTTTCCCTTGCTAAGTCCCATCTCACCGATCTCGTTCGGCGGGCACAGTCCGGAGACGACATCATACTGACCCGGCGCGGCGAACCCGCCGTCCGGCTCGTTCCCATCGTCACCGAAAGCGTCCGCGCCGAACGGCGACGTGTGCTCGAACTCTTTCGTGGCTGCGCAAAAAACGCACCCGGTTTCGACGGTGTCGATGCCGCTCGCAGCGCCGATTGTCTTTACGGTGACGACGGCCTGCCCGGCTGATCGCGCATCGTGATCGTTCTCGATGGTTCGGCGCTGTTTGCCATCCTACTTGACGAACGAGCGGCACGGCAATGCTCAGACGCCATCGAGCAGGCCGACGAATTGCTCATTTCGGCGGCTTCCGTCACCGAATGCCTTATCGTGGCTGCCGGAAAGGGCGTTCATGACGAAATGGACGGGTTCCTGAACGCCCTCCGCCCGACCATCGTCCCCCTGACGGCCGACCGCGCAAGGGCAGCCGCCGATTCCTATCGCATCTGGGGAAAGGGCTTTCATAAAGCGTCCCTCAATTTCGGTGACTGCTTCGCCTATGCGCTGGCGATAGAATATGGCTGCCCATTGCTCTTCGTGGGCGATGATTTCGCACGGACCGACGTGGCAATTATATGATCTGTCAGCCAGTTAGCGTGGCTTGAAGAGCTTTATTTAGGGGGGCGTATGGCTCGACCGTGGCGAGTTCGACAAGATCATCGAGCGTAGCGCAGCACCCGCCGCCATACCCGCGCCTGTGTAGGCACCACCGCCGCAGGGCACGCCCTGGGGCCAACCCGGCTATGGCCAGCAGCCCTATGGCCACGACCCGCGGTACCCCGGCAAGCGCAAGAAATCGTTCCTGGAGGACTTGTTCGACTGACCAGGTCGGCGGGCAAGCCGCTCCCGGAGCTGCCCCAATATCGTTGCCCCGGACCCGAGGCCGGGATAACGATATTGCGTGACTTCCGCGGGGCAGCACAATCGTGCTTGGCATCCTCCCGCCCGCCCGGTTAGTGCAAATGTCACGGGGACCATCAACTTGCGAACGGCGGATGCTCTCGATTTCCAAAGGGTCACACAGCTTCGAGTCTGTCGCCTGTGAAGCTACGGTTGCCGAACCTTGAGGAGATGGTTTGGCGTCGCTTGAATTAGATAAGCGCCAGCACAACCTATCGTGCGTACCACAATATGGAGCTCCGCATGCCCAATCCCGGCCCGATGGCCTGCCCCGTCGACGGCACCACCCTGACCATGAGTGAGCGGCAGGGGATCGAGATCGATTATTGCCCGTCGTGTCGCGGCGTATGGCTCGACCGTGGCGAGCTCGACAAGATCATCGAGCGTAGCGCAGCACCCGCCGCCGCACCCGCGCCTGTGCAGGCACCGCCGCCGCAGGGCACGCCCTGGGGCCAACCCGGCTATGGCCAGCAGCCCTATGGCCACGACCCGCGGTACCCCGGCAAGCGCAAGAAATCGTTCCTTGAAGACTTGTTCGACTGACCAGGTCGGCGGGCGAACCGCTCCTCGAGCTGCCCCGAGATCGTTTCCCCGGACCCGAGGCCGGGATGACGATATTGCGTGACTTCCGCCCGGCCGCACCATCCGCCCGGCCGCACAATCGTGCTTGGCATTCCCCCGCCCGCTCGGTTAGTGCAAATGTCATGGGGATCATCAACTTGCGAACGGCGGGTTCTCTCATGCGGGCGCTGGCACTGGCAGGCCTTGCCGCAAGCTGCTCCACGACCGTCACCAGCCCTGCCCCGCCCCGCGTCGATACCGCCGCCCCCATCGCCGAACAGCCATCGTACATCGACGTGCCGATCACAGCGAAGATCGTGGAACTCGAACGGGCGCTCAATGCCCGGGTGCCGCTTGTGCTGTGGCAGATCGACGAGGTGAAAAAGGCGTGCGTTCCCGCCCAGCGCATCTTCAAGGCCAAGCTGAAGATCACGCCCGACATCTCGTGCCGGGTCGTGGGCGCCGCTACGCGCGGGCCGATCACCGTCGGCGGCGCAGGCGAAGTGCTGACCCTGTCTATGCCGATCAATGTGCAGGTCGCGGCCAAGGACATCGGCCACATCATCAAGCAGCAGACCGCGACCGCGGGGGCCCGCGTTCGTGCGACCGCGCGCCTTGGCATGACGGCGGCGTGGCAACCCACGGCAAAGGTCGACATCGACTATAGCTGGACACAGGTCCCGGGCACTAAAATCCTCGGCCAGCGGCTGAAATTTGCGAGCAAAGTCGATCCCCGCCTGCAAAAGGTCATCGCCGATCTGGAGCAGACCCTGCCCCGCGAATTGTCCGCACTCAATGCCCGGACCGAAGCGGCAAAGGCGTGGGACAAGGGGTTCATCGCGCTTCAGCTCAACGCCAAGAACCCGCCGGTCTGGCTGCGCGTGACCCCGCAGCGCATTGCCTATGGCGGTTATCGCGTGGTGGGGAAAGACATCCAGCTCTACCTGACGGCAACCGCGCTGACCGAGACGTTCGTCGGGCCCCGCCCCGAAACGAAAAAGCCGACGCCGCTGCCGCCGCTCGGTTTCGACCGCCCGGCCGCCAATGCGCGGCTGTTCGTGCCCGTTATCGCTTCCTATGCCGAGCTCGAGCCAGTGCTGGCCAAGGCGCTGGGCAAGCTTGCGAAAAAGGGAATCTTGCTGCCGAAACTAGGGAGAGTGACCGTGCGGTTCGGCAAGGTCACAATCTATGGCACGACCGGTGGCAAGATCGCGGTCGGCATCCAGATCGAGGCGGAGGAGCCGAACGGAATCCTGAAGCCCAAGGGGCAGGTCTGGCTGACGGGCATGCCGGTCAACGAAGCGGGATCGCAGGTCGTCAGCGTCCGCGACCTCGCGATCACGGGCACAACCGACAGCCCGGCGACCAATATGCTCGCGCAGATCGCGCTGTCAGCGGACACGCAGGGCGCCATCCAGTCGGCAATGACCGAAAACTTTGCTAAAGATTACAATGAAGTACTGCGTAAAGCAAATGCCGCTATCGAAGCCAAACAGGTCGGCGACTTCCTGCTTTCGGCCAAACTCACCAAGGTCGAGAACGGGCGCATCGAGGCTTATGGCCAGGGGCTATACATGCCCGTGACCGCGACGGGGGCGGCAACGATACGTTACGAGCCCTAAGCGTAGCGCTTGGATGGCGCGCTAGCGATACGTTAAACAGCGCGCCTGTATAGGGCCTCGATCATGGCACGATCTGCTTTTCCTTCGGTCGAACGCATTGCCGCGGTGCTGATCGGCACCGCGCTCCTCGGCGCAGCGGCAATCGTGCTCTGGCCCGCACCGGCGCCCGCCCCGAAAGCGCCGCCCGCACATCCCAAACCGGTCGCGATAAAGCCGCCCGCTGCTCCAGCCGATCCGTCGCTTTATCCCATTCGTTCGGCGCTCACCATCGACCACAAGATGAAGCATGGCGAATCGGTCTGGGACGAGACGGCGGCACCCGTCGGCGGCCCCGATGGCGATGTCATGTTCATCACCGTCGACCTGAAGGCGCAGATGATGTCGGTGTTCCGCGGCGGGCACGAGATCGGCGTTGCCGTGATCGAGCATGGTGCCGCCGGCAAGTCGACGCCGCTTGGTGCCTTTACCATCCTGTCCAAGCACAAGGACTATCACTCGAACACCTATGTCGACGATGCCGGCCGCCCTGCACGCATGCCCTGGGCGCAGCGATTGACGACGTCGGGCGTGTTCATCCACGGCGCCAAGGTCCGTATCGATTGGGGCAGCAACGGCTGCGTTGGCATTCCCGACGAATTTGCCGAAAAACTGTTTGGCGCAACCAAGGTCGGCGACCGCGTCGTCATCACCGACGGCGCGGTCATGCAGGTGGGGAACAGCGTCCCGGCCGTCTGAGCCGGTGTCGTTTATCAGCAACCTTGGCGGCGCAAGGGCGTTGCAGCGTCGCCCCCCTCAAGGCGACCTGACTATGCCCCTGATCACCACCCGCGACGACACCGATCTTTATGTCAAGCAATGGGGCCAAGAGGGGCGCGACATTGTCCTCGTCCATGGCTGGCCGCTCAATGCCAACAGCTGGGACGATGTGGCGCTATCGCTGGCACAGGCCGGACCCGCGTGACGGCATATGACCGGGGCGGCTTTGGTCGCTCGGACCAGCCATTCGACGGCTATGACTATGACATTTTCGCCGACGACCTCGCCGATATAATGGAGGCAGCCGAAGTCGAGGACGCGCTGCTCGTCGGCTTTTCGATGGGCGGTGGTGAAGTTGCCCGCTACCTGTCCCGTCACGAAAAAGCAGGCGTGTCGAAGGTTGCGCTCATCTCGTCGGTCGTGCCCTTTAAGCAGCAGACCGCCGATAACCCCGGTGGTGCCCCGGCCAAGGTGTTCGAGGATATGAAAGCGGGCATCCGCGACGACCGCGCCGGCTTCATGCAAAGTTTTGCGCCGCAGTTCTTTGGCAACGGCTGGATCGCAAGAGCGGTCAGCGATGGCGTGCTCGTGAGGCACAAGGATCAGATGGTGCGCGACCTGCTCGCCTTCATCGACGAAGTCTGACTTTCGAGGCGGCAAGGACCGTCGATGTTGCAGCGTCCGGCTTTGCGGGCCAAAGGCTATGTGTGACCGCAACTGAACCTTCCTCGCCGCTCTCGATCCGCGATTTTAGGCTGTACTGGATTGCGCGCTTCGCGGCGGTGCTGTCGACCATGGGGATGGTCGTCATCATCGGCTATCAGGTCTATGACACCGCCCGGTCGAGCTATGGCATGTCGATCCGCGAAGCATCGTTGCAGATCGGTCTGGTCGGTCTTTTCCAATTTGTCCCCCTTGCCCTGTTGACGCCGGTCGCAGGTTGGGTCGCGGATCGTTACGAACGGCGAACGGTCGCGCGGATCGCGAACGCCCTCGACATGGTCGTCGCACTGGCGCTGGGCTACGTCACGGCAAATGACCTGCTGACTCTCCCCATACTCTTCACATTCGCCGCGCTGCACGGTGTGGCGCGCGTTTTCGTGGGACCCGCGATGTCGGCGATCGCGCCGAACATCGTGCCGCCGGCCTTGTTGCCCAAAGCGATCGCCATGAGTTCGATCGCCTGGCAGTCTGCCTCCGTCGCAGGACCCGCGCTGGGTGGGTTTCTTTATGCCGCGGACCCGTCCCTGCCCTATTGGACCGCGGCGGCGCTGATGTTCATTGCTATCGTCGCGCTATCGCCCGTCCGCCCCGTTGTGCCGCCACCGTTTCAGGGTGCAACGACACCGCTTGGACAAATGGCCGATGGCCTGGCCTATGTCCGCGGGCATCGCTTCCTGCTCGGCGCGGTTACGCTCGACCTGTTCGCAGTGCTTCTCGGTGGCGCAACAGCCATGCTGCCTGTCTATGCACGCGACATTTTGCATGTCGGGACGCCGGGTCTCGGCGTCTTGCGCGCGGCGCCTGCCGTCGGCGCGGCACTGGTGGCCCTATGGTTTTCGTGGCGGCCGCTACGAAACAACGTGGGCGTCAAGATGATCGGCGCGGTTGTCGCCTTTGGTCTGGCAACCATTGTGTTCGGCTTGTCAAAGCACATGGGCGTGTCGCTCGCAGCACTTGCCGCTTTGGGCGGCTTCGACATGCTCTCGGTTTATGTGCGATCGTCACTGGTTCAGCTGCACACGCCTGACTCGATGCGGGGTCGGGTTTCATCCGTGTCAGGCCTTGCGATCTCCGCGTCGAACGAATTGGGCGAGGTGCAGTCCGGGATTGCCGCTGCCCTGCTCGGGCCGGTGGGCGCCGTCGTCGTTGGCGGTATCGCAGCGGTAGCCGTTGCGCTCGGCTGGTCCTATATCTTTCCCGAGCTTCGCCACGCCCGTACGTTCGATCCGCCCGAAACCGCCCTTAGCAACGCCGTGATGCAGGAGAAACCCGCATGAAAGCCGCCAACATCCTCGAAACCATTGGCAATACCGCCCATATTCGCTTGAGCCGCCTGTTTCGCGAATCGGAAGTCTGGATAAAGTCTGAGCGCAGCAATCCTGGCGGGTCGATCAAGGACCGCATTGCACTTGCCATGATCGAAGATGCTGAGCGGTCGGGCGCACTGAAGCCTGGTGGCATGATCGTCGAGCCGACATCGGGCAATACCGGCATCGGGCTTGCCATGGTTGCTGCCGTGAAGGGCTATAGGTTGGTGCTTGTCATGCCCGAGAGCATGAGCATCGAGCGCCGCCGACTGATGCTCGCTTACGGCGCCACGTTCGATCTGACGCCGCGAGAAAAGGGAATGAAGGGCGCGATCGAGCGCGCCATCGAGCTGGTCGAAACGACCCCTGGCGCATGGATGCCGCAGCAGTTCGAAAACCCGGCGAACATCGACGCCCATGTACGCACGACCGCGCAGGAGATTCTCGCCGACTTCCCCGACGGGCTCGACGCCATGATCACCGGGGTCGGCACCGGTGGCCATATCACTGGCTGCGCACAAGTGCTCAAGGCGGCATGGCCGAACCTGAAAGTCTTCGCGGTCGAGCCGACCTTGTCTCCGGTCATTTCGGGCGGACAGCCGGGACCACATCCCATTCAGGGCATTGGTGCCGGCTTCGTGCCTGCCAATCTGCACACGCAATTGCTCGACGGCGTCGTCAAGGTCGATCCGGCTGATGCCAAGACGATGGCCCGCCGCGCGGCCGCTGAGGAGGGGATGCTCGTCGGCATCTCGTCAGGCGCCACGCTGGCAGC
>JBMOGG010000122.1:0-9401 GCA_049318505.1 Sphingomonas sp. | reverse complement strand
TCTAGATCGTCAACGACTGACTGGCAGTAAACTACACTGACTTCACGACTCCCTTGTCGCGCATCAGGTCGGCCAGTTCGCCCGCTTCGTACATTTCCATCATGATGTCGCTGCCGCCAACGAACTCACCCTTCACGTAGAGCTGGGGGATCGTCGGCCAGTCGCTGAACTCCTTGATGCCCTGGCGGATGCCCATGTCCTGAAGGACATCGACACTGCCGAATTCGACGCCAAGGTGCTCTAGGATGGCCACTGCCTTCGACGAGAAGCCGCACTGCGGGAACAGCGGCGTCCCCTTCATGAACAGCAGTACATCATTCTGGGCGACGAGGTCGCCGATGCGGGATTGAGAGTCGTCGGTCATGTGTCAGTCCTTATTCAGGGGTCGCGCACGTCAGTTGCAGCGCATGGAGTTCGCCGCCCATCCGTCCGCCGAGTGCGGCGTATACGGCCTTGGTGCGGGCGATGCGGGACTGTCCTGCAAAACTCGCAGCCGTGACCTTGGCGGCATAATGATTGCCGTCACCGGCGAGATCGGTGATCTCAACCGATGCATCGGGGATACCGGCCCGGATCAGCGTCTCGATGTCGGCAGCGGCCATTGCCATTACTGCGATTCCATCAGTTGGCGACGCGCCTCGACGGTTTTGTCCGCCAGCGCCTGCCGGATCGCGCTTTCGTCGGTTTCGACGGAGGCGGCGGTCAGGTCGCCGAGCAGCTTGTGCACGACATCGTCGTCGCCGGCTTCCTCGAAATCGGCCTGCACGACGGCGGTTGCATAGGCCGCCGTTTCTTCGGGCGTCAGGCCCATGAGACCCGCGGCCCATTGGCCAACAAGCTTGTTGCGTCGCGCGGTGACCCGGAACGCCATGTCCTCGTCACGGGCATATTTGGCTTCGAAGGCGCGCTCGCGGTCGTCGAATTGGGTCAAGTTGGCCTCCAGTGCTTGAATGGGAAATAGGGTCAGTCGAGCGTCACGACAACCTTGCCGATTGCCTTGCGGCTCGCGAGATGCGCGATCGCGTCACCGCCACGCTCAAAGGTGAAGGTCTCGGTGACTTTCGGCGCGATCTTGCCGTCGGCCCAAAGACGGAACAGGTGCGCGATATGGTCGGCGTTTTTCGCCGGCGAGCGCGCAGCGAAGGCACCCCAGAATACGCCACAGACGTCGCAGCTCTTGAGGAGCGTCAGGTTAAGCGGCAGCTTGGGAATGCCCGCAGGAAAGCCCACAACGAGGTAGCGCCCTTCCCACGCAATCGAGCGCAGCGCCGGTTCGCAATAATCGCCGCCGACTGCGTCGTAGATCACGTCGGCGCCGGCAGGCCCGAGCGCCGCCTTGAACGTGTCAGCCAGCGCCTTGGACTGGTCGCGGTCGAACGGAGCGGAGCCATAGAGCACGACGTCGGACGCCCCCGCCGCGCGCACTGCCGCCGCCTTCTCTTCGGTCGAGACCGCGCCGATGACCCGCGCGCCGAAAGCAACGCCAAGTTCGACCGCTGCCAGACCGACGCCGCCGGCCGCGCCCAGTACCAGCAACGTCTCGCCCTCGATCAGGCGCCCGCGATCGACCAGCGCATGGATCGACGTCGCATAGGTGAGGAGCAGAGCCGCGCCATCGGCAAAGCTGCGACCTTCCGGCAAATGATAAGCGGAACCTTCTGAGATTACGACCTTTTCAACCAGTCCGCCATGCCCAGTCACCGCGATGACCCGGTCGCCCGACTTGAAGCCGGTAACGCCCTCGCCGACAGCCTCGACGATGCCAGCAATCTCGCCACCGGGGGCGAAGGGGCGTGGCGGTTTGATCTGGTATTTGTCCTCGATGATCAAAACATCGGGGAAGTTGATCGCGCAGGCCTTGACCGCGACGAGCAACTGACCCGGACCCGCCGCCGGCGCGTCGATCTCGCACATTTCGAGTGTTTCGGGGCCGCCTACGCTCGTCGAAAGTAATGCCTTCACGCTGCCTGTCTCCCGTTCAGCCACGGCCGCGCCGCAGTCATTCGGCCTTCGTAGTTTCCGATTGCGGCGTCGCTGGCAAGCGTCAATCCGATCTCGTCGGTGCCGTTCAACAGGCACGACTTGCGGAATGGATCGATCTCGAAGGCAAAGCGGTCCTGGAACTGGGTCGTGACCGCCTGCGCCTCGAGGTCGATGTGGATCGGGTCGCCCTGCGCCGCGACTTCCATCAGCCGGTCGATCGCGGCCTGCGGCACGACGACGGTCAGGATGCCGTTCTTGTAGGCGTTGCCTGAGAAGATATCCGAGAACGACGGCGCGACCACCGCCCGTACCCCCATATCGTCAAGCGCCCAGGCGGCATGCTCGCGGCTCGACCCGCAGCCGAAATTGTCACCTGCAATCAGCACCGGCGCACCGGCATAAGCCGGATCGTCGAACACGTTCCCGTCCTCGGCGCGCACCGTCTCGAACGCACCCTTGGCAAGCCCTGCGCGCGTGATCGTCTTCAGCCATTTGGCCGGGATGATGACGTCAGTATCGACATTCTTGCGGCCGAACGGATAGGCGCGGCCTTCGATGGTGGTTACGGGTGTCATTGCATCAGCTCCCGTACATCCGTCAGCCGCCCCGTAACCGCCGCCGCCGCCGCCATCGCGGGGCTGAGCAAATGCGTCCGCGCGCCCGGACCCTGCCGCCCGACAAAGTTACGATTGCTGGTCGAGGCACAGCGTTCGCCGCTCGGGACCTTGTCGGGGTTCATGCCCAGACATGCCGAGCAGCCGGGTTCGCGCCATTCGAGGCCGGCGTCGGTGAAGATACGGTCGAGCCCTTCGGCTTCGGCCTGCGCCTTCACCAAGCCCGAGCCCGGCACGACGATCGCCCATTTGACGCCCTCGGCCTTGCGGCGGCCGTTCAGTACAGCGGCGGCGGCGCGTAGGTCCTCGATGCGGCTATTGGTGCAACTGCCGATGAAGATGTTCTCGACCGCAACATCCTGCATCCGCTGGCCAGGTGTCAGACCCATATAGGCGAGCGACTTGGCGGCGGCCTCCTGCTTCGACGGATCGGCAAAGCTCATCGGATCCGGGACGAGCCCCGTGATCGAGATCACATCTTCGGGACTGGTGCCCCAGGTCACGTTCGGGCCGATGTCGGCCGCGTCGAGGATCACCGTCTTGTCGTAGGTTGCGCCCGCATCGGTCGGCAGTGTCCGCCAGTAGGCGACGGCGGCGTCCCAGCCCGCGCCATGCGGTGCCATCGGGCGGCCCTGCAGATAGGCGAACGTCTTCTCATCGGGGGCGATGAGGCCGGAGCGCGCGCCGCCCTCGATCGCCATGTTGCTGACGGTCAGGCGCCCCTCGATGCTGAGCTCGCGGATGACCGAACCGGTGAATTCGATGACGTAACCGGTACCCCCCGCAGCCCCGATCTTGCCGATAATGCCAAGCACGACATCCTTGGCACTGACGCCGAAACCAAGCGCTCCATCCACCCGGACTTCCATGGTTTTCGAACGGGAGAGCTGCAACGTCTGCGTCGCCAGCACATGTTCCACTTCGCTGGTGCCGATGCCGAAGGCGAGTGCGCCGAGCGCCCCGTGCGCGGCGGTATGGCTGTCACCACAGACCAGCGTCGTCCCGGGCAGCGTGAAGCCCTGTTCGGGGCCCACAACATGAACGATTCCCTGCCGTGCCGCGACGGCATCGATGTACGGCACGCCGAAGGCGGCGACATTAGCTTCGAGCGCGGCGAGTTGCTGCGCGCTCTCGGGATCGGCGATCGGCAGCCGCTGGCCATCGGCGCCCAGTCGTGCCGTCGTTGGCAGGTTGTGATCGGGTACCGCGAGCGTCAGGTCGGGCCGCCTCACGGTGCGCCCCGCGCGCCGCAGCCCCTCAAACGCCTGCGGGCTGGTCACTTCATGGACGAGGTGACGGTCGATGTAGATCAGGCAAGTGCCGTCAGGACGGCGTTCGACGACATGGTCGTCCCAGATCTTTTCGTAGAGGGTGCGGGGTCGGCTGGCCATGAAGCGCCTATTGCGCGGGCGCGGCAGTCTTCGCAAGATGCGCGTTCAGGAACGCGACGCTGTCGGCGAGCACAGTGTTCTTGCCGCGGAACGGTTGGGACAGCGCCATGGCAATGTCCTCATGCCCTTGCCCCGCATATTCCTTTTCCTCGACGACCGCGCCGACTGCCTTCAGCCTTGCCGCCAGATTGCGCGCATTCTTGGGGCGCACGGTCGTGTCGTCGGTGCCGGTGACGAGCATCATCGGCGGCACGTCCTTGCGCGCATAAGCCAGGGGCTGGGTTTCCTGAGGGTTGGGCCATTTGCCCATGGCGGCGACCGCGCGACCGGTGAAGGGGTAGAAGTCATAAGGGCCGGACAGGCCGACCACGGCCTTTACCGCGCCCTGTGCCCCTGCCCGTGCCAGCCACTGCGGATCGAGCGCGAGCATCGCGACGGTGTGACCGCCCGCCGAATGGCCGGCGATCGCAACACGGTTCGGATCGCCGCCGAAACGGGCGATATTGTCGCGCGTCCAGCGCACGGCCTCGGCGCCGTCCTCAAGGAACGCGGGGAAGCGCACGTCGGGCACCTTGCGATAATCGGGGAGGACGACGACAAAACCGTTGTCGGCATAACCGCGTGCCGCCCAGCCATATTCGCCCCGGGTTCCCTTCACCCAGCCGCCACCATTGATGAAGATCAGGACCGGGCGCCGGGCCGTATCGGCCGTTTCCTGCGTGCGCCAGACGTCGAGCTTTTGCCCGTGCGTCCCGAACGCGAGGTCGGCATCATGGCGATAGCTGGCGTGGTTGACGACACGGTCCAGCAGGTCGAGCGTACCTGGCCCTGCCGTCCGCCAGACATAGGTGAGCCCTGCGATCAGCAGGACGGCGACACTGAGCAGGATCATCGATGCTTTAGACATCACCGTGGACTAGCAGCAGTGGCGCGCCGCGGCGAGTCAGTCCTCGAGCGGGGTGGTCACGGTCTGCGCGGTCGCCTTTATGGCCTGCACCTTGTCGAGACCCAGCCAGTCGCGGCGCGGCAGGCCGTAAAGGCGGTCGAGCAGTTCGAGCTGCAGGGCAACGGGGCGGCTCGATTGCGAATTCCACAACATGGCGATACCCGAGCGTTTGACGGGGTCGAACAGCACGGTGGCCCGGTAGCCCATGACTGCGCCCTGATGCCCGATCAGCCGGTGGCCAAGATAGTTATAATCGCGCCAGCCCAGCGCATATTGCGACGCGCCCATTGCCTGGTTGAACATGCCGCGATGACGATCGGTATAGACGCGCGGCGCATGGATAACGTTGAGCACGCGTTCGGGCAGCACGTCGGGTGCCTGCCCCATTTGCGCCTGCATCCAGCGCGCCAGATCGAGGATCGACGAGTTGACCCCGCCTGCGGCCGGCACGCGGTAGTAATTGTCGTTCACCATCATCGTGCGGCGCCCGACGTGCGGTTTTGCCCAGCTGCGCGAAGCAACAAGACCCGCCCGACTGACGCTGGTATCGACCATGCCCAGCGGCGCAAACAGGCGCTGCTGGACGGCGGCCTGATAGGACCTGCCGGTCAGGTTCTGGACGATTTCGCTCGCCGCGTCGAAGGCGACATTTTGATAGGTGTGGCAGGCACCAGGCTCGCACTGGAACTGCGCGCTGGCCAGTTGCGGCCGCAGGACGCGTGGGTCCATGCCTGCTTCCAACTTGTTGTCGAAGGCGTTGCGGACGATCCCGAGGCGGTGCGACAAAAGATCGTCGACAGTCGCGCGGTTCTCGCCCCCCATCGGCAGCCGGAGCGTGGTTGCATAGGCCGAGACCGGCGCATTGAGCGACACCTTACCCTCGGCAGCAAGCTCACCCACCATTGTCGCGGCGACGCCCTTGGACAGCGAGGCCCAGCGGAACACCGTGTGGTTGTCGACAGGCGCGCCCCCGACGGCCTGCGTCGTCCCATAACCCTTGGCAAAGCTGATCCGACCATTTTCGATGATGGCAACGGACAGGCCGACCATCGAGGGATCGGCCATGACGCCGGCCACGCGGCCATCGAAATCGCGATAATCGACGCGGCCGCGATAGGCGGTATCGACGGCGGCGGGCACATAGGCCGTCGCCGGCTGGCCCCAGGTGCGCCAGGCATCGGCAGCGCCGGGCACAGTTGCCTGCCCCCAAGCACCGCACATAACCGCGACGGCAGCAATGCCGCCCAGCGAAAAGAAGCGCGTGAATCTCCCTGCAGTCATGGCCCGCTCTATATCCGCCAAATTGTTAACCAGATTAGAATCAGCGATTTGGCAGCCGCGCAAGGTTAAAATACGGCTGAGCATTCTCCATTCAGGTCAAAACGGGATTTTGTGCCGTCAAACGTGGCGGTAATCGGACAGAATGTCGCCGCAATCGGCAAGTTCCGCCTCGTGCGCGGCTTCACGCCAGGTCTCGGCGAGTGCCTCGGCCTCCCATTGCCGCATCGCTGGATGGGCGATGATGCGATCAACCCACGCCTGCCCGGCGCCGACGTCGAGGCCATATGTACGGATGCGATAAGCCACCGGCGCAAAAAACGCGTCCGCCGCCGATAAGTCCTCACCCGCCAGCCACGGCCCGCCGAACCGGTCGAGCCCTTCGGCAAACAGGGCTGCGATCCGGGCAACATCGGCCTGCAACGCATCCGACATCGGCTTCGGCCGTACCCGGACGCCGACATTCATCGTGCAATCGTTCCGCAGTGCAGCGAACCCGCTGTGCATTTCGGCGGCGACGCATTGCGCCCAGGCGCGTGCCTCAGCAGCGGTCGGCCAGACACCGTCGTGGCGATCAGCGAGGTAAAGGGTAATCGCGAGCGAGTCATGGATCATTCGGTCGCCGTCGATCAGAACGGGCACCTTGGCCGTCGGCGAAAAGCGGACAAACGCGGTGTTGACGGCCGCCGTAAACGGCTCGACCTGGTCGATAAACGGAATGCCCAGCGCCTTCATCAGCAGCCAGGGGCGCAGGCTCCAGCTCGAATAATTCCGGTTCGCCGTAATGAGCGTGTAGGCCACCTCGCGATCAGGCCTCCAGATAATGCGCAGTCGTCTTTTCCGCGATCTCTTCCGCCGTCACGCCCGGGGCAGTCTCGATCAGCCTGAACTGGCTCGCATGGTCGACCCGCTGGAAAACGGCCAGGTCGGTGATGATCATGTCGACGACATTCTTGCCCGTCAGCGGCAGGGTGCACGCGGGGATGAACTTCGGGTCGCCGTTCTTCGATGTGTGTTCCATGACGACGATGATGCGCTTGACGCCCGCGACGAGATCCATCGCGCCGCCCATGCCCTTGATCATCTTGCCGGGGATCATCCAGTTCGCGATGTCGCCATTCTGAGCGACTTCCATCGCGCCTAGCACGGTCAAGTCGATGTGCCCGCCGCGGATCATCGCGAACGATTGTTCCGACCCGAAATAGCTCGACGAGGGCAGTTCGCTGATCGTCTGCTTGCCGGCATTGATCAGGTCGGGGTCGACCTCATCGTCATAGGGAAACGGCCCGATGCCGAGCATGCCGTTTTCCGATTGCAGCGTAACCGTTATCCCCGCCGGGATGTTGTTCGCCACCAGTGTCGGGATACCAATGCCCAGGTTCACATAGAACCCGTCCTGTAGTTCCTTCGCGGCCCGTGCAGCCATTTCGTCGCGGGTCCAGGCCATTATGCAATCTCCCGTTCACGCACGGTTCGGAACTCAATCCGCTTGTCATACGGTGCACCGCAGATCAGGCGCTTGATATAGATACCCGGCACGTGAATGGCGTCGGGGTCGAGCGACCCGTCGGGCACGATCTCCTCCACCTCGGCGACCGTCATGTGGCTTGCGGTTGCCATCGGCTGGTTGAAGTTGCGCGCGGTCTTGCGGAAGATGAGATTGCCGCTTTCGTCCGCTTTCCAGCCCTTGATGATGCTAAGGTCAGCGACGATTCCGCGTTCGAGGATGTAATCCTCGCCATCGAAACTCTTCACTTCCTTGCCCTCGGCTATCAGCGTGCCGACACCGGTCTTGGTGTAGAAGCCGGGTATCCCTGCCCCGCCTGCGCGGCAGCGCTCGGCCAGCGTCCCTTGCGGACAGAATTCGACCTCGAGCTCGCCGCTAAGATATTGACGCTCGAACTCCTTGTTCTCGCCCACATAGGACGAGATCATTTTTTTTACTTGGCGGGAGCGCAGCAGCTTGCCGAGCCCTACCCCGTCGATGCCCGCATTGTTGCTGGCAATCGTAAGGTCCTTGACACCCGACGCCTCGAGCGCGTCGATCAGACGCTCTGGCATCCCCGACAGACCGAACCCGCCGCAGCAGATGGTCATGCCGTCGCGGAGTAACCCGTCGAGCGCGGCGGTAGCATCGGGGTAGAGTTTCTGCATCGGGGGTCCCATTCGTTCGAACGCTGGGCCGCCCTTAGAATTGCGCCGCGCGCGCCGCAACCGGCAGTCATGCAGCCCCGGGCCGGATTTTGACCCACGTCAATGAATACGGCCCCGAAACGGTGTCCAGTGCGTTGAGCGCCTGACCCGTAACGCCATCCTGACGCACGCGGCGCTCCACAGGAGACCAACCATGCGCTCGATCCTTGTTCACGCCGACGACAGCCCCGCCGGAGAAAACCGCCTCCAAACCGGCCTCGATATTGCGCGCGGGTTTGGCGGCCATGTCACCGCGCACGTTAACACGCCGATCGTACGCCTGTTTGCCATGGACCCGTTCGGCGGCGTCTACCCGATGACCGACGTTATCGCCGCTGTCGAGGTGGAGGCGGGCGCGCTGGTCTCGCGCATTGAGGGGCGACTGACGCACGAGGATGTGCCCTTCACGGTGGAACGAAGCGACGTCGAACCCGCCGATGCCTTGGCGCGATCGTCGCGGCTGGCGGATATCGTGGTCCTGGATCTCGACGACACCGGCAAGTTCGCGCGCCCGCAATCTTCGCTGGTTGGCGCCGTCGCCCTGTCAGGCAATGCGCCGGTGCTGGCACTCGTTCCGGGAAAGCCCGTCACCCTTGACGGTAAGGTCATCATCGCCTGGAACGACAGCCGCGAATCCGCTGGCGCCGTGCGTGCTGCCGTGCCGCTGTTGAAGCGTGCCAAGTCTGTCGTCGTTTTGCGGATCGGCAAGACCCAGGACGAGATGCAGGCCAGGCCGGTGCTCGACTATCTGTCACGCCACGATGTCCACGCAGAACTGCACACCGCGCCGATCGACTGGCTGACGGTCGAGGAAGCCATCGAACGCGAAGCCGCGGCCATTGGCGCGGACTGGATCGTCATGGGTGCCTATGGCCACAGCCGCATGCGTGAGACGCTGCTGGGCGGGGTGACGCGCTATATGCTCGACAGTGCTCGCTTCCCGCTGTTCCTCGCGCACTAGACTTCAGACGGCGGCCCCGAACAGCCGCCCGATCC
>JBMOGG010000121.1:0-9440 GCA_049318505.1 Sphingomonas sp. | reverse complement strand
GCGAAGGGCGCGAAAAGGCAAGTCTTGGGCTTACGAAAAGATGGCGAAGAATTTTCGATGGAAGCAACGCTTGCAAAACACCTCATTGGCGGTCGTTGGATCCTGACCGTAGCCATGCGCGACGTCACCGAGCGAAAGCGTGCCGAAGCCCAAAGTCTGTTACTGACGGAGGAGACTGTTCATCGGCTGCGCAATACGATGGCTGTTGTTAACGCGATCGTATCGCTGTCTGCCAAAGAGTGTGCGTGCGTCGCCGACTTTAGGGAGTCGTTGCTTGCGCGATTTGCAGTGCTTTCACGCACGAACGAAGCCTTGATGAGGGCGGCATGGACCGAAGCAGACTTGGAAGAGCTCGTACGCGCCGAACTTCAGGTGTACCAACGCGGCGGGGACAGAATTGCAATAACGGGACCAAAGCTACGCGTCACGGCACGAATGGCAACGGCGTTCGGCCTCATCATCCACGAGCTGGCGACCAATGCCGCCAAGTATGGCGCGCTTTCATCGCAAGACGGTCACGTCAAGGTTGCATGGGACTTTACCGATTTTGACCTCTCGCGCGTCGCGTTCGAATGGATCGAAGAAGGCGGGCCTCGGGTTGTGCCACCGGCCCATACAGGATTTGGGAGCAAATTAATTGCGATCAATGTCAAAAGTCTCGGCGGCACCCCGAATATCGAATACCCACTATCTGGGTTGATATGCAGGTTCGAGTTTTCACTGACCTAATCCGGTGGGGCCCAAATCATCGTGTTTAATTCGGGTGGGGGTCGTACAGGCTATGGGGGCGGCGGTGATGACTGACTATGTACGTCACAATGGGCTGAGTTCTGGCGAAGCGGCGGCCCGGCTGGCTGCGGATGGCCCCAACGAGCTTCCACGCGCCGGGCAACGGTCGATACTGCGGATCGCACTCGAGGTATTGCGTGAGCCGATGCTGGCGCTCCTGCTGGCCGGCGGCACTGCCTATTTGCTGCTCGGCGATCTGACCGAAGCTTTGATCCTGCTCGGCTTCGCTACCTTTTCGGTCGGCGTGACCGTCATTCAGGAAACGCGCACCGAGCATGTTCTGGAGGCATTGCGTGACCTTTCCGCGCCGCGCGCGCTCGCCATACGCGATGGCGCGCGGACCCGAATCGCGGGCCGCGAGGTGGTGCGCGACGACCTGATCGTGCTCGGACAGGGTGACCGTATCGCTGCCGATGCGGTGCTCGTCGAGGCGAGTGATCTCCAAATAGACGAGTCGTTGTTGACCGGAGAATCGCTGCCGGTGGACAAGGTGGTTGCGACTGACCAAGCCGAGCACGAAACCCGCCGCCCAGGTGGCGAGGGCCAGTCCTATGTCTATTCTGGTTCGCTCGTCGCGCGCGGCAGCGGCATTGCGCGCGTCCTGGCGACCGGGTCGCGCAGCGAGATCGGCCGGATCGGTCGCTCGCTCGCGACACTCGACACCGAAGCCCCGCGCCTGCGCCGCGAGACGACGAGGATCGTCACCTGGTGCGCGATGGGCGGCGGGGCGGTCGCGGTCACGGTGGTAGTGCTCTACGGGCTACTGCGTGGCGGCTGGATCGAGGCCGCGCTCGCCGGGATCGCCATTGGCATGTCGATGCTGCCTGAGGAATTTCCTGTCGTGTTGACGGTGTTCCTTGCGATGGGTGCCTGGCGGATAGGCAAGGTGGGCGTGCTTACACGCCGCGCCGCGGCGATCGAAACGCTCGGATCGGCGACCGTGCTCTGTACCGACAAGACTGGAACACTGACAGAAAATCGCATGTCGCTTGCGGAATTGTGGCTGCCAACCGGCGAGACACTTAGGTTCGGGCCTGAAGTCGTTGTCCCGGAACCATATCACGCTCTGATCGAGACTGCGGCGCTCGCAAGCGCAGCCGACCCGACCGATCCGATGGACGTCGCGCTGCACGGCGCACGGGCCGCTGTTCCGGCGATCACCTTGCCGAAAGGCGGGCCGGTGCATGAATATGCGCTGCGCCCTGAAATGCTGGCTATGTCGAACATCTGGGACCACGCCGACACGCTGTCAGTCGCAGCCAAGGGCGCGCCGGAAGCGATTGCCGGCCTCTGCCACCTACCGAGCGACGCACTCGCAGCCATGACGGCCGCCGTCGAGGCGATGGCGGTTCGCGGTATCCGCGTGCTCGCCGTCGCTACGGCCCAGACCGAAAATCGCGACTGGGCCGAAACCCAGCATGACTATGAGTACAAGCTCGCCGGACTGGTCGGCTTGGCCGACCCGATCCGCGCGAGCGTAGCTGGCGCGGTCGCTGAATGTCGCAGTGCCGGCGTTCGCGTCGTGATGATTACCGGCGACTATCCCGCCACTGCACGATCGATCGCGACTCAGGCCGGGATTGCCGACGGCAACGTGCTGACCGGTGCCGATCTGGAATCGCTCAACGACACACAGCTTGCCGAGCAATTGAAGACGGTCACGGTCTTCGCCCGCATCATGCCCGAACAGAAGCTACGCATCGTGCAAGCTTTTAAAGCCGACGGCGAAATCGTTGCGATGACCGGAGATGGGGTCAACGACGCGCCATCGCTCAAGGCGGCGCATATTGGCATCGCCATGGGCAAGCGTGGCACCGACGTCGCGCGCGAGGCAGCCGCGATCGTACTGCTTGAGGATGATTTCGGCTCGATCGTGCAATCGGTCAGGGCCGGGCGGCGAATCTATGACAATATCCGCAAGGCGATGGCCTTCATCTTCGCGGTGCATGTGCCGATCGCCGGGCTGGCATTGCTCCCGCTGTTCTTTGGCCTACCGCTGCTGTTCGGGCCGATCCATATTGCGCTGCTTGAAATGGTCATCGACCCGGTCTGCGCTTTGGTCTTCGAGGCCGAGCAAGACGAGAAAGACATCATGGCCCGCCCGCCGCGCAACCAGACCGAGCCGCTCTTCTCACTCGCAATGATCGTGTGGAGCGTGTTCCAGGGTGCAGCGGCATTCGCAATGCTGGCGACGGTGTTCTTCATCGAAACTTGGGAAGCGATGCCGGAGGCCGAACTTCGCGCACTGATTTTCTTTGCGTTGATCGCCGAGATACTGGCGCTAATTCTGGTCAACCGCTCATTCAGCGCGTCCCTTGGCGACGCGCTCGTTCGACACAACGCAGCGCTGCGCTATGTGGTCATTGCAGTGTTTGCGATCACAGGCCTGATCCTGTTCCTGCCGTCCGCCCAAACCTTGCTGAAATTTGGGTCGATCGCCTGGGGTGACATGGCGCTCGCCGGAGTGCTGGGCATGGTGCTGTTGCTGCTGCTGGAAGCGAGCAAAGCAGGTGTCGCACGCTTCATGTCGCGCCCCGTGAACGCCTTGCCCGCGAACACCGCGGCGATGGCATGACCGAACCGGCACCCCCTCGTGCCGTGTTCGAGCGCGCCGCTCTGTTATTGCTGCTTGGCGCCTTGTCGATCACCTTTGCTTTGTTGATCGGGCCCTTTATCGGCGCAACCCTGTCGGAGTAATAGTCGCGATTTTGTTCAGCCCACCCAACGACTGACTGCTGACAAGGATGCGAGCCTGCTGCAACCTGGCCGCTGCTGCGACCTTTCTGATCCTCATCATGATCACGCTCATCCCGGCGATGCTGCTTGGCGCGGCACTCCTAAAGAGACCCTGATCAAGTCGTCCTTGCAGCAACAATGGTGACGTGATTCTCTTCGTGATTGGAGGAGCACATGAAGCAGGATCGTTTTTTGTGAGATCGGCCTGTCGCAGCCACGCAAGCAGAAGCGGCGTGCAGTGTTTCTGGATCAGATGAAAACGGTGGTTCCGTGGGATAGGTTCGAGCAATCGTCGCGGCTTTGCAGGCCACAGACCGGCTAGATTGCAGGGTCCGCTGCTGATCTGCCGAAAGAGGTACAACGGAAAGAAATAAGTCGGCGTGCGAACTCCTGCACGCCTTTTTTGGAGACGGCAGTTGCGAGCTTATCAGATCGGAACACAGACAGGCATCGGATCGCTGCAAAGGGTGGAACGTGCGGACCCGATTGCGGGGTCCGGCGAGGCGGTCCTCAAGGTCCGTTCGGTCTGCCTCAACCACCGCGACATGCTGGTGCTTGGAGGCACCTATGGCGCAAAACGCGACGAAACCCGTATTCCCTTGTCCGAAGGGGTCGGCGAAGTCGTCGCGGTCGGCGCGGATGTCACCGCCGTAAAGGTCGGCGATCGTGCCGTCTGCCCGCATTTCGTGACCTGGCTCGACGGGCAGTTTTCACCAAGCGCGTTCGGCACCGACATCGGCATCACGCATGACGGCTGGCTGGCCGACTATGTGCTCGTCCCGGCCGCGGCAATCGTAACCCTGCCCGATACGGTAACCGACCTGCAGGCAGCACCGCTTGCATCATCGGCGCTGACCGCCTGGAACGCGCTTGTCGACGTGGCCCACGTCAAGGCAGGTGACACGGTACTCGCGCTGGGAACGGGTGGCGTTTCCATCTTCGCGCTACAAATTGCCAAAGCGATCGGCGCGCGGGTCGCGATAACCTCGTCGAGCGACAAAAAGCTCGACATTGCCCGCGCGCTGGGAGCCGACATTACGATTAACTACCGCTCGAACCCCGACTGGCCCGCCGAACTGATGAAGGCGACTGGCGGTGCAGGGGCCGACATCGTCATCGAGATCGGCGGACAGGCCACGTTGACCCAGTCGATTGCCGCCGCCGCTGTCAATGGACGCATCGTCATCATCGGCGCGCTCGCGGGAGCCGCGAGCGAGGCCCTGCCGAATTACGGCACGATCATCGGCAAGAACCTGACCTTGCGCGGCATTGCCGAGGGCAGCCGCGCCATGCTCGCCGACCTGATCCGTGCGGTCGCTGCGAACGATATCCAGCCCGTCATCGACCGGACCTTCCCGTTCGACGAAGCACGCGCAGCGTATGAGTATCTCCACTCGGGCAACCATGTCGGCAAGGTCGTCATCACGGTTTCGTGACGGCCCGCCGCCTTGATGCAGCTATTGATGCGGCCCAAGGTTGACGCTGACGGCCTTGGTCTTGAGATAGGCGTCGAGCCCTTCCTTCCCGAACTCCCGCCCCCACCCGGACTGCTTGTTGCCGCCGAACGGCGTTTCCGCGCTGATTGCGGCATGGACGTTCACACCGACTTGCCCTGAGTCGACCCGTGCGGCCAGGCGCAGTGCCCGCCCGATATCGCGCGTCCAGACCGAGCCTGACAGACCATAAACCGTATCATTGACGCGCGTGATCAGTTCGGCCTCGTCGGCCTGGTCGAACTGCTGCACGGCCAGGACCGGGCCGAATACTTCCTCGCGCACGATCCGCATGTCGGGCGTAACATCGCCGAAGATGGTCGGTTCGACGAAATGGCCCGGCCGATCGGGAATGCCGCCGCCGAACAGGCGCGTGGCACCGGCCGCGTCGGTCTCGTCGATAAACCCCTTCACCCGCGCGAGCTGTTTCGACGAAATCAGCGGACCGAGCATCACGCCCGGCGCATAGCCGTCACCGATCGTAAAGGTCTTTGCGGCAGCGATGAGGCGTTCGCCGAACTCCGCAGCAATCGCATGGTCGACGAACAACCGCGTCCCCGCCATGCAATTCTGGCCCGTCAGAAAGAAGCACGCCGCCGCTGCTGCCGGCGCCGCCTGATCGAGATCGGCGTCGGCGCACACGATAAACGGTGACTTGCCGCCGAGTTCGAGCGCAACCCGCTTGAGGTCGTCGGCGGCAGCACGAACAATCTGTTTGCCCACAGCGGTCGACCCGGTAAAGGCAACCTTGTCGATGCCGGGATGGCGCGCAATCGCATCGCCGATGTCGTGACCATAGCCCTGGACAAGGTTGAACACGCCCGGTGGGAAGCCCGCCTGCTCGACCAGTTCGGTGAAGCGAACCGCCAGCAGCGGCGTCAGTTCGGCCGGCTTCATGACCACCGTGCACCCTGCCGCCAAGGCAGGGGCCGCCTTCAGCGTAATCATCGACGCGGGCGCATTCCACGGGATGATACAGCCCACGACGCCGATCGGCTGGCGCAACGTATAGACCAGCCATTCGTGGTCCTCGCCGCGCACGGGGACGGCGGGCAATGTTTCGCCAGTCACCTTGGTCGTCCATCCCGCATAATAGCGGATGATGTCGGGGCAGAGCAGCGCCATTTTGTCGAGCGACATCCACAAAGGCATGCCGTTCTCGAGTGTCGAGAGCTCGCCGAGCAACAGCGAGTCCGCCTCCACCAGATCGGCGAGCTTCATCAGCAATTTGCCGCGCTCGGCGGGCGCCATACGCCCCCAGGACCCGTCGAGCGCGGCACGCGCCGCCGCGACAGCGTCATCGAGATCCCCCCGTGATGCCGCCCGCAACGTTGCGATAGGTTGTTCCGTGGCCGGATTCTCGACCGCGATCAGCTGGGCCGAGCCCGGGTCGCGCCACTGTCCATCGATGAACAGCCGATGGTCGCGTGCGAGAAAGTCGAGCACGTCGGGCGTAGGCGCGGTCGGTATCTGCATCACTCGTTCTCCATCACGATCCGCATGTTCAACGTCGCGGCACCGGCACGCAAGCGTTACGCCGCCCGATACCGGTCGCTGGCGAAGAACGCACGCGCCGCAACAGCATCAGGAAACTCCATGATGACGATGCGCTCGTCATCTGGTCCCACTCCTTCAGGGCGTTCCAGCACCGGTGCCCGTACGAGATATCGGCCCCCGAATTCGACTTCGAGCCCGGCGATGGCGTCGCGATAAGCGCCAAACGCGATCGGATCCGAGACCTGCAATGTAACGACAAGATAGGCGGCCATGCGGCGAACATGGCAGCCGGTGCGTTGGCGGGGCAGAATCCCCCTTATTTATCCGCTTGTCGATCAGTGCGTGAGACCGCTTGCGCCGCGCGGCATGGAAGTAAACACTTCGCCACATGGACTATCCCTATATCCCGATGCCAGAGCGCGCGCCGCTGCGCTGGCCCGATGGCAAGCGCGTCGCGCTTGTGCTGACTTTCAACCTCGAAACCTGGGACCTGACCAAGGACACGACCCGCGCCTATTACGCGGGCGGGCCGCCGATCCTGCCCGATGTTCTACCCGGCAATGTCGCCGATTTCCCGAATTACACCTGGCGCGAGTACGGCCAGCGCGTCGGCATCTGGCGGCTGATCGAGCTGTTCGACGAGCTGGGCGTGGCGGCAAGCTGCACGACCAACGCCGTCACCTTCGAGCGGCGGCGCGCGATGACCGATGCCGTGCTCGAGCGCGGGTGGGAATTGCTCGCGCACAATTGGGAACAGGGCGAGTTGCTCACCGATTTCGCACATGAACCTGAGAAAGAACGCGAAATCGTGCTGCGGACGCTCGATGCCTATGAAAAGCATGTCGGACGCCCTGCGAAAGGCTGGCTGTCCTCATCGCTACGCAGCACGACGCAGACGGCGGACATCCTTGCCGAGGCAGGCCTCGAATTCATCTGCGACATGATGAACGACGACCAGCCCTATCCGCTCAGCGTCGCGGGCGGGCAGCGGTTTCTGTCAATCCCCTATTCGAACGAGATCAACGATTTCACCCTGCTGACACGCCGTAACTACACCACCGACCAGTTTCGCGACATTCTGATCGAAGAGCTCGACGTGCTTTATGCGGAAGGTGAAAAGACCGCCCGGATCATGAATGTCGGGCTGCATCCGCACGTCTCGGGCCGCGCGCACCGGGTCCGGGCGCTGCGCGAATTCATCCAGCACGCGCAGTCGCTGCCGCACGTCTGGTGGCCAAAGCGCGAGGAGATCGCTGCCTGGTACTTCGCGCAAGGTCAGGGGCACATGGCGTGAGCGCCACCCTTGCCGTCGCCGATGCGGAAATCGCGGAGATGATGGCTGGCGTCGTCGGCACGGCAAACGTGCTGACCGGCGACGACGACCGGCGCTATTACGGCAGCGACATTTTTAGGGGCGGCGAAGTGCCGACTGCGGTCGTCCTGCCCGGATCGGTTGCCGAATTGCAGGACATCGTTCGCTTCGCGGCGCGACACCGCGTGCCGCTGACCGTGCGCGGCGGCGGGGCAAGTTACACCGATGGCTACACCCACACGCGGCCCGGCGGCATCACAATCGGGACCGACCGGCTGACCGCGATCGACCTCGATACAGCCAAGAACATCGTCACCGTCGGCCCGGGGGTCACCTGGGCGAAACTCTACGAAACACTCAAAAGCCATGGGCTGCGCACGCCGTTCTGGGGGCCGTTCTCGGGATTGGCGGCGACGGTCGGCGGGTCGATTTCGCAGAATTCGATCAGCCACGGCCCCGGCGTCTCGGCCGAAAGCGTCATCGCGCTCGATGTCGTGACTGGCACCGGCGATCTGCTGCGGACCGGCAGCGGGGGCTCGGCCAATGGCGAACCGTTCTTCCGCCATTTCGGCCCCGACCTGACCGGGCTGTTCACGGGTGATTGCGGTGCACTCGGTATCAAGGCGG
The DNA here is from genome assembly GCA_049318505.1 of Sphingomonas sp. Taxonomy (GTDB): domain Bacteria; phylum Pseudomonadota; class Alphaproteobacteria; order Sphingomonadales; family Sphingomonadaceae; genus Sphingomonas_O. Next base: position 986 of record JBMOGG010000121.1, on the reverse strand, counting down.
CGATCACGCTGAAGCTGGTGAAGCGGCACGAAGCGTTTTGCGCGCTCTCGTTCAGCTTTTCGAGCTTTGCCGCCATGCACGGCGCGATGGCAGAGATCGCGCGGGCCGGCCTCGACGACGAGAATTTCGGCCTTGATGCGGCGCTCCAGCAGGGCCAGATCGGTCGCAACGACAGCGTTTCAGCCAAGGCCGAAATCGCGAAGTCCGTCATGAAATCAGCCGGGTCGGCGGCGGGCGGTCTCAAATCGCTCGTGAAGATGGCCGTTGCGGGCGACCGCGCGCTGCGCGCCTCCGACTATACCGTCCACTATATCGCTGACGGCATCGATCAGGCGAGCACCGAGGCGAAGGCCGCTGCCATCCGCGTGATCGGTCGCCGGTACGGCACCGAGATCGCTAACACCGTCCCTACCATCGTGCGCGGGATGCCGTTTGCGCCGCTGACCAATGTTCTGGGGCCGAAGGGCGAGCGCTGGTGCGCGCTCCACGGCCTATTCGCACATGATGCCGTCGCGGGCTTCCATCAGGCCATCAGCGATTATTGGGACGACCACCGCGCCGAAATGGACGCGCGCGGGGTCTACACCGGCGCGATGTTCATGGCGGTCGGCGGCAGCGCGTTCGTCTATGAGCCCGCATTCTACTGGCCCGATGCCCGCGATATCGTCCACGACCGCATGGTGCCGACGGAGCATCTCGCTACGGTCGAGAGCTACCCCGCCGCGCCCGAAGCGGCGGTGTTCGTCGCCCGGTTGAAGAGCGGCGTCATCGACCTGATGCACGCGCACGGTGCCGCACATCTGCAAGTCGGCAAGACCTATCCGTATCTCAGGGGTCGTAATGCAGCATCGGTCGCACTGCTCCGCGCGATCAAGGCGGAACTGGACCCGCACGACATCCTGAACCCTGGCGTGTTGGGGCTCTAGGTCCGCCGTCGCTGCGCTCGCAATGACAGGGTAAACCAGATCCGAATTACTTGACAGTCA
>JBMOGG010000120.1:0-9450 GCA_049318505.1 Sphingomonas sp. | reverse complement strand
GACAATGCGTAGCCCGACCTATAACGAGCGCGGCACAGCGGCACTCTCCGAGTGGCGTCAGCTCGCCCGCTAGGCTGCCAATATCATAGACTGGAGAGCATCAAGCGGAGAGCCGTTGGTAGAAGACTAACGGCACAGTTTCGCCGCCGAATTACGCGTCCAGTGTCAACTGCTCGAAGCGATCAAGATGGAAGTCAGCGCTGCCGAACTGGTTCTCGATCATCGTGCCGCGTTTGAAATAATGGCCGATTGCGAGTTCCTGCGTAATGCCGATGCCGCCATGCGTCTGGATCGCGTTCTGCCCGACGAAGTTGAGCGAGCGCGACACCTTGGCCTTGGCCAGGCTTACCGCCGCCTTGCGTTCGGCGGCAGGCAAATCGAGCTTCAGCGTGCCCATCAGTGTCATGGAGGCGATTTGCTCGACCTCGATGAACATGTCGGCCATCCGATGCTGAAGCACCTGAAACTTGCCGATCGGCACGCCGAACTGCTTGCGTTGTTTCGAATAGTCGAGCGTGCCCTCGTGCAGCTTGCGGCTGATCCCGCATGCCTCTCCACACGCCGCCACCGTCGCTTCATCGACCAGGGCTTCAATCAGGTCGATGCCGCCAGCGAGCAGCGCATCGCCCGGAATGGCCGCGTTCTCGAAATAGATTTCCGAAGCCTGAAAGCCATCGACCGTCGGATAGTCGCGGCGCACGATACCCGGCAGCTTTGCGTCGATCAGGAACAGTTCGACACCGTCACGCTCGCGGACGCTGCCGCCAGTGCGCGCCGTCACCAGAATATGAGTCGCCCATGGCGCCGCATAAACCACCGATTTATGGCCATTTAACACATATCCAGCGCCATCTTTCTTCGCGCTGGTTCTGAGGTTCGCAACGTCATAACGCCCCTGTGGCTCGGCATAGGCGAAGGCGATCACCGCTTCGCCCGAAATGATCTGCGGGATGACGGCATCGGCCATCGCGCCGCCGACATGTTTCATCGCACCGCCGCCGATCACGATTGTCTGCAGATAGGGCTCGATCGCGATCACCTTTCCCAGTTCCTCCATCATGATCATGTTTTCGAGCGCACCGCCGCCCAGCCCGCCGTGATCCTCGGCAAACGGCGCGCCCAAAATGCCAAGCTCCGTGGCCAGTGCGCGCCAGATGCCCGGGTCGCGTCCTTCGGGGCTAGCAAGCATCTTCTTGCGTGTTTCGAAATCATAAGTGTCGGCAAGAAAGCGCGCGAGCGTGTCACGCAGCATGTCCTGCGTTTCGGTATAGCTGAAATCCATCGGTAATTCTGTCCTCTCGGGTGGCCGGCCTGCTTGGCGGCGCCGTCACAATATCAGAGCCCAAGCACCATCTTGGCGATGATGTTGCGCTGAATTTCATTCGAGCCGCCATAGATCGTCGTCTTGCGGACGTTGAAATAGGTTGGCGCCGCGCGGTGAGCATAATCGGGGCCGATCGGGTGCTCGTTGTCGCCCCCCCTAAGTTCGTTGGCGCCAAAGCCGCGGAAATAGGGCGCGCCATAATGGCCGACTGCCTCAAGCGAGAGTTCCGTCAGCCGCTGCTGGATTTCTGAGCCCTTGATCTTGAGCAGGCTCGATTCTGGACCCGGGCCCTTGCCGGCGCTTTCGCCTGCAAGGCTGCGCAGTTCGGTGAACTCGAGCGCGGTCAGGTCCATCTCAAGCTCAGCGATCTTGCGCCTGAAGAACGGGTTGGCAATCAGCGGCCGGTCGCCGTCCATCTCGGCGCGTGCGATGGCCTTGACCTTTTCAACGCCGCGCTTCGACGCCGCAACGCCAGCAATACCTGTGCGTTCATGCGCAAGCAGGAATTTGGCGCAGGTCCACCCCTTGTTTTCTTCGTAGACCCGGTTCTCGACGGGGACGCGCACGTCCTCCAACCAGACTTCGTTGACCTCATGCTCACCGCCAAGAGTGATGATCGGGCGAACGGTGACGCCGGGCGATTTCATGTCGATCAGCAGAAAGCTGATACCTTCCTGCTGCTTGGCTTCATTGTCGGTACGGACAAGGAAGAAACCCCAGTCGGCATGCTGCGCCATCGTCGTCCAGGTCTTTTGCCCGTTGACGACATAGTGATCCCCCTCAGCGTCTATGGCCCGCTCCGCCTTTGTGCGCAGCGAGGCGAGGTCGGAACCCGAGCCCGGCTCCGAATAGCCCTGGCACCACCAATCCTCACCCGAAAGGATGCGCGGAAGGAACTTCGCCTTCTGCTCGGGCGTCCCAAAGGTGTAGATCACCGGGCCGACCATCGACAGGCCAAAGGGCATCAGGCGGATGCAATCGGCGCGCGCCGTTTCCTCAGACCAGATGTATTTCTGGGTCGGCGTCCAGCCGGTGCCGCCACACTCGACCGGCCATGCAGGCGCGACCCAACCCTTCTTTGCCAGAACCTTGTGCCAGGACAGAAAGTCCTCTTTCGACAGCTCGTCGCCTTCATCCTGCTTGCCGCGAAGCGGTGCAGGATAGCTTTCGGCGATGAAGCTGCGCACTTCCTGCTGAAAGGCAAGGTCTTCGGGGCTGAACTCGAGATGCACGGGTTTTCTCCATCAGGTAAAAATTCTAAAGTGGCAAAGGCTCGCGTCGACCACGCGCCGTTCACCGACCACTGATTTTCTTGTCTGCCAGACCATATACGCGCCTTAGGCAAAAAAGAGCGTGACGATAATTTGGCCGATGTGCAAGGCTAACGCGCGCCCATAGCCAAGCCGCCAACCCGTTCCGGTGCTGCAACGCATCACCGGAAATCATCCGCCTCGTCGTGAACCTATGCTTCGGGCAGGATCAATCAGTCAGGATGACTGCATTGCCAATCAGCGCGCCGGTCTCAACAGCTTCATGAGCCTTGGCGGTTTCGTCCAGAGCAAAACGCGCGGCAATGGCATGATGCAGAGCGTTGGCTTCGAGCGCGCTGGTGAGCCGACCGATAACGCTGGCACGCTCCTGCGCTGTCAGCATGTAGACCAGCATCATCCTGAGCGTGGTATTGTTAAACATGAGGGGATAAAATGGGAACTGCGGCGTAGGTTCTGCCATTGAACCATAGGCTGCGATGACCCCGCCAGGGGCAAGCACGGTTTGGCTGACCGCAAGATTACCGCCGAATTCGACCTCTATGATGCGATCGACCCCTGCGCTGCCAGCCACATCGCGTATTGCAGCGGCCGTATCACCTGCGCGATAGTTGATGACGGCGTGCGCACCGGCCGCATGGGCGATCTGCGCCTTCTCGTCGCGGCTCACCGTTGCAATCACGCGCGCGCCGCCCCACAGAGCGAGCTGAATGGCATAGTGCCCGACTGCCCCCGCCCCGCCCGTGACCAGCACGGTTTGTCCGCTGACATCACCATCGGCGAACACCGCGTGGGCGGCTGTCGAGGCCGGAATGCCAAGGCATGCCCCTGCGTCCCAACTGGTGTTTTGTGGCAGTGGTACGGCCTGGTCTGCCGGCAGACAGACATATTCCGCGCAGGTGCCGTCGGCGCGCTTCCAGGCCGCGTTCCACAGCCAGACCCGTTCGTTCAGCCGTGATGCGTCGATACCGACACCAATGGCGTCGATCTCGCCCGCTCCGTCCGAATGGGGGATCACCCGGGCAAAGGGCATCGGCCCCCTTGTGCCGCTCCTTGCCTTGACATCCGAAGGATTGACCCCCGACGCACGGATCCGCACCCGGACCTCGCCGGGACCAGGCAGCGGATCATCGACTATGCCGTAGCGCAGGACGCTGTCCGCAGGGCCTGTCGCCTCATACCAGACCGCGCGCATAACCCTCCATATCCATCGAAAGGCCTTCTGTGTGGCCGTCTATCGACAGAGCCTGGCCCGAAATGCGCTGACCGGCCGACGATGTCAGATAAATCACCATGTCGGCGATATCGTCGTTCGTGACAAATGTCCGCAAGGATGTCTGCCGTTTATACTCCGCCTCGACGTCGGCGGCAGGCAGCCCGCGGGCCTCGGCATCGGCCGTGATGACCCGGTCGATTCGCGGCCCGTCGACACAGCCCGGACAGATCGCATTGGCCCGGATGCCCTCAGGCCCCAGCTCCATGGCCAAGGTCTTGGTGAGGCCGATGATGGCCCACTTGCTCGCCACATAGGGACCGCGCAGCGGACATCCGAACAGCCCGGCGTTGGAGCTCATGTTGATGATCGAGGCACCGGGTGCTTTGCAGCGCAGCAGCGGCACGGCTCGGCGGGTCATGTAGAATGTGCCATTGATGTTGACATCGATTGTCCGCAGCCACGCCTCGGCCGGTTGATCTTCAATGCGTGCCGTGGGCCCCGCAATGCCGGCGTTGTTGACGAGAAGGTCGATACCGGCAAGGCCTCTGGCGTCCAGATCGGCCGCAACAGCGCGATAGAAGCCGTCCACTGCCTCGGCATTGCTGACATCGCAGGCGAGCGCAACAAGGCCTGGATCGGTCTGTTGCACATTTGCGACAGCGCCTCGATCCTGGTCACAAATGTAGACCAGCCAGCCCAGCGCATGGAGACGACGCGCCACGGCGAGACCGATGCCGCTTGCTCCAGCAGAGATGATCGCTGTCTGCATTGGACCCGCCATGCTCTTTTTCGGTGATTATGCTGAACTCCAGTTCGCGCCTTATCGGGCTTTCGGCAAACGACCAATAGTGGCTTGGCATTGCGTATTGCTCATGCGAGGCTTGGCTTGATGCAAGGCAAGGTCTCCCCACGCAACGCGCTGTGCACCGGCGAACCGACCAGGCCGCCAACCTCGATCGCAACAAGACGGTGAAGAGTTCATGAAGCGCAAGATAACGACCGACGTACTGGTTGTCGGAGGCGGCACTGCCGGGTTTGGGGCAGCCTACGCAGCGGCGAGCCGGGGCGCACGTGTCCGGCTGGTCGAGGGGACCAGCAAGATCGGTGGGGTGATGGCGTTTTGCCCGGGCATGCCTTGGGGCGGGGGTTTCCCGATCGGCCGCAGCATCGGCGGCGTCTTCGACACATTGACCACCATGCTGTGCACCATGCGTCCGCCCCTCGCCGAAATCCGGCCGTCGACGCTCGCAAACTTCGGCGCCGAGGTCATCTACGACCATGAGGCGGCAGTGTTCGCGATGTTCCAGATGCTCGAGGATGTCGGCGTCGATGTTCATCTGAACACCTTCGCCGGTTCTCCGGTGCTGGAGGCAAACCGCATTGTGGCGGTCGATTGCTATGACCGGACGGGTCCATTGACCATCGAAGCTGGCATGGTGATCGATTGTTCGGGCGATGGCGACATTTCGGCCAAGGCCGGTGTATCGTTCGCGCTCGGTGACGGGCGCGGTAACATGATGGGCGTGACCTTGTCCTTCTCGATGCTGGGCGCACCGTGGGCGCAGGTCTTTGCCGGTGACGATCCCTATTTCACGCGGGAAGCCGCGCTTGGTATCGCACAGGGCCGACTGCACCCCGATCTTGCCAAACTTTATCTAATGCGCGGATTTCATCGGGACACGGTCTTTTGCAATTCGGTCCATATCCGCGGCGTAGACGGAACCGATCCGCAGCAGGTGGCCAGAGCCACACAGGAAGGTCGTCGGCGCTGCCGTCAGCTGGCGACGTTCCTGGTCGAGAGCGTCCCCGGCTTCGCGCAGGCGCGCATGAGCGAATTGGGCCCCACGATCGGCGTGCGCGAAACCCGCAAGCTTGAGGCCGTGCATCGCATCCTTGCGCGCGATCTTGCAGCAGCCACGAAGTTTTCGGACGGGATCGTCTGCTGCGACAATCCGATCGACGATGTGATGCGCAGTGATGCCGCCATGACCCATGACGCGATCGTTGCGGAGGGAAGCTACTATACCATTCCCTTCCAGGCGATGGTGCCGCGCAGAATCGAGAATTTGCTGTTCGCAGGCCGGCTGGTGTGCGCCGACCCGGCAGCCTTCGCCTCGGTTCGTGGCATGCCCCAATGCATGGCGATGGGCGAGGCCGTGGGCGTCGCGGCAACAATCGCCCAAGCGAAAAATCTGGCTGTTCAGCAAATCGATGCAACAGAGATCGTAGCGGTGCTCTGCGCCCGCGGGGTCAAGGGCATCGGTGGAGATGTCTTGTCCGACCATGCCCCAGCTTTGCAGGTGTGACTCCGGACCATAGCAGGTTGCGACGGGCCGATTTCGGCCCCAGTAAGCTGCATCCTGCCCAACAGGTTCAAGGAACTCGGATGGCGAGCATAGTACGAAACGACAGTCGATTTGGCGGCCATCCCAAGGGCGTATACTACCTCGCCTTTACCGAAACCTGGGAGCGTTTTTCCTTCTACGGGATGTCGGCGCTTCTTACCCTTTACATGGTCAAGGATCTGCTGCTGCCGGAACATGCAGCCAAGGTCGCTGGGCTGTCGACCCTGAGGAACCTGATCGGGTTTGGCGGGCCCCTGTCCGACGTGGCCTTCGCCTCAATCGTCTACGGCTGGTATGCCGGGCTGGTTTATTTCACGCCGCTTATCGGTGGCTGGGTGGCCGATCGGCTCTTGGGCGCAAGGCGTACAGTTCTGATCGGCGTGGTGCTGATGAGCGCGGGGCATCTTGCGATGTCGTTTTATTCGACGTTCCTGCTCGCGCTGTTGCTGCTCATCCTCGGCTCGGGATTTCTCAAGGGCAATATTTCAGCGCAAGTCGGCTCGCTTTATCCGCGCGAGGATGAATCCCTGCGTTCGCGGGGTTACACGATTTTCTCGACCGGCATCAACATCGGTGCCGCCAGCGGACCCTTAGTAACCGGGTTGGTGGCGGCCATTTACGGCTGGCATGCAGGCTTTGCGGTTTCGGCCGTGCTGATGCTCCTCGCGCTGGTCAGCTATGTTCTTGGCCAGCCGTACTTGCCAGACGACCGGCCGGCCCGGCGCGATCGTGCAAAGACCCCGCCGTTGAGCGCAAACGAGCGCAAGCGTGTGCTGGTCCTCCTCTTCGTGATCGCGCTGACCATTCCTGCTGAAATTACATATCCGATGGTCTGGAGCATCGGCCTCCTCTGGGTCGACCAATACGTGAACCTCGCCACGCCGCTGGGCGTGATTCCATCGAGCTGGTTTGCGTCGATGGACTCGTTGGGCTCCATTCTCGCCGCACCGGCACTGGTGGTTCTGTGGAGTTGGCAAGCCAGGCGCGGCAGTGAACCGGCCAGCGTGACCAAACAGGGGATCGGCACTGCCATCGTCGCAATTGCTGCCTTGCTGTTCGCCTATGGCAATTGGGGCCAGGCCGAAGCGCACAGTGTCGCTGCTGGATGGGCGATTGCCGGTTGGCTGATCATGGGGCTGGGCTGGATGTACTATTGGCCGACGACCCTTGCCATTGTCAGCAAGGCAGCGCCGCCTCAGATTGCGTCGACGTTGATGGGCGTGGCCTTCCTCTCGCCGTTCGTTGCCCATGTGCTGGCGGGATGGGTCGGCAGCTACTTTGACCAGATGGCACCCTCGACGTTTTGGGCAATAGATGCCGCCATCGGCGCGGTGGGAGCCACGCTCATTCTTCTGTTGCGCAGGCCCTTGCAGCGTGGCCTCGAAGCCGAAGTGCCGACCGAATGAACCGCAGGACAATGGAAGACGCTAGGGCAAACGCGTGACGGATATCGCAGGCGGCCAGAACCCAGTTTGGCAGGAGGCGCAACAGGCAGAGCACTCGGCACGGGTCGATCTGGCAGCGGCGCACCGGCTCGCCGTGCATTTCGGGTTTCACGAGGGCATCGACAACCACTTCACCTTGCTGTTGCCCGGCCATGCCGATCGCTTTCTGCTCGCACCTTTCGGGCTGCACTGGTCCGAAGTGCGTGCCAGCGATTTTCTCGTGGTCGATCTTGCCGGCAATGTTCTGGCCGGGTCGGGACCGGTCGAGGACACCGCATTCCATATCCACGCGCCCTTGCACGCCGCGCGGCCGGACATGTGCTGCGTCCTCCACACCCATATGCCCTATGCCACCGCGCTCAGCATGCTCGAGGACCCAGCAATGCTCATGGCGAGCCAGAATGCCATCGGCTTCGATGGGCTGGTCGCCCATTGCGACTATGCCGGTTTTGCGCTCGACAGCAGCGAGGGGGCGCGCATGGCCCGGGCGCTAGGAAGCAGGACCGTGCTGCTGCTGCGCAACCACGGCGTGTTGGTCACCGGGACCAGCGTGGCCGATGCCTTCAACACGCTCTATTTCTTCGAACGCGCGGCGATGACCCAGATTCTTGCGCAGTCGAGCGGGCAGGCCTTGCGGCTCGTTCCCGAACCGGTGCTGCACCGTACAGTGGCGCAGTACACGACTTCGGCCAAAGTCGAAGGGCGCGACCGGATCGAACTCCATTTCGCCGCGCTCAAGCGCATGCTCGACCGTCGGGAGCCCGACTATGTCGATTGAGGGGCGCACTCTGCGCACAACAGCGCCGCTCGTCCTCGTCGGCCTGATGGCGCTTAGCCTGTTCATCAATTACATTGACCGCGGCAATCTCGCGACCGGCGCTACCCAGATCCGCGCCGACCTCCACCTCTCGGCGACGGCCTATGGCGTGCTCGCGGCAGGGTTCTACTTTGCCTATGCCTTTTGCCAGCTGCCGGCGGGCGCCCTGTCGGACCGGTTCGGCGGCAAGCTCGTGCTCGGCATCGGCGCGCTGCTGTGGTCGGTCTCCACGCTTCTGACCGGGTTCGTCGAAGGCTTCATGGGGCTCTTCGTGCTGCGCCTGATGCTCGGGATAGGCGAGAGCGTGGCCTTTACGACCACCTCGAAAATCATCGCCAGCAATGTGCCCCGCGCGCAGATGGGGTTGGCCAACGGCGTCATCGGCTTCGGCTATCTGGTCGGACCTGCGGTTGGCACCTTGCTGGGCGGACTGCTGATGGCCCAGTGGGGCTGGCGCGCGACATTCTTCCTGTTCGGCGCGGTTTCACTGCTTTGGCTCATTCCGTGGAGCCGGGTGCGGATCAACGAGGCGAAGCCTGCGGAAAATCCCGACCAAAAGCCGGTCACCATGCGCCAGATCCTCGGCCGCCGCGCTTTGTGGGGGGCTGCGCTGGGGCATTTCGCGGGTAACTGGAACTGGTATTTCATCCTCGGCTATTTGCCGATGTACCTCGAAATGCAGCGCGGCTTTTCGAAGGAGCACATGGCGACGGTCGTATCGAGTGCTTACCTTGTCAATGCGCTCGCCGCGCTGTTGGCGGGCTGGGCTTTCGACAAGGCAATCCAGCGCGGCTGGTCCCCCTCGCTCACGCTCAAGCTGCCGCTGGCGGCGGCGCATGTGGCGGGGCTGGGCTGCATGCTGGCGATGCCAGTCTTGCCAATCGGAGCCTGCATCGCGCTTCTATTCGTCTACGAGGTGTTTCTCGGCTTCTCCTCGCCTGCCTATTTCATGATCCCGCAGATTATGGCCGGGCCCTCCGCTGCCGCACGGTGGGTCGGCGTGCAGAACATGATGGGCAACATGCCGGGGATCAT
>JBMOGG010000119.1:0-9676 GCA_049318505.1 Sphingomonas sp. | reverse complement strand
TCGGGATCGGCGAGCTCAAGTTCGCGGCGAACGCGTGGGCTTAGCCAGGGGTCGGCACCGGTTGCGGCGGGCCAGCTTCCTTCGTTCAGCCCGCCGAGAACCAGCACATCGGCCTGTTGCAGCCGCGCCTCGATCAGACCGTAAATGCTGATCCGCGGGTGGCCACCCTGCGGGGGGCGAATGGCCTGTTCGGCGAGAAGCTGACGCAGCAGCGGGAGCAGGTCGCCGGTTGCAAAATCGGCAGGACCAAGGTTGTGGCGTGCTTCCAGCTCGGCAAACAAATCCGCAGCGCACCTCCCGGCGGGGCCCGCCCAGACGCCTTCCCCCCCGAGTGCCTCGAGCAGGGCCCGAATGGCAGCGAGCAGGTCGCCGAGGGACGGGTCCGGGGTGGCGAAAGCCGCTTCAAAATCGGCGAACAGGGGCGCTGTTTTGGTCCACCATGGCGCTGCACGGTCGCGAATGGCTCGCTCGCGGTCGTTGCCGGACCGCAGCCATGCCGCCAGGCCTGCCAGTCCAGGCGCAGGGCGTGGGCCGCGCAGCGCGAGGTCGAGGCGACGGACGCCGTCGAGCCACGGCAGGCGGTCGTCGCTGCTGTGCACCAGCGGATGTTTGAGGACGGCGAGCAAGGCGGTCGGTGCAAAGCGTTCCACGCCCATTGCCGCAATCGCCTGTATGAGCACGCCGACCGGCGTTGATGCGAGCGGTTGTCCGGCAGAGTCGTCTGCCGCGATCCTCCAGCGGCGCAGATGAGCCCCGACTCTGCCGGCAAGGCTCCGGTCGGGCGTCACCAGCGCAGCGGTCCGTCCCGGCGTTTCCAGCGCCTCGCGCAGCGCAATGGCAATCCCCTGTGCCTCGTCGGCGGGCGCGGCGAAGGTCGCCAGCCGGACGCCTTTGAGCGAACGTTGCGCCGGCGGCAGATCTATCCATTTGCTCGTGAAACGTGCGGGGGCAAATGCGTTAGATACAGCCCTGCCCCGCACAGCCTTGCGCGGCTTGCCATCGCCCCAGCGCCAGCGGACGACCTCGGCGCGGGGCACCCGGATCCGGTCGAGCAGAAGGCGCAAATGATGCTGGGGATGGGTCTCGATCGAGGCGCGGGTGTCGTCCCCCGCAATGGCATCCCATTCGGGTTCAGGGCTGGCGAGATCGAGCCCTGGGAGTATGACCGCGCCGTGCTGTAGCCGCGCGATGGCCGCGAGAAGATCGGTAATCGCCCTTGCCGAGCTGGTGACGCCCGCCGCGATGACGAAATGATCGGGCGGCGCGTTGCGCCAGCGGTTGGCGAGGCCGCGCAGCAGGCGATTGCGCCGCTCGGGCAAGTCGATGCAACCGAGCTTTTCCAGTTCTTCTGGCCAGCGCTCGATCACCGTCGCGAACAAGTCGAGCGATTTCTGCCAGTGGCCGGCAAGTTCGGGGCAGACTTGCAGGTTGCGCAGGTCAGCCGGGGTGCGATCTTGCGCAATCAGTTCGTCCAGCGTGCTGCCCAGCTCTGTTGCAAGTCGGACGGCTTCGGCCGCGCCGACGCGCTGCCCGATCAGGCTGCGTTCCTGCTGTACAAGTCGGGCGAGGATCATCCGGCGCGTCAGTGCGTCGACGGCAGGAGGAACGTCGCTGTCGATGCCGTCGAGCGCTACGCCCGGGGCTTCTCCCGCGTCGCCTATGGCCACGATGCGCGGGAGCAGCAGGCCGTTTTCGGCGCGCCGGACGAACGCGTCGGTGATGGCGCGGATTGCGCGGTTGTTGGGCACAAGGATCATGCCCTGCGCGAGCGCCATGCGATCCTTGCCATGGGTGGCAAGAATTCCGTTCACAAGCGCGTCGGCGAATGACCGGTAGACGGGGATGGAGAAAACATTTGGGCCGCGCGCCTTAGGCATCGGCCAGAAGTGCCTCGGTCTTGGTAATGGCGGGCGGGCTGCCGACGTCGAACCATAGCCCTTGGTGCGCCACCCCATAGCAACGGCCCGAGGCAATGGCCCGGTCCCAGAAGACATTGGTCGAGAACACGTCGGTGGGCGGGTCGGTGATCAGGCGCTTCGCCAGCATCTGCACGCCGGTCCAGACGAAAGGGGCAATGCGGCCAACCCGTCTGCGCGAGATACGACCGGCGGCATCCATGTGGAAGTCGCCCTTCCCGCCATGGCAATTCGCGCGTGCCAGCGGGACCAGCAGCAACAGCGCGTCCATCGCCTTGTCGTCCCAGCGCTGGGCCAGCAAGGTCAGCGCGTCGACGGGGCCATCAACCCAGTAATTATCGCTGTTGACCTGAATGAACGGGTCGGCGTCGATCAGCGGGAGCGCCTTGACCAGTCCGCCGCCGGTTTCGAGCAGCTTTGCGCGCTCGTCCGAGAAGCTGATGTCGAGGCCGCGGCCGTGGCGCTTGAGATGTGCTTCGAGCGCATCTGCAAGATAATGGACATTGACGACAGCGCGTTCGACCCCGGCAGCGGCCAGCCGAAGCAACACATGATCGATCAGTGCTGCCCCCGCGACTTCCACGAGCGGCTTGGGGCGTGTCGCGGTCAGCGGGCGCATGCGTTTGCCGAGGCCCGCCGCCATGACCATTGCGGTTTTGGGGACGGGGACGCCAGTCATGCAGCTTCTTTCACATAGCTGCCGCGTTTGTTGGATGGAATGTTCTTGTCGAACCATATAAGGACGTCCGCCAGCGCGGGGTGGGCGAGATCGCGTTCGAGATAGCCCCAGACGCGCGGCAGAAAATCGAGATAACGCGGCTTCCCGTCGCGCTGCCAAAGCCGCGTGAAGATCCCTACGATCTTGGCATTCCGTTGTGCGCCGAGAATGGCGTAACTGTCGAGGAAGGCGGGTCCTGGCGCTGCGAGACGCTGATATTCGACCAGCATCTTCGTTTCGATGTCGAGCGGGACGTCTCGCCGCGCATCCTGCAGCATAGAGACGAGGTCATAGGCGGGGTGGCCGACCAGCGCGTCCTGGAAATCGAGCAAACCAAGGCGCGCATTGCCGCTGAGCCCCTTACGCAGCATGATGTTTTCGGCGTGATAATCGCGCAGGACGGTGACGGGCGCTGCGTCGTCGATGCGGTCGAAGGCCGTATCCCACGCCGCGTGATAGGCCTCGGCATCTACCATCAGCCCGACAGCGGAGCAGTACCATTCGGTCAGCAGACCTACCTCACGGTGCATTTCGTTGCGTGAATAAGGCGGGACATCGGCGGGCGGGTGGCGATGAAGTTCAGCCAGCAGCGCGACTGTGGCGGCATAAGTTGCCGTCTCATCGACGTCTCCGGCATCGATCGCCTCGCGCATTCTGGCATCGCCGAAATCCTCGAGCAGGACGAGGCCATGGTCGAGGTCTTCGGCAAGGATCGCTGGCGCGGCAAAGCCAAGGCCACAAAGGTGCCGGGCGATGCTAATGAACGGGCGCGGATCTTCGTGCGGCGGTGGCGCATCCATAAGGACCGCTCGGCGGTTCGGCTCTATCGCACGGAAGTAGCGACGAAAGGATGCATCACCCGCGAGCGGCTCGATGCGGGCACTGTCCCAGCCCGCGCGGGCCAGGAAGGCGGGTGCCGCAGCGGGCGGGGTCATTTCGGCGGCCATCGGCGTTCCCAAGCGGGCGGCACCTGTGCTGTCAAGGCGCGGGCGCCGTCGCCGTTTACGGCAAGGGTCAGCACGAGCATATCGGGCCATGTGCGAGGCCCCATCCGGTCCGGCCATTCGATCACCAGCGCGCCCTCGGCGCGTGCGTCCTCCAACGCCAGTTCTTCAAGCGCCGACGGATCGTCAACACGATAAAGGTCGACATGAGCGAGCGGGATGCGTGTCGCAGGCGGAGCATAGGGAATGACGAGCGGATAGCTGGGGCTTGGGACATCGCCTCGGTAGCCGAGCCCTGCAAGGACGCCCTTGGCTAAGACGGTTTTCCCCGCACCGAGCGCGCCGGCAAGCGCGATCACATCGCCGACCTCAACGATGGCGCCAAGCCGGGTACCAAGCGCATGTGTTTCGTCCGGTGATGGCAATAACATCATCGCGGCAAGTCGATCCGGACCAGTGTACCCTGCCCGGCTTCGGCCATGACCGACAGCGCGCCGCCGTGCGCCTTTACCGTTTCGCGCGCAGCAATGATCGCCGGGTTTGCTTTCCCGGTTCCTTTGGCCCCGGGGCCGTTGTCTGAGACCACGAGCAGCGCGCCCTCTGTCGTGCCGCTCGCATGTAGCAGGACCCGGCCTTGTTCAGGTGTGTTCTGGATGGCGCTGGCGAGCAGGGCCTCGACCGCATTGCACAGCCGTCGACCATCACCCTCGACCCGACCCACCGAAGCATGGAGATCGGTTGCGAAATCGATCTTCTTGGCAAGGGCGGTTTCCTCGTTGGCGGCAACGGCGCGGTCGAGCATCTGAAGGACGTCGATCGTTTCGCGGTCGACGGCCGCCAGACCAGCTTCGGATTGCGTCAGCTGCAAGGTTTCGTCGACCAGTGAGCCCAGCGTGCCGACCGAAACGAGGATCGCCTCGACATATTGCCGCGCCTCGGGCGTAAGTTCGCCTGCATAGCCTTTGGCCAACATTTCTGCAAAGCCGCCGATCGAAGTCAGCGGTGTACGCAGCTCGTAGCTCATGTTGGCAACGAACGCGGTTTTGACCTTGTCGGCGGCTTCAAGGGCGTCTGCACGATCGCGGAGCACGCGTTCGACACGGCGACTGTCGGTGACGTCGAGCATCGTGAACAGTGCATTTCCGTCGGGCAAAGGGACGGCGGCAAATTCGAAATGCCGTCCGTCCTTCATGGCAACGCGTCCGCCCTGCGACTTTCGTTCGACCGTCGCTGCACGCACCAGGTCGCGAATCAGCGCTGCGCGCGACGGTGTTGTCAGTGTCCCCGCCGCCGCTTCTGCGAGTGTATCGACCCGAGGATGTGTCGACAGCATAGCTTCGTCAAAGCCCCAGACGTTGCGAAACCGGTTATTCCATGACGTCAGTCGGCCATCGGCGCCGAACACGCCAATTGCCTCGAACAGATTGTCGAATGTCGCGGTGCGCACGCGGAGCAATGTGTCGCGTGCGCTGGCAAGCTGAAGCTGTTCGGTGCGATCCTCGAAGACGACGAGCAGGCCGCCGTCAGGCACAGGCTGGGCGACGACGCGCAGGTGCTTACCATCGGGCAGCAACCAGCTTTCTTCAGCCCCCGCATCATTGATGAACCAGGCGGCGCGCTCGGCACGCCATGCCGGGAAGTCACGCGCCTCGGGTGCGCGTCCGGCTTCGCGCATGCGGTCGAGCACCCGGTCGAACTCGGGGCGGTCGGACAGCCACTCGGGCTTCATGGCGAAGATCGACTGAAAGGGCGTGTTGCTGAACGCCAGCGAGCGATCTGCCGCAAATTGCGCGACGCCGGCCGACAAGCGGTCGAGTGTATCGCGCTGGGCCTCGGCAAACCGGCGCAGTTCGGCGCGGGCACGATCAAGTTCGTCATTGTCGAGCGCGTAGCCCGCGACGCCCGACTTCCCGAGCGGAACATCGACGACGCGCATCGACCGGCGCTTGCCGCCGATCGTCGCCGGCACATCACGGCTTGTTGCGGTCCCGGCAATGCGTGCGGCATCGGCAGCGGCAATCGGGGTCAGGCCACCTACCGATTCCACCAGTTCGAGACCGCGCGCGACGACGTCTTCGGCATTTGCCGCATCGACGGCATTCACATAGGCGCGGTTGACAAGCGTGAGCCGGAGGTCAGGCCCACGGTGCCACATGGGGACCGGTGCAGCCTCGATCAGTTGCGACAGGGCCTCGAACGCCCGCTCGAGGCGCGTGACCTCTTGTCCGAGCTCGCCGATTTCTGCCTGGCTTTCGGTCGCGTCGAATACCCAGAAAATGACGCTGCCCGATGCCCCCAGCGCGGTGGGGGCAGGCCCCCCGCGGATGAGCAGTGTCCGCTCCGATCCGCTGGCCCGGACCGCCCGTACGAAGCGTGCCCCGGTACGTTGCGCAGCAGTAACGTCGCGCGCGAGCTCGTTTGCATCGGTCTCGGTCAGCCCCGCTGTCGGCGTGTGGAAGTCGATGACGAAGCCGGGCGTGCGCGACAGGCCGAGCCATTGACCTAGGCGCTCGGGCGCTTCGATACGTCCGTCGGGTCGCACGACCACCGGTAGTGCCGGTGTGGTGTCGAGCAGCGCTGCCAGCCGATCGGCCTGTGACCTGGCAAATGTCGCGCTCCGCCGGCGTTGCAGCCCGGTGAAGACCGCCCATGTCGACGCCGCTAGCCACAAAGCCATGACGCCGCCCAGCAAAACTGCGGCGCCAGTCGAAAGCGTAATCATGTCGGGAGCATATGTTGTCGGAACATTGCGTCGGGCATTAGCGCATCGGACTGCGTTGTCGAATGGGAGTTTGCCGGAATGCGCGGGCAAAAACCGGGCAGCACCTCGTTAGCCAAATCAAGTGATGCCAGATTCTTTGAGGCCGCACGCTCGACGACCGCCGTCTCATTGCCAAGGCGAACGCGAGCGACAGTGTCGGTGCTGCGCAAATTGTCCATGTCGCCCCTGCGGCAACCCACGCGATGGGACGTTGCGGTTTTTTAAGTGCGCTAACGGCGCGTCGCGATCCAGTCGTCGACCCGGGTTTCGAGCACGGCGAGCGGCATCGACCCGGACCCGATCAGCAGATCGTGAAACCCACGAATGTCGAATTTCGGGCCAAGTAAGCGCTCTGCTTTGCGCCGCAGCTCCACGATCTTGATCATCCCGATCTTGTAGCCCGTCGCCTGCCCTGGCAGCGTGATGTAGCGCCGGACTTCCGACCGGGCCTGATCGGGCGAGGTACGCCCTGTCTTGATCATGAAATCGACGGCCTGTTCCTCGGTCCAGCCCTTTGCATGGATGCCGGTATCGACGACGAGGCGGCTCGCGCGGAAGAGCTCGGCGTCGAGGCGCATGAAATCGGCTGCGATGTCAGGGAACGATCCCATCTCCTTGCACAGCGCTTCGCTGTACAGGCCCCAGCCTTCGCCGAAGGCGACATAGCCATAACCCTTGCGGAACTTCGGGGCAGCTGACTGTCCGACCTGGATATCGCCCTGCATGACGTGACCGGGAATGCCCTCGTGACACATTAGGTCGTAGACGGCGGCCGGATCCCCGGTGACGCCGACGAGGTGAACATAGACGCGCCCCGGACGGACGCCGTCGGGGCTGGGGCCGGCGGCATGGGCGGCGCCGCCTGCGACTTCGCTGAACGATGGCTCGCGGACCACCTCAATCGGGTATTTCGGCAGCAGCCCGAAATATTTGGGCAGCAAGGTTCGGGTATGGGCGATCGCGTCATTGGCGGTCTTCAGATAGTCGGCGCGGTTCTTGTCGTTCCACGGCATTGGCGGAAACAGTCGCGTGCGCTCGTCGTAATAGGCGTTGCGATCCTTGAATCCCGCCTGGCGCGCCAGCGTATCCTGTTCCCCCTCGATGCGTGTCACCTCGCTGCCACCGGTCTGGTGGATCTGCTCGGCGGTCAGTTCGGTCGTCGTGTTGATCTTCAACGCAGCCGCATACCAGTCAAGTCCGCCTGGTAACGAAACCGCGCCAACACGCCCGCTCGGCGCTGTGGCGAGCGCGCCCTTCGCCCAGGCAATCACACGTTCATAGGCAGGCTTCATCGCCAGCAACGCTGTGCGCGTGTCGGCAAGCAGGGTGGATGCTTCGTCCGGCGTAACTTTGCCCTGGGTCTGAAGCTTGCCGACCTTTGCCTTGGTATCGGCCCACAGCGGTGAATCCGCGCTAGTATCGAACGGCGCACCGGTTATGATCGAGGTACTGCCGACAATGACGCGCTCGATTTCGAACTTCGGGGCGCGAATGCCTGCAGCGTCCGAGGTTTTGCTGCGCGCGATGGCGGTGTCGAGTACCGCAGAAATGCCTGATATGCGCGCGGTATAGGCACGCATGTCGGTCGCATCTTGTACCGTGTGCGTGTTGATCAGGAAATTGGGCAGCTCGGAGTGGGCCGAGTACAGGAACGAATAGAAGGGCGGCTGGAACGCCCTGAACTTGTAGTTGAGTTCGGCCCGGTCGAGTTCGAGCGCCCAGATGTCGAAATTGGCCTGTGCCGCGGGAGACAGTTTCGCGCGGTCGAATTGCGCCTTCATGCGCGCAACGCTGCTCCGCCGCCCTTCGAGCCGCGCCAGGACTGCCATATCGCTGTTGTCGTCAAGCTTGTCCTGCCCGTCCTTGATGCCGAGCCGCGTCGCAAGCTGCGGACGCAATTTCAGCTCCTGGGCAAACTCTGCGTCGAGAAATGCGGTCAGCCTCGCGTCCTCGGTGCTGGCGGCAACTGCGCCGACGGGCTGTGCCGATGACGGCAAGACGGGTACGGTAAGCGCGAGTGCGGAGACCAGCGCGGTGCGGACGATTTTATGCATGACTTCTCCCTGAGCGCGCAGCCTATCGGCCGTGCGCGCTCAGGTGAAGCGACAAATCGGGAGGGGGTTCCCCCCGAAGGAGGGGCTGCCCCACATCAATAGCGGTAGTGGTCCGGCTTGAACGGGCCGCTTGTGCTCACACCGATGTAACCAGCCTGCTTATCGCTGAGCTTGGTCAGTTTCACGCCAAGCTTTTCGAGGTGCAGCATCGCGACCTTTTCGTCGAGGTGCTTGGGCAGGACATAGACTTCGTTCTTATACTGCGCGCTCTTGGTCCAAAGCTCGATCTGCGCCAGCACCTGGTTGGTGAAGCTGGCCGACATCACGAACGATGGGTGGCCGGTCGCACAGCCCAGGTTCACGAGACGTCCCTTGGCGAGCACAATGATCTGCTTACCATCAGGGAATTCGACCAGATCGGTGCCGGGCTTCACTTCGGTCCACTTGTAGTTGCTGAGTGCCGAAATCTGGATCTCGCTGTCGAAGTGGCCAATATTGCAGACGATTGCGTTAGGACGCATTGCCTTCATATGGTCGGCGGTGATGACGTCGGCGTTGCCGGTTGCCGTGCAGAAGATGTCAGCGCGGGTCACGGCCTCTTCCATCGTCACGACTTCAAAGCCTTCCATCGCGGCCTGCAGCGCGCAGATCGGATCAATTTCGGTGACCATGACGCGCGCGCCACCGTTACGCAGCGACTGGGCCGAGCCCTTGCCGACATCGCCGAAGCCGGCGACGCAGGCGACTTTGCCGGCCAGCATGACGTCAGTGGCGCGACGGATAGCGTCAACCAGCGATTCCTTGCAGCCGTAGAGGTTGTCGAACTTCGACTTGGTGACGCTGTCGTTGACGTTGATCGCGGGGAACGGCAACTCGCCCTTCTTGGCGATTTCGTAAAGGCGGTGGACGCCGGTCGTCGTTTCTTCCGACACACCCTTCAGAGCGGCGACGGTCGACGTGAGATAGCCCGGCTTCTTGGCGACATAGGCCTTCAGCGCGCGCTGCATTTCGACTTCTTCCTCATTCTCGGGTTCGGGCATCGTGTGTCCGGCTTCGAGCTTGGCGCCCCAGAGCGCGAACATCGTCGCGTCACCGCCGTCGTCGAGGATGATGTTGGTGGTCTGGCCATCGACCGCACGGTCCCAGTTGAAGATGTCGCCGACATAGTTCCAATATTCGGCGAGGCTCTCACCCTTGACAGCGAACACCGGCACCCCGCTGGCGGCAATGGCGGCCGCGGCGTGGTCCTGGGTCGAAAAGATGTTGCACGTTGCCCAACGGAC
>JBMOGG010000118.1:0-9680 GCA_049318505.1 Sphingomonas sp. | reverse complement strand
TTAGGCCGTTCCCGTGCGCTGACGCATTTCTGCTGCCAAACAAGGTTCGTTTCGGGAAGCTGGTTTACCATGCTATATGTCTGGACCGCGCTACCCTTTAAGCGGCAAAGATCAAACGTGTCCGCACTTCTGCCAATATTGGCGGCAATCGCAACGCAGGCTCAGGCGGGCCGGGTGTCCGGCGTCGACATCGCGGACGATCAAATCGTCGTGCGCTTCGATGGCACCGTGACCAAGGCGAGCAGTTTTGTGCTGGCCGGACCCGATCGCATCGCGCTCGACATCGAAGGTGGCATGCCCGGCACGGATGTGGCGCCGGCAGGGCCCGTCATGCGCGTGCGCCAAGCGAATTACGCTCCAGGGACGACGCGCGTCGTTTTCGACCTCAGCATGCCGCGCGCGATACGGGGGGGGCAATTCTCTGACGACGGCCTGTCGCTCAAGCTCGATCTGGCCCCGCTCGAGGCCGACGCCATCGCGCGCACCATTGCGGCGCCGCGCCAACTCTACTTGCCACCCGAAGCGCACCGGGCGGCGGCGCCACGCAGCCGCTACAGCGTTACGATCGATATTCCGCCGATGCAGAACGGTCTGCCGCGCCCGCGTATCCTGGGTCCCGCCGGACGCCCGCTCGTCGTTATCGATGCCGGGCATGGCGGGCATGATCCCGGCGCGAAAGGCGCGAACGGCGCGCGCGAAAAAGATGTCACGCTGGCGCTCGCCAAAGCGATCCGCGACGAACTTCTCGCCGGCGGCCGCGTGCGCGTGGCCTTGACGCGCGAGGACGACCGCTTTCTCGTACTCGGCGAGCGCGCGCAGATTGCGCGCAATATCAAAGGCGACCTGTTCATTTCGGTTCATGCCGACAGCGCCCCGGGCAGCGACGCGACGGGGGCCACGATCTACACGCTGTCCGAAGTCGCATCCGGCCGCACGGCCGCGGCGCTGGCGGCACGCGAGAACCGGGCGGATATCATCAACGGCGTCAACCTGGGCACTGAATCGTCGGACGTGTCGTCGATCCTCATCGACCTGGCGCAGCGCGAAACGATGAATGCCTCCGCCCGCTTTGCCGATCTGGTCAAGCGCGAGGGCAGCGCCGTCCCGTTCAAGCGCGACTATCACCAGATGGCCGGATTCGCCGTGCTAAAAGCGCCAGACATGCCCGCAATCCTGTTTGAGGCCGGCTATATCAGCAGCCCCAGTGATGTCGCACGGTTGACGTCAGTCGAGGGACGCCGTGCGATAGCCGGGTCGCTGCGCCGCGCCGTTGACGTGCATTTCGCACGCCGCATGGCGTCGCGCTAAGACGCGGCTTTCCCGAACCGCAATCGCGCATTAGACGCGGCAGTAATGACCAAAGCCGCCGAACCCGAGAACCTGCGCCTGACCCTCAATCGACAGGGCAGCGCGTTTGCGGACCGGATGCGCGGCATCTGGAACAGGCGCTGGGGACGTCGCGGCCTGATCGCGATCGGCTGTCTTCTGCTGGCCTATGGCGCCTTCTGGTTTGCTTTTGCGCGCGGCCTGCCCGACGCGACCGCTTTGCTGAAGTACGAGCCGCCCCTGCCCACCAACATCCGGTCGGTCGACGGAACGCCCGTCTATTCCTACGCCCGCGAACGGCGCGTCCAGTTGAGTTATGAGGAGTTTCCGCTGCTGCTGGTCAAGGCCTATATGGCGGCAGAGGACAAGACCTTCTTCGAACATGGCGGCGTCGATTATCCCGGCGTCATCCGGGCGGTATTCACGAACCTGACGCGTTCCGGGCGGCCGATCGGCGCATCCACTATTACGCAGCAGGTCGCCAAGAACCTGCTGATCGGCAACGAAGTCAGCTATGCGCGCAAGGTCAAGGAAGCGCTGCTCGCCTACCGGATCGAAGCGGCGCTGACCAAGCAACAGATTATGGAATTGTATCTTAACCAGATTGCGCTCGGCCGAAATGCGTTCGGGGTCCAGTCGGCCGCGCTCGCCTATTTCGGCAAGGATGCCAAAGAGTTGACCCTGCCCGAGATGGCCTATCTCGCCATCCTGCCGAAGGGCCCCTCGAACTATCGCCCCGAACGCTTTTACAACCGCGCCATGGCCCGGCGGAACTGGGTGCTCGGCGAAATGCTGCGCAACGGATTCATCGACCGCGCGCAGCATGACTCGGCGGTAGCGACACCGCTCGGCACGGTCCCGCGCGTACAACTCAAGGACGATGTTGTCGGCGGCTATTTCACCGAAGAGGTCCGCCGCCAGCTGATCGACAGGTTCGGCGAGAATGCCCAGGACGGCCCCTATTCCGTTTATTCCGGCGGACTCTGGGTGCGCAGCTCGCTCGACCCGCGGCTACAGGGCTACGCCGAAAATGCACTGCGCGAAGGCCTGTTGCGCTTCGATCGTGGGCGCGGCTGGAGCGGTCCATCGGGCAAGGTCGATGTGTCAGACAACTGGCAACAGGCGTTTGCCAGTGCCAACATAGGCGTTGCGTACAAAGACTGGCGGACGGCCGTGGTGCTGGCCAAAGGCGACGGCGCGGCACAGATCGGGTTCGTCGACGGGTCGCAAGGACGCCTGCCCGCCTATGCGGCCGCCATGCCACGCAAGGGCGGCGGCGCAGCCTTCGACTGGCTGAACCCTGGCGACATTATCGCTGTGGCCCCCGAGGGGCGCGACTGGTCGCTGCGCAGCATCCCCGAAATTTCTGGCGGCATGGTCGTACAGAACCCCCACACCGGGCAAGTCCTGGCGATGCAAGGTGGTTTCGATGCGCGGCTCGGCAGTTTCAACCGGGCGACACAGGCCCTGCGGCAGCCGGGATCGAGCTTCAAGCCGTTCGTCTACGCGGCCGCGCTCGATCACGGCATGACCCCGGCATCAATCATCGTCGATGGACCCTTCTGCGTTTACCAGGGTGCAGCATTGGGCCGGAAGTGCTTCCGCAACTTCGGCAACGCCAGCGGTGCCGGCGCGCAGACAATGCGCTGGGGTGTCGAGCAATCTCGCAATTTGATGACGGTTCGTGCCGCCAGCCAGACGGGCATGGAAAATGTCGTGAAGATGGCCGAAGTCGTGGGCATAAGCGACCCGGGCAAGCCTTACCCCGCCGTGCTCGCCGTCGCGCTCGGCGCGGGCGATACGACCGTGGCGAAAATGGTGAATGCCTATTCGATCCTGGCCAACAACGGCCGGGCAACGACGCCGACATTGATCGACTTCGTCCAGGACCGGCACGGCAAGGTCGTGTTCCGGGCGGACACGCGCCCTTGCGACCGCTGCAACATGACCGAGTATGACGGCAAGCCCATGCCGCGCCCGCCGAGCCGGACCAAGCAGGTGATGGACGCCATGACCGCCTATCAGATCGTTCATATCACCGAAGGTGTCATCCAGCGTGGCACGGCAACGGTATTGCGCGACCTCAACCGGCCGCTGTTCGGCAAGACCGGCACAACTTCGGGCCCAACCAACGTATGGTTCGTCGGCGGCTCCGCCGACCTCGTTGGCGGCGTCTATCTCGGCTATGACCGTCCACGCAGCATGGGTGGCGGGGCGCAAGGCGGCGTGATTGCCGCGCCGATCTTCAAGGCATTCGCCAAGCCCGCGTTCGAGGGCATGGCCGTGGTCCCGTTCCGCGCACCACCGGGCATCCGCATGGTCCGAATCGATCGCCGGTCGGGCAAGCGCGTCTATGGCATCTGGCCGAACGACAGCGATCCAAAGCCCGCCGCGATCTGGGAAGCATTCAAGCCCGAAAGCGAACCGCGCCGCTCGATCCGCAGCGACGAAGTTCCTGCCACCCTTGCCGTCAAGAAAGCCGCCCCGAGCGGGCAGACCCAGCAGCGGCCGGACAGCGAATTCTTGCAAAGGCAGGGCGGCATCTACTAACGCGCCGCAACACAAGCCGTTTGTCCTGAGTAGCCGCTGGGGTTGTCAAAGCGGCATGATAAGGGACTTTGGCGCAGCGCCCATGTCTTGCGATGCGGGTCAGTTTTTAAGGATTTACGATGCGCGCCGAAGCGCAAGCCCATATCGAGCAGATCAGGTCCGCCCTCGCGCTGTTGCGCCGCTTCCTCGACTGGGACCGCGCGCTTGCACGGCTCGAGGAACTGAATGCGATGGTCGAGGATCAGGCGCTGTGGAACGACCCGAAGGCGGCGCAGGTCGTGATGCGCGAACGACGGCGGCTGGACGAAGCTATTGGGGCCACGCGCGCGATCCAGACCGAGATGAATGACACGGTCGAACTGATCGGGATGGCCGAGGACGAAGCCGACGAGGCTATGGTCGACGAGGGCGTTGCCGCGCTGGCGGCACTCGCCGAACGGGCCGAGCGCGACAAGGTCGCTGCGCTTCTGGCCGGAGAAGCCGACGGCAACGACACCTATGTCGAGGTCAACGCAGGTGCCGGCGGCACGGAAAGCCAGGACTGGGCCGGGATGCTCGCGCGCATGTACCAGCGCTGGGCAGAGCGTCACGGGATGAAGGTCGAACTGATCGACAGCCATTCGGGCGAACAGGCAGGGTTAAAGTCGGCGACGCTGCTGCTGAAAGGCGAAAACGCCTATGGCTATGCCAAGACCGAAAGCGGCGTCCACCGCCTCGTCCGCATCAGCCCCTATGACAGCGCGGCACGCCGCCATACCAGCTTTGCCAGCGTATGGGTCTATCCCGTCGTCGACGAGAACATCGACATCGAGATCGTCGAAAGCGACCTACGCATCGACACCTATCGCGCGTCGGGCGCCGGCGGCCAGCACATCAACACCACCGACAGCGCGGTGCGCATCACGCACATTCCCACTAACATCGTCGTCCAGTGCCAGAACCAGCGCAGCCAGCACAAGAACAAGGCTGAGGCGATGAATCAGCTGCGTGCCCGCCTGTACGAAGCCGAACTGCAAAAACGTGAGGCCGAGGCGAACGCAACGGCGGCGTCGAAAACCGACATCGGCTGGGGACACCAGATTCGCAGTTACGTGTTGCAGCCATATCAGATGGTGAAGGACCTGCGTACCGGCGTGGTTTCAACCGCGCCCGACCAGGTGCTCGACGGCGACCTTGACCGGTTCATGGCGGCAGCATTGTCGCAGCGGGTGACAGGTGAGAAGGTGGTCGTGGAGGACGTGGAATGAGCTTGGCTCAGAATAACCGCTTGAGCCTCGCGTTGCTTTTGCTCCTCGCGGCCTGCAACACCGGTACCGCCGCGTCGGCGCCGAAACCTTCAGCCTTCCCTGCTCCTGCCCGGCCGGTCGCTACCATCGTGTCGCCGCGCTGGTCTGACGAGGACAGCCGCGACAAGGCAGGGGAGTCGGTCGAAGTGATGAACCGCGCGGGCGTGACGCCCGGCATGACGGTGGCCGACATCGGCGCGGGGGAAGGCTATTATACGATCCGTCTTGCTTCGCGCGTCGGCCCCAAGGGCCGGGTGCTCGCGCAGGACATCGTGCCCGAGGTCCGCGATACGCTGGCCGAACGCGCAACGCGCGAGAGACTAGATAATGTGAGCGTGAAGCTCGGCACGCCGGACAACCCCGGGCTGCCCGAAAACAGCTTCGACCGCGTGTTTCTGGTTCACATGTATCACGAGATCGAAAGCCCCTACGCTTTCCTCTGGCACCTTCGTCCCGCAACGAAAGCGCGAGGGCGCGTGATCGTCGTCGATGCCAACCGCCCGACCAACCAGCACGGGACGCCGCCTGCGCTGCTCAAATGCGAGTTCGCAGCGGTCGGGTACTTGCAGGTCGACTTTCAGATGATGCCGGCGGCCGGCGGGTATTTGGCTGCGTTCGAGCCGAGCGGGCAAAGACCCGAACCGGCGGCGATCAAAGCGTGCAAGATTTAGCTTAAGACGTCACCCTGATACTTCAGCTCGAGGTATTTGCCCTGCGTCGCCAGCCGCTCCAGATCGCCGCGCGCAAGAATCTCGCTCATCCGCGACAATTCAGTATCGACCACGGCAAGGCCGTCCAGCAGCTGCTTTTCGGGCACGATCCCGTCGGTGTCGACGCGACGCAGTGCCATCGGCACGCGGGTATAACCCTTCACCAGTTCGGGCAGCTCGTCGCCGATCAGGCGGCGGACCGCAGCGGCGGCAGGTTCACGTTCGTCGAGCGTTGCCAGCTGCGGCACCAATGCCTCCAGCTTGACGCCGATCCCGTCGACCAGTCGCGCCGCGGGCGCGGGCAACGCAAGACGCTGCGTCGACAGCCATTCCTCGGTCTTGAGCGGAAGCAGCGCGAGTTGCGTCGTTGGCAGCGCTTCGGCGCTGGGTTCACGGTCCTGGGGAAAGACCGCGAGCAGCAGTGAGGTGGCAATGATCGCGAGACCAGCGAGCATGACGCCGGTCGTGCCCACCGGGAAGCCGGCGAGGCCCACGGCAACCAGAGCGAACAGGATCACTGCCGCGGCAACGGCCATGCGCGAGAGGCGCCGGCCGATGCTGCGCCGCATGCGTTCGCGCGCGCGCTTTTGCAGGCGGCGGCCCTCCGAGTGTCGCTGGATCAGGACCTCAGCCTTGGCGATGATTTCGTCAGCGGTCATTCAGGCACTCACGACACCGGCGCGAGCGGATTGTCGGCCATCGGACCGCTCAGCCGCCCCTGCGCTGCACCTTCGGCCCGCGCGATATAGCCCTTCGACTTTTCGACTTCACTGGTCAGCGCGTCGACGGTGGTTTTCATGGAAACCAGCGCCTTGGCCTTGAACGCGTCGACCTGATCCATCGTGTCGTAAATATTCTGGAATGCGCGCTTCAGCGTTTCGAGCGGGATCGTCGAACTTGCCGCCTGTTCGTGGATCGTCGCAGTCTGCGACTTGAGCAGGGTTCCGGTCGAATCGATGATGTTCGCCGTCGTCGTGTTGAGCGCCGTGATCTGTTCGAGCACCAGCTTCTGATTGGTCAGCGCCTGCGCGACCGTCACCGCCGTGCGCAGCGCCGCCACGGTCGTCGTCGATGCACGATCTACGCCCTTCATCAGCTCGACATTGTTCTTCTTGACCAAATCAAGCGCGAGATAGCCCTGCACGCTGACGGCCATCTGGGTGAGCAGGTCGGTCGTACGCTGGCGGACATAGAACAGCGCTGTCTCGCGAATGGCCTTCGCCTTGACCGGGTCCGACGTCTCGATCTCGTTAGCCTTCGCCTCGAGCTTGGCATCGAGTGCCTTCGACACATGGATCATCTGTTCGAGCCGTCCCATCGCCGCCCACAGGCTCTGCCGCTCGGTCGCGATCGCGGCATTGTCCTTGAGCAGCTCATCCTTGCCTGAGGCGAGGCGCGTCAGGATCGAGGCGATGTGCTGCTGCGAAGACTTATAACTGTCGAAATAGTCGCGCATCTTGTTGCCAAACGGGATAATCCCGAACAGCCGCTTTGGTGCGGTGAGACTTCCGCGCTTGCCAGGATCGAGGTCCTCGATCGTGCGGCGCAGTTCGGCGAGGTCGCTGCCAACGCCGCTTTCCTTGTCCATCGAACGCACCGGGCGGTCGAGGAAACGGTTCGACTGCCCCGCCGCCTGTGCGATCTCGTTGCGGCCCATATCGGCGATCAGGTCGACCCGCCGTCCGAACTCGGGCGAATTGGCATCCTGCGCCACGAGGTCGGTAACGAACTGCTCGGCCTTGGCCTCCAGCTGCGTCTTCTGGGCATCCTCCAGCGGCACGAGCCCGCTCGCTTTTTCGGCCGCAATCGGCGCAACCGGATCGGGCGCCGTCAGCGTCATTTCGGCCGTGTCTGTAACCATGGTCGCCATGTAAGTTCCTCCAGCTCCGCGCATAGATAGGCGGTGTCTGGTGTCTTATTCAAGTGATACACTATCGGACGCTGCGTAAGATGCAAAACGTGCATCTCAATTACACCGGTTGAAAGCTTGGGATGGGCGAAGCGACATCTTACATGGCCGCCGTGGAAACCGCCGAAACCGCCCTCTTGCTGGCGCGCGTGCGGTTCGCGTTCACCCTATCCTTCCATTTCCTGTTCCCGTCGTTCTCAATCGGGCTGGCGAGCTATCTTGCCGTCCTCGAAGGGTTGTGGCTGTGGACGAAGAAACATGTGTACCTCGACCTGTCCCGCTACTGGATGCGCATCTTCGCCGTCGCCTTTGCCATGGGTGTCGTATCGGGCATCGTCATGTCCTACCAGTTCGGTACCAACTGGGCGGCGTCCTTCGATCCACGGGGCATGAGCTTCTCCTCGACCGAGCAATCAAGGCCTGACGCCAAAGGTTGTTGCAGCGCCGCATTTGCGCTAGGGGCGCGCGCAACATCGTTCTCGTACAATCAGGAAATCCAATGAGCCTCCGCAACGTGGCCATCATCGCGCACGTCGATCATGGCAAGACGACCCTCGTCGACCAGCTGTTCCGCCAGTCGGGCACGTTCCGCGACAACCAGCGCATCGAGGAGCGTGCGATGGATTCGAACGACCTGGAAAAAGAGCGCGGGATCACGATTTTGGCCAAGTGCACCAGCGTCGAGTGGGACGACCTGAACGGCACCAAGACGCGGATCAACATCGTCGATACGCCCGGCCACGCCGATTTCGGCGGGGAGGTGGAGCGCATCCTGTCGATGGTCGACGGCGTCATCCTGCTGGTCGATGCGTCCGAAGGCGCGATGCCGCAGACCAAGTTCGTGACTGGCAAGGCGCTGGCGCTGGGCCTCAAGCCGATCGTCGTCGTCAACAAGGTCGACCGCCCCGACGAGCGCATCCAGGAAGTGCTCGACGAAGTGTTCGACCTGTTCGTCAGTCTGGAAGCCAGCGACGAGCAGCTCGATTTTCCAGTCCTCTACGCCTCGGGCCGCAACGGCTATGCCAACGAGGACCATCATGCCCGCGAAGGCACGCTGAAACCGCTGTTCCAGAAGATCGTCGACCATGTGCCGCCGCCCTCGGCTGACCCTGACGGGCCGTTCAAGTTCCTTGTCACCCTGCTCGACCGCGACAATTTCCTCGGGCGCATCCTGACCGGCCTGGTCTTCTCTGGCTCGGTCAAGACCAATCAGCAGATCCACGCACTCGATAACGACGGCAAGATTGTCGAGACCGGCCGCGCGTCGAAGATCATGACCTTCCGCGGGCTTGAGCGCGTGCCGACTGACGAAGCCAACGCCGGCGACATCATCAGCCTTGCCGGCCTGACAATTGCGACCGTATCGAACACGATCTGCGACCCGAGCGTCAGCGAGCCGCTACACGCGCAGGCGATCGATCCGCCGACGCTGTCGATGCGTTTTTCAGTCAACGACAGCCCGATGGCGGGCCGTGAGGGCACCAAGGTGACGAGCCGCATGATCCGCGACCGTCTGTTCCGTGAAGCCGAATCGAACGTCGCGATCAAGGTGACCGAAGCCGCCGATCGTGACTCGTATGAAGTCGCGGGCCGCGGCGAATTGCAACTGGGCGTGCTGATCGAGACGATGCGCCGTGAAGGGTTTGAGCTCGGCATCAGCCGCCCGCGCGTGCTTTTCGGTGAAGACGAGAGCGGTCACAAGACCGAGCCATATGAAACCGTCATCATCGACGTCGACGAGGAATATTCGGGGACGGTCGTCGAGAAGATGAACCTGCGCAAGGCCGAACTGACCGACATGCGTCCGTCGGGCGGTGGCAAAACGCGGATCACCTTCAGCGCGCCGTCGCGCGGCATGATCGGCTATCACGGCGAGTTCCTTTCGGACACGCGCGGCAC
>JBMOGG010000117.1:0-9767 GCA_049318505.1 Sphingomonas sp. | reverse complement strand
GCGGCAGGCGCGGGGACATAAACCGGAGGCGGCGGCGGCGCCACCATCACCGACGGAGGCGGCGGCGTGTTTGTCTGAACCAGGGGCGGCGGCACGACCGGCGGCGGCGGCAGCTTCGTGTCCGGCGGCGGCGGCGGCGGCAAAGGCTTTGGCGGAGGCGGTGGTGTCTTGACGTCGATCACTTCAAGTTCGGTGAGCTTTTTCTTCACCACCTCATACCCACCGTTGAGCATGGCGTAGAGGCCAAGCACGTGGATCGCGACAACGAGGATAATCGACCAGACGCGCGCGGGCGTCAAAGGTCTCGGGTCAGTGTAGGCCATTCAGCTCTTAAACTCCCTCCAACTCAAATTCCCGAGGGACATTCATGACCGGCATTTAACGGCCACGACTTGAACCCTGCACCCAACCGGAAAGCGACCCTGCTTCCGGATGAACGGCTAAACTCTATCGACGAGCCGTTCGCGGCGCAATCGCCTTTTCCCCCGCGTTGCAGTAGATGGCATGCCCATATGGCAACGAGGTTTCAATGAGCATTTTTCCCTTTGGCGATCCCCTGCAACGGCTTGCCATCGTCGCTTCGAAAGCAGCCCTTGTTGCTGGGCTCTTGGGCATAAGTGTCGGAAATGCCGCAACTTCTGTGCCATTTTTAGTCGCTTCGCCCGCCGATCGGTGGAGCTATGCCGACGTCGCCGACGTGTTCCTCGCAGCGCCGATCGTGGCCTCCGCCCGCATCGTTGAAGCCATTCCGGTGCCCCAGCAGGGTAATACAGCTGGTCGCCCCACGACGATTCGTTACTATTTGGTTGCCGATATCGTCGCCCTGATTCGCGGCATCGGCGGTGTGTCGCCCCGGGTCAGCTGGATCGCCGATGTGCCGCTCGATTCGCGGGGCAAGCCGCCCAAGCTGAAGAAGATGCAGGTCGTTCTCGCCGCCCTGCCCGTGGCAGGAAGGCCTGCCGAACTCCGCCTTGCCGCGCGTGATGCCATGGTTCCTTGGAGCGCTGCACTTGAAGGCCGGGTCAGGAGTGTCATCGCCAACGGGCTAGTCGCTGACGCGCCGCCCCGGGTTATCGGCATTGCCAGCGCATTCCACAGCCCCGGAAATTTACCAGGCGAAGGCGAAACGCAGATCTTTCTGGCAACGGCGGCCGCGCAGCCGGTCTCGATCAACGTCCTGCGCCGACCAGGTCAGACAACGACCTGGGCCGTATCGCTGGGCGAAATCGTCGACGAAGCAGCCCGCGCGCCAGCGCGGGAAACGCTCGCCTGGTACCGGCTTGCCTGCTTCCTCCCACCAGCCCTTCCCCAGCCGGCCATCGCCGAATTGTCCGAAAGCGACGCTGCAGCGGCGCGCAGCGACTATGGTTTTGTCATCGCGGCCATGGGGACCTGCACCCGAACAAGAGCCTAGAGAAAGACGAAGTCACGGTCGAACGACTTGAGGCTCGCCCCGCCGTCGACAAAAAGGGTTTGGCCCGTCGTGCTTTCGGCGCTCGCAAGAAAAGCGACCGCATCGGCGATGTCAGACGGCGAAGGTAACCGGCCGAGCGGCATAGCCGAGACGATCCGGGCCATCAGCGCGTCGTCATAATCGCGCGTCGGCAGGGTCAGGCCTGGCGCCACGGCATTGACCCTCAGGTGCGGCGCCAGCGAAACGGCCAGCGTCCGCGTCGCTGCGGCAAGCGCGGATTTCGACAGGCCATAGCTGAACTGGTCGGGCACCGGATTGCGCACCCGCTGGTCGACGATGTTGACGACAGCACCGCGGTTGCCCGTTCGGTGCAGTGCCAATGCCAGTGCGATCGGTGCCGCCGTATTGACGGCGTGATGCGTGGCAATCTCGGCCGCCGTGGCGCTTGCCGCCGTGTCATCGACAAAGCGCGAGGCGTTGTTGACGAGCAGGTCCGGCGCCTTGCCGAAATGGGCGGAAACTGCAGGAACAAGAGCGTCAACGGCCGCCGCGTCAGCCAGGTCGGCGACGAAGCCATGCCAATCTGTCGCATGCTGGGCCAAGATCGTCGCCAGAATCCCATCAGGCTCGGCATCATGGGCGCCGTGGATCGCCAGTGCCCAACCGTCGGCGGCTAGCCGCGCCGAAATAACGGCGCCCAGCCGCCGATGTCCGCCAGTGACCAGGGCGAGCTTCACTTGCGGTAACGCACCCGGCGAATACCGATCGATTCGCCCGCTTGGCTGAGCGCAAGCTTGATGATCGCGACTTCGACCCGCACCACGCGGGTGTCACCATATATCAGTGTTTCGGCGATGTGGTCTGCCACGGCCTCGACGAGCTTGAAATGCACGCCGGGCGGCAATGCGGCCGTCGCAGCATGCTTCAGGTCCATATAGTTTTTGGAGGCTGCCAGCGGCGTGTCCGGATCGAAGTGTTCGGGCGCATCGAGATCGACCGTGATCGAAATCCGCAGCGGTTGCGGCAGGTGCGTCTCTTCCGAAAATATGCCGGTCAGCACCGGCACTTCGAGATCGTGGACGCAGAGTTGAAGGAGATCGTGCATGTGCGCGCGTCCCTAGCGTCGCTTTCAATTCACGCAATGGGCGCTAAACGCCCGCTCCCCATGACGATTCGCATTGCGCCCCTTTCGACAGCCGACCCGCACGTGGTCGAGGCTTTGCTTGACGATGCGTTCGGGACCGATCGCCACGCGCGCACGGCCTATCTTATCCGCTTCGGTATGTCCGTGATCGACGCGTTGAGCTTTGCCGCGTTCGAGGATGAGGTGCTGGTTGGCACCATTCAGTGCTGGCCGGTTGGCGTGGGGACCGTGCCGGTCGTGCTGGTCGGCCCGGTGGCCGTTGCACCCAACTGGCAGCGAGCAGGCATCGGGCGGATGCTGATGACCAAGCTGATCGACACGGCACCCGATACGGCCATGGCGATGATCGGCGACCCCGAATATTATGGACGATTCTTTGGGTTTACGGCTGACGCGACGGGAAGTTGGGACGTTCCGGGGCCCGTCGAACGGCACCGGCTGCTTGCGCGCAACGCTGCCGCGTTGCCCCGTACCGGCATGTTTGGGCCACGCACCTTTGCGCTGGGCGAGGTCAACGCCTAGATCGTCACGATGCCGATGGACGCCCCACTAGATCTGACCACCATGTCGCTGACCGACGTCGCGCGTGCCGTTGCCGAAAAGCGGTTGCCGCCAGTCGAGAAATGGAACCCTACCCATTGCGGCGACAGTGACATGCGGATCGCGCGCGACGGCACATGGTTCCATCAGGGTTCGCCGATCGGGCGGATCGAAATGGTGCGCCTTTTCTCGACCATATTGCGGCGTGAGCCGGACGGGCGTCATGTGCTGGTCACGCCGGGCGAAAAGCTAGACATTACAGTCGATGACGCCCCCTTCCTGGCCGTGGAAGTCAAGAATGAGGGCAGCGGCACCGAGCGCACGCTCGCGTTCCGGCTGAATACGGGTGAGCTCGTGGTCGCCGACTGCCGGCATGCCTTGCGGTTCGAGGAGCGCGACGACGGACCGCATCCCTATTTGCAGGTGCGTGGCGGGCTCGAAGCGCTCGTCGCGCGCCCGGTTTATTACGAGCTTGCGGAGATGGCGATCGAGGATGGCAGCGACCCGCCGGGTGTCTGGAGC
Organism: Sphingomonas sp.; assembly: GCA_049318505.1. Classification (GTDB taxonomy): domain Bacteria; phylum Pseudomonadota; class Alphaproteobacteria; order Sphingomonadales; family Sphingomonadaceae; genus Sphingomonas_O. The sequence goes on along the minus strand of JBMOGG010000117.1, from coordinate 6,147 downwards.
GGCGGCGCATTCTTCCCCATGGCGGCGTGACGCACGCATGAGGCTTGCCGACCGGCTGCGCGCGCGCCTCGCTGCGACCAACGGGCACCCTGTGCCCTTCGTCAACGACATGCGCCGCGCGGCCCTCGGGCCGGGCACCCCGGCGGCGGTGCTGGTTGCCGTCACCGACCGGGCAGAACCCGGCCTGATCCTGACCCAGCGGCCGGATACTATGCGCCACCACGCCGGGCAGATCGCGTTTCCGGGCGGACGGGTGGATCCCGGTGATGCCGACGCGGTGGCAGCCGCGCTGCGTGAGGCGGAGGAGGAAGTCGAGCTGGCACCCGGCGCGGTCGACCTGGTCGGCACGCTCGACCCATACCGGACGATTACCGGTTATGACATCATGCCCGTGCTGGGCGTGATCGCGCCGGACCTGCCGCTCGTCCCTCATGTTCGCGAAGTCGCCGATGTGTTCGAAGTGCCGTTGGACTTCGTGCTCGATGCCACCAATCACGGGGCGCAATCTGTGATGTTCGAGAGCGAAGAACGGACCTATATCGAGATTATGTGGGGGACGCGGCGGATCTGGGGCGCGACGGCGGCAATGCTGGTCAATTTGTCCGTACGCTTGAAATGGTGACGCTGCCTGATGCCGACTGGCGCCGGCGACCGGGGCTGGCCGCGCTGATCGCTGCTCTCGGCGGACCGGAAGAAGCGCGGCTCGTCGGCGGCGCGGTGCGCGACGGGCTGATGGGTTTGCCGGTCAGCGACATCGATGTAGCCACTCGCCTGTTGCCCGACGACGTCATGGCTCGACTGAAAGCGGCGAGGATCAAGGCAGTTCCAACCGGCCTTGCACATGGCACGGTAACCGCGGTAACCGAAGGTGGCCCGGTCGAAGTGACGACCCTGCGCCGCGACGTGGCCACCGACGGCCGCCACGCCAAGGTCGTTTTTAGCAACGACTGGCAGGAAGACGCCAGCCGCCGCGATTTCACGATGAACGCGCTTTATGCGGACCCCGTTTCCGGCGAGGTGTTCGACTGGTTTGGCGGCCTTGCCGATCTAGAAGCACGACGGGTGCGCTTCATCGGCGACCCGCTGACCCGGATTGCCGAAGATCATTTGCGCATCCTGCGCTTCTTTCGCTTTCATGCACGATTCGGCAAGGGAGCAGCCGACGGCGCGTCGCTGACGGCCTGCACCAAGCGCGCCAACGACCTGATGGCGCTCAGCCGCGAACGCATTGCGGCGGAATTGCTGAAGCTGCTGGCCGCGCCACAACCAGCGCCAGCGGTCAGATTGATGATCGATCACGGCATCTTCGCGCCGGTCCTGCCCGAGATCAGGGACGCGGAGCCACTGGAGCAGCTCATCGCGCGCGAGGCCGCAGCGAAAGTGGCAGGCGACCCGCTGCGGCGGCTGGCTGCACTGATTGGCGCCGACGCGACGCTGGCGCGCGACATCGGTGCGCGCCTGAAGTTATCGAAGAACGCGGTACGACGGCTGACCACAGCTGCGACACGCGATGCGGACCCGCCCAAGGCGCTGGCTTATCGCCATGGCCTCGACAGCGCGATCGATCTGGTCCTGCTCGGCAATGGCCCCCTGGATGTGCTAAATGCGCTGGCGGGCTGGCAGCGACCGCCGTTGCCGCTCGGCGGCGGCGTCTTGATTGCTCGGGGTCTCGCGCCCGGTCCTGTCGTTGCCACAACGCTGACTATTATCGAACAGCGGTGGGTTGCCGAAGGATTTCCGGTGGGTGATGCGCTGGAGGCCATCGTCGCCGAAGAACTCAACCGAGCGAGGTAATCGCATAGGCCAATGCGGCATCGGCCGCCATTGGTCGACCGAAGTGATAGCCCTGCCCCGTCGTGCAGCCGAGCGCCGCCCGCGCCCCGGCAAGTTCGGGTGTCTCGACCCCTTCGGCAGTAATCTTCATCTTCAGCGCCTGGGCAAGGCTCAGAATGGCGCGTACGATGGCAATACGGTCGGTATCGCCCAGCATATCGGTGACGAAACTCCGGTCGATCTTCAGCACGTCGATCGGCAGCATTTGCAGGCTGGCGAGGTTAGAAAACCCCGTGCCAAAATCATCCATCGCCACCTGCGCATCGCAAGCCTTGAGCGCGTCCAGCGTTCAGCCAGCGCGAACGGGATCGCTGACGATCACGCCTTCGGTCAGTTCCAGCGAAAGCCGGTGCCCGGCGACGCAATGCGCGCGCAGCGCATCAGCCACGTCCTGCGCCACGCCATCGCGTGCCATCTGTATCGGTGACAGATTGACAGACATGTAAAGCGGCAATTCATATCCGGCAGCGGCGTCCCACGCCACCATCGTCCCGAGCGCCCGGTCGAGCGCCCACCGACCCAGTGGCAGGATCAGCCCGCAATCTTCGGCGACGGCGATGAATTCGGCCGGCGCAACCAACTCGTTGTCCGGTAGCACCCAGCGCGACAATGCCTCGAACCCGGTGATCTTCCCCGTCTCCAGTGACACGAGTGGCTGAAAAGCGAGTGTCAGCTCGTCGCGCTCAAGCGCTCGGCGCAACTCGGTTTCCATCGCGAAGCGTCGGCGGGCGACGTTCATTGCAGAAAGTTGATAGTGCTCGATCTGTTTCGTTTGCTTTGCGCGATAGAGCGCGTGTTGGGCATGCCGCATGAACGTTTCGGCATCGTCGGGATCGTCGCCGCCGGTCGCCAACGCACAGCCAATGGCGCAGTCGATCTTGATCTCGAAATCGGAAAGCCGGAACGGCCGCGTCAGCGCGACCTCAACACGACGCGCGGCAGCCAGCACATCGCCAGGCCCGTCGTCCAGGCGCACAGCAATCGAAAATTCGTTGGATCCTGTGCGCGCCAGCAAGTCGGTACCGCGCAACTGTGACAGCATCCTGCGCGCGACCGTGATGATCAGCTCGTCCGCGCCCAGCGACCCCATGCATTCGTTGACCCGGCTGGATCGCGCCAGATCGACCATCACCAATGCCAACCGGTCTGCGCCGAGCTCCGCAATACGCCGTTCCAGTGCCTCGACGAAGCCGGCGCGGTTCGAGAGCCCCGTCAGCGGATCGGTCCGGCTTTCACGGCGGCGCGACTCTCCCGCCCGCACCTCGCCGGAGCGCTCGATCAGCGTGACAAGCACCTGGCGACCGATCTGGGATGGGAACACAACAGGCGAAATGGCAACGGTGTAATGGCGTCCGTCGACAACACTCCCGTCCTGCCATTCGAACTGCGCACCTTCACTGGTGCCCGAAAGCACCTGCCTGACGGCAACCGAGGCCTCGATACGATCGAGCAGATCCTGGCGCTCGTCTTGGGGCACGGCCAGCTCACCGAAGGCGACATTGGAAGCAACGATGTTCAGCGTTTGTTTCGACAGGCTGACGACGGCGGCAGGAAGAGGCAACGCATCGAGAGACACCTGCCTCTCCATGTCATAGGCCGAGCGATCGCCGGCGGGCCTTCTTGCCGCGACGATCGATAGCACCTTGGCCGCTTGATCGGTGGCAACCTTCACGGTGCACAATTACGTGCAGGCGCGTTAGGCAGCGCTCAAGGAAGCTACGTAGAAGTACGACTTAAAATCTATTGTCTCGCGGAAACCCGGAGGGCGGCGACCGACCGATGGCGCCGCGCGCGGCGCGCCATGGCATCAGGTCGATTTCGCTGCGCATGCGCCCGCTATCGCCACCCATGGCCCAGCTCAACCCTTCGGCGAGCACGATCGTCTTGGCATCGGTCAGGCTGCCATCGCGGAATTTCTGTAACTGAACGCCCTGACCGCGCCCCATTTCTGGAAGCTCCGAAAGCGCAAACACCAAAAGGCGTCGGTTATTGCCGATCGTGGCAACCGCGTCGTCGGACGCGCCGATCGGCCGCACCACGACAAGAGTTGCGCGCGGCCGCAGATTGACGACCTGCCGCCCTTTGCGCGTTTCGGCGATCACATCGGCCAACTTGGCGATAAATCCGCGACCGTCGCTCGCGGCAAGCAACAAGCGCGTTTCGCCCCGGACGGCCATCAACTGCACGATCGCGACATCCCCAGGAAGATCGACCATCAGCCGCACCGGCTCCCCGAAGCCGCGCCCGCCCGGCAGCTTGTCGCCGCCCAGCGTGTAGAACCGGCCATCTGCGGCCGCGATGACGATCTTGTCCGTGGTCTGCGCGTGCAGCGCAAAGGCCGGGCCGTCGCCCTCCTTGAACTTCGACATGTCGGCACCGCCAAGGTCAGCATGCCCCTTGAGCGCGCGGATCCAGCCCTTCTGGGACAGGATCACCGTGATCGGTTCGCGCTCGATCATCGCATCGAGTGGAATTTCTCGAGCCGGTGCGGCTTCGGCCACGGTCGTGCGCCGCTTGCCGATTTCAGTCTCGGGGGCATAGCGTGTACGAAGGCCGGCGAGATCCTTTTTCAGCCGCGTTTTTTGTCGTGCAGGGCTTTCGATCAGGGCAACGAGCTCGGCGCGTTCCTTGGCAAGCTTTTCACGCTCCGACTTCAGTTCCATTTCCTCAAGCCGCCGCAGGCTGCGCAGCCGCATGTTGAGGATGGCTTCGGCCTGCCGGTCGTTGAGCGCGAACTCCGCCATCATCACCGGTTTGGGCTCATCCTCTGTCCGGATGATCTCGATCACGCGGTCCAGATTGAGGAAGGCGATGATGTAACCGTCGAGCAGCTCGGTCCGATCGTCGATCTTTGCGACACGGTGCTGCGCGCGGCGCACCAGTACTTCAATCTGGTGGACCAGCCATGCCCCGAGCACGGCCTTCAGGCTCATGACTCGCGGCGTACGGTCGGCACCGAGTACGTTCATGTTGAGCGGTACGCGCACTTCGAGTTCCGACATGCGGAACAGGCTTTCCATCAACACATCTGGATCGACGCTGCGGCTGCGCGGTTCGATGACGAGCCGGATTTCGGAATCGCTCTCGTCGCGGACATCGGCGAGGATTGGCAGCTTCTTGTCGTTGACCAGCGCCGCCAGTGTCTCGATCAGCTTGCCCTTTTGCACGCCATAGGGAATTTCGGTCACAACCGCGATCCAAGTGCCGCGGCCCTGATCCTCGACGTTCCAGCGCGCGCGGACACGAAAACCGCCGCGGCCTGTTGCATAGGCATGCGCGATGCTGGCTGGCGGATCGACGACAAGCCCGCCGGTGGGGAAGTCGGGCCCCTGAACGAACTGAAGCAGCTCGGCATCCTCGGCATTCGGTGAGTCAATCAGATGCGTCGCGGCATCGATGATTTCGGCGACATTGTGCGGCGGAATGCTGGTGGCCATGCCGACGGCAATACCGCTCGCACCATTGGCCAGCAGGTTGGGAAACAGCCCCGGGAAGATTTCGGGTTCTTCTTCCTCGCCATTGTAGGTCGGCTTGAAATCGACAGTGCCGTCGTCAAGTCCCGCCATCAGGTCGATCGTCGCCTGGGTCAGACGGGCTTCGGTGTAGCGATAAGCGGCGGCGTTATCGCCGTCGATGTTGCCAAAGTTGCCCTGCCCGTCGACCAGCGGATAGCGCAGCGCGAAATCCTGCGCGAGGCGGACCATGGCGTCATAGACCGACTGGTCGCCATGCGGATGATATTTGCCGATGGTGTCGCCCACGACACGCGCGCATTTCTTATAGGCTTCGTTCGGCGCCAGCTTGAGGAGCCGCATCGCCCACAAAAGGCGACGATGTACCGGCTTAAGCCCGTCGCGCAGGTCCGGCAGCGAGCGCGCCGTGATCGTCGACATCGCATAAACGAGGTAACGATCGCTGAGCGCCGTATCGAAGGGCGCATCGACGATCGTATCAAAAGGGTCGGGCATTTCGACGGCAGGCGGCGTTTCTGTCATTGTTCCGGCGCTCTACCACCCAAATCGCCCGCCGCAAGGAACCCTCACGCCCGATCGCGCGTTAATCGCTGCCGTGCGCGACAGCGGAATGAATTTACACGGCATATAGGTGAGGCGTGTCGATCGGCCGGACTTCGCCGTAGCCAACTGTGTAGATGGTCAGCGTCACCATGTTGGTCGCGTCGAGCCAGCTCCACCCTGCCGCAAGATAGCCAAGCGTCGCCGCAACACAGACGCAGAACAGGAAGGCGAGGACAGTCAGCAGGTTGCGGATCGGCGATCCGAGTACCATGTCGGCTGAGGAAGTCCTGTCCCCCAT
>JBMOGG010000116.1:0-9990 GCA_049318505.1 Sphingomonas sp. | reverse complement strand
CTGACCCCTGCCTTCGGAGGGCAGTGCTCTATCCAGCTGAGCTACCGGTGCTTGGGGACGCCTTTAGCAAGCGTCCCCGCACTCGGCTAGCGGTTATCGTGCGGTTGTTTTGGTCAGTTTGACCGGCTGGAACTGGCCCAAGCCGCAACTCGCGCCCGGAGAAACGTTTGGCAATTGCAGTACGGTGATGATGTCGACCGAACAAAGCTGGCTGATCGACGTGCTGTAAAGGAAACGCTCTTCGAACCCCAGGTTGGGGCAACTCATCGGCAGCGTGTTGCGGTAAACCTTGCCGCCCAACATATGGAAATCGATGACGCTGTCGCCGTGGACTCTGGTCGATCGGATGCTGTTGGTCTGGACGCAGCTGACGGGTTTGCCGTCTGGGACGGCATCGGGAACGGCGCTGCGATCACGGGCGGCGGCCGTGGTCAGGCTCAGAGCCAGCGCGGCCATGGTGGCGAGAAGCTTCTTCATGTCGGTTCTCCTTCGACTCGGGTTTTCGTCTCTTTTTGGACCGGTGCGGCTGTCTTGGGCCTGAACGTGCACAGGTCGGCCACGACGCAGTGCGAGCAGTCGGGTGTGCGGGCCTTACAGGTATAGCGGCCGTGGAGGATGAGCCAGTGATGCGCCTGCACGCGGAAGGGGGCCGGCGTCTGCCGCTCCAATATCTTCTCGACCGCGTCAGGCGTCTTGCCCTTGGCGAGGCCGGTTCGGTTGGCCACGCGAAAAACATGGGTGTCAACCGGGAAAGTCTCCGCGCCCAGCGCGACGTTGAGCACGACATTGGCCGTCTTGCGGCCCACGCCCGGCAAGGCCTGCAGCGCATCGCGGTCAGTCGGCACCTCGCTGCCGTGACGTTCAACCAGCAAGTGCGACAACGCGATGACGTTTTTTGCCTTGGTGTTGAACAGCCCGATCGTCTTGATGTGTGACTTCAGTCCGTCCTCGCCAAGATCGATCATCGCTTGCGGATCGCGGACCTCCTCGAACAGAGCGCGTGTCGCCTTGTTGACGCCCACATCAGTTGATTGCGCAGACAAGGCCACGGCGACCAGCAACTGGTAGATATTGCCAAATGCCAGTTCGGTCTCCGGCGCCGGATTGGCCTCCGCCAGCCGACGGTAGAATTCGAAGATGTCGGCCCGCTTCAAAGCCCGAGCACGTCCGCCATGGTGTAGCGCCCAGCCGGCTTGTCTACGAGCCAGAGCACTGCTTTGACCGCACCGCGCGCGAAAATCTCTCGGCTTTCGGCCCGGTGCCCCAGTTCGATGCGTTCGCCTTCACCAGCGAACAAGACCATATGATCCCCCGCGACCGAGCCGCCACGCAAGCTGGCAAAGCCGATCGTACCCGGTTCGCGCGGGTCGGTACTGTCGAACCGGTCGAACCGGCTGAGTTCGGGCAGGCTCTTGCCGCGGCCATTGGCGGCAGCCTGCGCCAGCAGCAGCGCGGTCCCCGAGGGCGCATCAACTTTGTGCCGATGGTGCATCTCGAGCACTTCGACATCCCAGTCATTGCCAAGCCGCGCAGCCGCCTGTTCGACCATCGCGGCGAGGAAATTGATCCCAAGCGAGGTGTTCGCCGCCTGGATCACGGCAATATCGCGCGCCGCATCGTTGATCATTGCCTGATGGCTGCCGTCGAGCCCGGTGGTACCGATCAATAGGGGCGTGCCCGTAACGCGCGCGGCGGTCAGGTGCTCGGCCAATGCCGTCGGTGAGGAAAAGTCGACCAGCACGTCGCTGTTGGCTGCAAGCGCGCTGCAATTGTCGCCAACGTCGGCACCCCCTGAAAATGTGGCGCCCAGCATGGGAATGATAGTCGCAATAGCCGCACCCATGCGCCCGCGACTGCCAAAGATGCCGATCCGTGTCATGCGTCGCGAAGTCCTGGCCCGTCGAAAATCACGACAGTTACGCTATGTCGTAACGAAGCGTCGACAACATGTTCGTTTCTGACGACGGGATTTGGACTCGGGCGTGACGGGCTCATGGCTGCAAAGCCTATCCGTCCTTAAGGGCTGTAGGACAGCTTTTTTTGCAACGCCTGACAAGACGGGCAATTGGGCGCGCACGCCATTGTGCCGACTGTCCCTTTGCGCCTCGGGATCCTATAGGCCGGCGATGCATGACATCCAGAATATCGTCGTCCTGACAGGTGCCGGCATTTCCGCCGAGAGCGGGCTCGCAACGTTTCGCGGACCCGGCGGATTATGGGAAGGACACAGGGTCGAGGACGTATGTACGCCCGAGGCTCTCGCCGCCGACCCCGAGCTTGTCCACCGCTTTTACGACGACCGCCGCGCGGCACTGTCAACCGTCGAACCCAACGCCGCCCACCGTGCCCTTGCGAGGCTAGACGCCGCATGGCCGGGCAGACTGCTGATCGTGACCCAGAATGTCGACGATCTGCACGAGCGGGCAGGGGCGAAGCGCCTGATTCATATGCACGGTGAACTGCTGAGCGCGCTGTGCGCCCAGTGCGGCGATCGCGGCCCTTGGGAGGGGCGCTTGCCGCCGGGCACTGCATGCGGTGCCTGCGACAGCCTGTCGCTGCGACCCGACATCGTGTTCTTTGGCGAAATGCCCTATGAAATGGAGGCGATCGATGCCGCGATCCGCGACTGCGACCTGTTCGTGTCAATCGGCACGTCGGGCGCCGTATACCCGGCCGCCGGGTTCGTGCAGACCGCGCGTTACGTGGGGGCGAAAACGCTCGAGATGAACCTCGAGCCGTCACTCGGCAGCGTGTATTTTGCGGAGACGCGCATTGGTGCGGCTGGGGTGTTGGTGCCGCAGTGGTCCGAGGGATTGCTGACGTGATTGCGCTTTTGCTGCTGGCGCTGGCGGAGGCGACCGATGCCTTTGCCGTCAGTGTCGCCCAGGGGGCGACCGCGCGCCACAGCTGGCGCGATGCGGTGCGGGTGGCCGGGGCCTTCGGCTTGGCGCAGGGGATCATGCCGATTTTTGGCTGGGCAACGGCGGTGGCGCTCGGCACCTGGTTCGAGCGCTGGGATCATTGGGCCGCGTTCGTCATGCTGGGCGTGCTGGGCGCAAGGATGATCAAGGAAGGCCTCGAACGTGATGCGAACAGTGCCCCTGAACCCTTCACTAACAAATCGCTTTTTTTCGCATCCATCGCGACTAGCATCGATGCGGCGGCCGCCGGCATCGTGCTGCCATCGCTCGGCCTGCCGATACTGCTGTCCTGCGCGGTGATCGGCGTCGTGACCTTTGTGCTGTGCGTGGTCGGCGTGCATTTCGGGGGCGTGCTAGGTACACGCGTGGGAAAGCGTGCGGAGCTTCTGGGTGGGGTCGTGCTGATCGGCATCGGGACGATGATTCTGAGCGAGCATATGGGGTGGTTCTAGGCTAATCTACCCAATCCAACCCGATGTCGCGGTAGACGCCACGATCCTCGTCCCATTTGGGCGAGACTTTCACGTGTAGGTAGAGGTGCACCTTGACGCCCAGCAGCGCGGCAAGTTCGGCGCGCGACTTGCTGCCGATTTCTTTCAGCCGGGTGCCACCCTTGCCCAGGACGATTGCCTTCTGGCTGTCGCGGGCGACGAGGATCTGCTGGTGGATTTCGACCGAGCCGTCGTCACGCTCGCTATATTTCTCGGTCTCGACGGCGCAGGCCTGGGGCAGTTCCTGGTAGAGTTGCAGGAAGATCTGTTCGCGGGTGATCTCGGCCGCCATGACGCGGTCGGTCGCGTCACTGACCTGGTCGGCGGGGAACATCCATGGTCCCTCGGGCATGGCGCCTGCAAGTTTGGCCTTCAGATCGTCCACCCCGTCGCCTGTCGCGGCGCTGATCATCATCGTGTCGGTGAACTGCAGCCGTTCATTGAGCGCGATGGCGTGGCGCAGGAGCTTTTCCTTGTCGGCCACATCGACCTTGTTAAGGACAAGTAGCTTGGGTTCAGGACGGTTTTCCAGACCGGCCAGGATCGTCGCAACCTTCGGTCCCAGCCCGCCTTTGGCATCGATGACGAGTGCGATGACATCGGCATCGGCGGCGCCGCCCCATGCGGCTTGCACCATTGCCCGGTCGAAGCGGCGATTGGCGTCGAAGATGCCGGGGGTGTCGACGAGCACGATCTGGGTGTCGCCGGTGAGTGCCACGCCCATCAGGCGCGTGCGCGTCGTTTGTGCCTTCGGGCTGACGATCGCCACCTTTTGCCCGACGAGCGCATTCACGAGCGTGGATTTACCGGCATTCGGTGCGCCGACGACCGCGACAGTGCCGCAACGCTGGGTCATTTCAGTTTCTCCAGCAAGGCCGCAGCAGCCGCGGTCTCCGCTTCCTGTTTTGAGGTGCCGGTCGCCGTCGCCTCGCTGGCCGGGCCGACGCTCACCGAAACGGTGAACTGCGGCGCGTGATGCGGACCCGACCGGTCAAGCAGCGCATAAACCGGTGCGCGACGATTGTGTGCGGCGGCCCATTCCTGCAGCGCGGATTTCGGATGCCGGGGGGCCTTGACCTGTCCCTCGACCAGCGCCTGCCAATGCTTGCGGATGAACGCTTCGGCGGCGGGCATCCCGTGATCGAGGTAGAGCGCGCCGATCAACGCCTCGGTCACGTCGCCCAGGATATTGTCGCTCTCTGCCCCGCCATCGTCGCGCGCCTGCTTGCCAAGACGCAGGTGCGGCGCGACGCCGATGGCGCGCGCGATGCCCGCACAGGCAAGGCCCGTGACGATGCTGTTGAAGCGCGCGGACATCGTGCCTTCCGGCTCGTCGGGAAACTGCGTGTAGAGCCAGTTCGCGACTGTAAGCCCGAGGACGCGGTCGCCGAGGAATTCGAGCCGCTGATAGCTCGGCGCGCCGTGGCTGCCATGGGTGAGCGCGCGCTCGTAAAGCAACAGGTCGCGTGGTGCGACGCCCAGTACTGTCGTCAACCAGCCGGACAGGGTGGTCAAAACCCTTCCCCGATCCGGTGCCAGCGCGCGGCCGTTACCCATGTCCAGGGCAAGAACCAGTTCGCCGAGCCGTCGGTCGAGAAGACAGAGACCCATGCCCGCCCTTCGAGATTCTGAACGGGTACGAAGCCAATGCCATTGCCCTCGATGGCGGGGAAGCGGCTGTCGGCGCTCTTGTCGCGGTCGTCGCCCATCAAGAACAGATGCCCGGCAGGAACCGTGAAGACCCGTGTGTCATCGGCGTCGGTGCGGGCAACATCGAGCACGTCGTAGCTTTTGCCGTTGGGCAGGGTCTCGCGAAAGCGTGGGTAACGGCACCGGGTCGAGCCGTTCGATCCCGCCTCGGTGAATTCCGGGGCAAAGCAGGGGCTGTTGGCGGTTACTGGCGCTATGAAATCGTCGACGCGCGTCTTGGAAATGGCGGCGCCGTTGAGGAACAACTGCCCGTCGCGCATCTGCACCGTGTCGCCAGGCAGGCCAATGACGCGCTTGATATAGTCGACCTTATTGGCCGGCGGGGCCTTGAACACCACGACATCCCCGCGGGCCGGCAGCGCACCCATGAACCGGCCTTCGCCCAAGGGTGGCGACATCGGAAAGCTGTGGCGCGAATAGCCATAGGGCCACTTCTGGACGAACAGATAGTCGCCCACCATCAGGCGCGGCAGCATGGATTCGCTCGGGATTGAAAAAGTTGCCACGAACAGGCTGCGAATGATGAGGACGACGACCACGAGCTTGAGAAGAAACTCTATAAAATCGCGTGTTTCGGATTTCTTCGGTCGCTTGATCTGCATCGGGAGAGTATCGCTGGCGGGCATCGGGCGCGGCATGTGACGTGCAGGCGTTGGCGTCAAGGCGCCGATATCAAAGCTGAAAGGAGACGAGCGTGAGTGCAGACTGGTCGGCGATCGAGGCATTGCCGAAAGCTTCCCTCTCCAGCCTGTTCGTCGCCGGTGACGACCGGCTGAAGCTGCTGGCCCATGACAGCTGTGGCATGCGCTTCGACTTTGCCAAGACGCACTTGACGGCCGACGCCATTGCGGCGTTCGAAGGCCTTGCCCGCGCGCAGGATTTTGCGGCGAAGCGCGAGGCGCTGTTTGCGGGCGGTATCGTCAATCCGAGCGAAGGCCGGGCGGCCGAACATACCGCGCAACGTGGGGAGGGCAGCATAGAGAGCGTTGCGCTGGCCAAGACCCTTCACGATCGAATGCGCACGCTGATCGATGCGATCGAGGGTGAGGCGCTCGGGCCGATCCGCCATATCGTACACATCGGGATCGGCGGTTCTGCGCTGGGGCCCGACCTGATCGTCGACGCGCTGTCGGGTGACCGGCTGCGCTATGACGTGGCAATCGTTTCGAACGTCGACGGCTATGCGCTTGAAAATGCCGTCGCCGATTTCGACCCCGCGGCGACGCTGATTGTGGTGGCCTCAAAGACCTTCACGACGACGGAGACGATGCTCAACGCGGGGAGTGCGCTAGCCTGGCTCGAGGAGCATGACATCGACGATCCCTATTCGCGGGTTATCGCGCTGACGGCTGCGCCCGAAAAGGCAATGGAATGGGGCGTCGACGCAACGCGCGTCCTGCCGTTCCCCGAGAGCGTGGGCGGGCGGTATTCGCTGTGGTCCTCGATCGGGTTTCCGGCAGCGCTGGCGCTGGGCTGGGAGTGTTTTGAGGAACTGCTGGAAGGCGCGGGCGAAATGGACCGCCATTTCCGCCTGACGGCGCCGTCGCAGAACGTGCCGATGCTCGCGGCATTTGCGGACCTGCTTTACACGCAGACGCGCGGCATCACGACACGCGCGGTCTTTGCCTATGACGAGCGGCTGCGGTTGCTGCCGTCCTACCTCCAGCAGCTCGAAATGGAATCGAACGGCAAGTCGGTGACGGCGGATGGCGCGCCGCTGGGTCGGCCGAGCGCGGCGATCACCTGGGGAGGTGTCGGCACCGACGCCCAGCATGCCGTGTTTCAGCTGCTGCACCAGGGCAGCCACATCGTGCCGGTCGAATTCGTCGCCAGCATCGAGCCCGGCGACACGCTCGATCCCGAGCACCACCGGCTGTTGCTGGTCAATGCGTTTGCCCAGGGCGCCGCGCTGATGACGGGCCGTGCGAGCGACGACGGCAACCGGGCCTATCCCGGTGATCGGCCGTCGACGACCATCCTGCTCGATCGGCTCGACGCCCGGACCTTGGGCGCGCTGATTGCCTTTTACGAACAGCGCATCTTTGTGAATGCGGTGCTGTTGGGCATCAATCCGTTCGACCAGTTCGGCGTCGAGCTCGGCAAAGAAATGGCGAAAAGCGTCGATGACCCCGCCGCGCGCGCCGGATTCGACGTATCGACCCGCGCCCTCATAGAAAAGGCGGGCGTGTAACCTATATCCAGAGCCGAGCGAATTCTCGCGCTGGGGTGATTCATGGAAAACTTCGACTTCGACCTTTTTGTCGTTGGCGCGGGCTCCGGCGGCGTGCGGGCTGCGCGGATCGCTGCGGGACATGGGGCCAGGGTTGCGATTGCCGAGGAACACCGGGTCGGCGGCACCTGTGTCATCCGCGGCTGCGTCCCCAAGAAGCTGCTCGTCTATGGCGCGCATTTTGCCGAGGATTTGAGCGACGCCAGGCGTTTTGGCTGGGAAGTGCCCGAGACCAAATTCAACTGGGCGACGTTGCGCGACAATGTGCTGGCCGAGGTCGAGCGCCTCGAGGGCATTTATGGCGAGACGCTGGCCAACCATAAGGTCGAGGTGTTTAAGGAACGTGCGACGCTGACGGGGCCGCAATCGGTGCAGCTGGCCAGCGGGCGCAAGATCACGGCCAAGACGATCCTGATTGCGACCGGCGGGTGGCCGATACGTCCGGATTTCGAAGGTGCCGAGCATGGCATCACGTCGAACGAAGTCTTTCACCTTGAAAGCTTGCCGAAGCGCGTCTTGATCGCGGGCGGCGGCTATATCGCCAATGAATTCGCCGGGATTTTCAACGGCTTTGGCGCGCACGTCACCATCATCAATCGCGGCGACCAGATCCTGCGCGGCTATGACGAACAGATCCGCGATCGGCTGCTCCAGATTTCGATGGTCAAGGGTATCGAGTTCCGGTTCAACGCCCCATTCGAGAAGATCACGAAGAATGAGGACGGCACGCTGCACGTCGAGATGAAGGGCTGCGACGCGATCGATGCCGATCTGGTGCTGTTCGCCACCGGCCGCGCGCCCAATGTTGCCGGCCTCGGGCTCGAGGTCGCCGGCGTCGAGCTGAATGCAAAGGGTGCGATCAAGGTCGATGAGGACAACCAGTCCTCGGTGCCGAGCATCTATGCCGTCGGTGACGTGACCGACCGGATCCAGCTGACCCCGGTCGCGATCCGCGAAGGGCAGGCCTTTGCCGACACGGTCTTCGGTAACAAGCCCACGCGCGTCGACTATGCCAATGTGCCGAGTGCGGTGTTCAGCCACCCCCCGATCGCGGGCGTCGGCATGACCGAGGCACAGGCGAAGAACAAACTGGGCACGATCCGCACCTATACGTCCGACTTCCGCGCGATGAAGAACGTGCTCGCCGGCCGCAACGAGCGTGCGCTGTACAAGATGATCGTCGATGCCTCGACCGATGTCGTCGTTGGCCTGCACATGATCGGTCCCGACGCTCCCGAAATCCTGCAGGCGGCAGCCGTTGCCGTGAAAGCCGGCCTGACCAAGGCAGACTTCGATGCGACGGTTGCGCTGCATCCGTCGATGGCTGAGGAGCTGGTCCTCTTCAAATAGGGCCCCTTGCGCGCGGCCTCAGGGTTCGCCACTCCTCTCGGCATAAAAGGGAGGATTCGTCCATGATGAACCGTTATTGGCTGGCCATACTGCTGGCCGCCAGCAGCACGGCCGCGCTCGCCGAAACCGAACGTTTCGCTGTTTTCCGCAAGGACGTGAACATCGGCCGAGTTGTCGTCGAGACCAGCGGACAGGCGGCGAAGGTCGAGTATGACGTCAAGGACAACGGCCGTGGCCCGACGGTTGCAGAGACGCTGAAGCTCGACGCTGAGGGTCTTCCGGCAAGCTGGAAGATCACAGGCACGCAGACTTTCGGCGGCAAGATCGAGGAGATGTTCGGTCGAAGCAGCACGACGTCGAGCTGGCGCGATGCGGCAGGCCCCGGCAGCAGCAAGGGACCGGCGAAACTTTACATTGCCCAGAGCGCCAGCCCCTATGCGCTTCAGCTCTACGCGCGCGCGATCCTGAAGGCGGGCGGCACGCTGGCGGTGTTGCCAGCCGGTACGCTGACCATGACGAAGCGCGACACGATGGTCCTGAAAGGGCCGTCAGGCGAGGTGCCGGTCACGCGCTATGAACTGGCGGGGATCGACCTGACGCCGGTCACGCTCCTCCTCGATAATGACAATCGCCTGATTGCGCTCCCCTCGGCCGGGGGCGGGATTACGCGCGCCGGGTTCGAGGGCGAAAACCCGCGTCTGCGCGAGCTTGCGGCCAAGTGGCAGGGTGAACGGCTGGCGACCATCCAGCGCGAGACGGCGCGTCGCTATCCGGGACCGGTGCGGATCACCAATGTCCGCATTTTCGATTCTGCGACGGCCAAGCTGTCCGGACCAATTTCGGTCGTCGTCAACGGCCGCGACATCGCGGGCATTCAGTCCGGCGACAGCCCGGTGATGTCCGGCGAGACGGTGATCGACGGCGCGGGAGGCACGTTGATCCCCGGTATGATGGAAATGCATGCGCATCTGTCGGGCGATGGCGCCTTGCTCGACTTGCTCGCCGGAATCACGACCGTCCGCGACATGGGCAACAGCAACACCGTGCTCGACGCGCTCGACAAGCGGATCGAGGGCGGCGAAGTTGCCGGTCCCCGCATCGTGCGCAGCGGATTTATCGAAGGCAAGTCGCCGTTTAATTCCTCGAACGGGTTCGTGGTCGACAGCGAGGCACGCGCGGTCGAGGCGGTGCGTTGGTACGCGTCGCGTGGCTATTGGCAGATCAAGATTTACAACAGCATCGACCCCAAATGGGTACCGGCGATGATCGCCGAGGCGCATCGCCTGGG
>JBMOGG010000115.1:0-10006 GCA_049318505.1 Sphingomonas sp. | reverse complement strand
CGGGCGCGCCATTAAATCAATCACTTAGCTAGAACCAAGCCAAACCCCACTGGGGTCTGCTACCAAATGCCAAAAACCTAACGGAATGATCTGGAAAGACTTTTTTTCTGCAGTGGTAGCAGCAGTGACCACCAGATTATTGGTAGCAAACGGGTGTTTTGGTGCTTTCTGGGTGTTTCCAATGCATTCTGATCGTTGCGATTTGTTTCGATGGCACTTCAATGTGCCTGCACTAATAACGTAAACGCCACTTTCCTTTAATAGCGACTTTCGCTCTTAACGCGTGTGTGAATAGTCCAACCTCCTCATCATCTGACGTCGGCCCTTCAAATCGGCTTGGCCAATACCGTGAAAGGGTCGCTGGCGGGGAAGGTCATCGTGCGCCAAACGTCATCCCGCTCTAGTCATGTCGTTGCTCCTTTGTTGGGCCGCTGCGAAGCGCGCGGTTCGTCGGCAGGTTCCGCGTCCCGGAGCGTTTTTCGTACACTAATGGTCCGCGTTGCGTTCGTACCTCAACGCATCGAGGATCTTGGCACCCGCCAGCATGACCGAGCCGCTGCAGGCCCAGAACAACAGCCAGCCACCGGTCCCAGGGTATTCGGTGAGATATGCTTTGCCGCGTTCCATCGCCCCGACCGCCAGCGCGAAGATGATCAGATAGGCTTCGAACCGCGTCTTGATGACTAACAACCGGGTAATCTTGTGCCACATGGATTTCATGCAGCAAGGATTAGGCCAACCGCCAGATTACGTAAACAACTGGTTACCGACAAAGGTAAACTGTCAGTTAATCCGACAGTCCTACATCGGGATGCCGAGCGCGCCTACCAATGCTTGCTGTGCCCGTGCGATGTCGGTGATGAGCGCCTGAGATGCGAGATCGCCCGGCACTAATGCTTCGGGCCAATGCGCTGCGATCAGGGCGGCCATCATGTCCAGCTTTGCCTCGTCGACCAGGAAACGCGGATCCACCGTTGCGGGGTCGGCGACGACCCGCAGACGCAGGCAGGCAGGGCCGCCGCCATTGGCCATGGATTCGCGAACATCGACAGGCACAAGGTGCCGGATCGGGCCGTTCCCGGCTACCATCTGCGCCAACCAGCCCCAGACGCGCGGGTTGGCCTGCGCTTCGGTCGGCAGGATCAGGGCCATGCCTGCGCTGCCCGGCAAAGAAACCAGCTGGGCGTTGAAAAGATAACTGGAAATGGCATCGGCCAGCGACACGACCGAGGCCGGCACCTCGACGATCTCGACCTCGGGCAACAGATTGTTCAGCTCTGCGTAAAAGCCCGCCTTGTTGGCAAAGGCCAGTTCATGCGCGAATAGCACCCGCTCGTTGGCTACGGCGACCACGTCGTTATGAAAGGCGCCGGCCGCAATCGCTTCTTCGGACTGCGCCACGAAAAGCGGGGTGGTGACTTGATTGAGGCGCGCGACCGCTTTCGAAGCTTCGATATGCTGCCGCGCTGGAAATAGACCACCCTTTACGCCGTAGACGAAGACCTCAATCCCCGGCGCGCCATGATGGTGGCAGAGGCGCATATGGTTGGCCGCACCCTCGTCGCCGAAAGGCGGAGGAACGGGGCCATGAATGGCGAAAGCGCTGTCCGCAAAGGCGATCTGCAACTGAAGGAGCGTTTCCTGCCACTCATGCGCGCGGTGCGGCATCGTCATCAGATTGGCGACCGTCAGATGACAGCGCCCGTCATGTGTGTCGGGCGCGGGGGACACGGTGGCCGCATTGGCCGCCCACATCGAAGACGCGGACATGGCGGCGGCCCTGATGTGCGGCTCAACGGGGATATCGTCCTGATGACCCAGGCTTGCGAGCCAGCCGACATCCGGCCGGCGCTGCGGTAGGAAAAAGCCCTGCGTCAGTCCGAGGCGGAGGTTCGCCCGCATCTTCTCCAACCCCTGAAGCGCCGCGGTCCGGGGGTGCGAGACCGCCCCTGCGTTGTTTGATGACGCGAGATTGCCTGCGCTTAGCCCGGCATAATTGTGGCTTGGTCCGACAATCCCGTCGAAGTTGATCTCCACGAGCGTCATTGCGGGGCGACCAGGATCGTGTGGCCCGGCCCGACTGCCAGTGCGGTGGCCGAGACGGGGTCGATGACATCGCCGTCGACCTGTCCCCAGGCTGCCTTGAAGTCGGTCAGAGCGCCATGCGAGACGATCGCGCGGGGCGCAGAATTCGGGGCAATGCGGCTAATCACCACCTCGCGCGATTCGGCGACGCTGCGGATACGGCTGGTCGCAGCGCACATTGTGGGGCCACCGTCGAAAATGTCGATGTAGCCGTCGTGGGCAAATCCTTCGCCTTCCAGCATCCGCATCGCGGCGCGTCCGGACGGGTGGGGCAGGCCAATAGCCGCGCGGGCATGATCGGTCAGCATGGCAATATAGATGGGTGTCTTGGGCATCAGGTCGGCAATGAACTGGTGACCGTTGATCGCATTGAATTCGTCTGCATCCTGAAAGTTCATGCCGAAAAAACGGCCAGCGAGCCCGTCCCAGAACGGCGAGCCGCCCCCTTCGTCGATAAGCCCGCGCAATTCGGCGATCATGCGGTCAGCGAAGCGCGCGCGGTGCTGGCGCACGAACAGGTACCGGCTGCGCGCAATCAACATGCCGAGTCCCCCGGCGCGCTCGCGCGGGTGCAGGAACAACCCACCTACCTCGCTTGATCCTTCAAGATCGGTCGATAAGGTCAGCATATCGGCCCGAAAAGTGCGGCCTAGCTCTTTCGAATGCTGGGTCAGTGTGCCGACCCGGTAGCTGTAAAAGGGAACGCGCATGCCGATCTGGCTGAAGATCTGGCACGTGCCGCGAACCTGGCCGGTTTCGGTGTTTTCCAGCACCAGTACGAACAAGTCGTCGCCGACCGATTGTTCAGTGCGCGCCAGCGCCGCATCCGAGCGGTCGAGCTTTGCCAAGAGCGAGGGCTTGTCCGGTGGCAGGTTCGTGAAGCCCCCGCCGGTCAGCTTTGCCATTTCGTAAAGCGCCGCAAGGTCGTCCGCACGGGCCGCGCGCATCCTGAAGGTCATCAAATTGCCCCGTTTGCCAGCCGGTAGATCGTGAGCGCGCTCAGGGCTGCTCGTTCTGCCAACGACTCGACGATCAGATACTCCTGATCCGAATGAATGGCACCCCCGCGCACCCCCATAGTGTCGACAACGGGGATGCCGCACGCGGCAATATTGTTGCCGTCGCAGACGCCGCCCGTTGCTTTCCAGGCAATGCTCTGGCCCAGATCGGTTCCGCAGTCGCGCACCAGGCCGAAGAGGCGCTCGGCGGCCGGATCGAGAGGCTTGGGCGGGCGCCCGAAGCCGCCATGGACGTGCACGCTGACGTCATGGTCGCGTGAGACTTGCGCGACGATCTCGGTAATCGCGGCTTTTGCCATAGTCTCAAGGGCGAGGGTTGCCGGGCGCAGGTTGATGCGCAGGACCGCATGGTCGGGTACCACGTTGTTCGGGCCACCGCCCTCGATCCGCGCCGGGTTGACGCTCAGCCCGGCGCGTCGCAGTCGCGCAAATTGCAGCGCGAGGTCAGCCGCCGCGACGATCGCATTGCGGCCGTCATCGGGATTGCGCCCCGCATGGGCCGCCTTGCCCGTCACCACGAAGCTGAAATTGCCGCTGCCCGGTCGTGCGCCTGCCAATGTGCCGTCGGGGAGCGCGGCCGGTTCATAGGTCAGCGCCGCGATCTTGCCTTGCGCGAGATCCGCAATCAGCGGAGCTGACGTCGCCGACCCGGTTTCCTCGTCACTGTTGAACAAAACGTCATAGCCGAGCGCCGAGGCGCAATTGCTCTTCTCGAACGCCGCAAGCGCGGCCAGCATGACGGCGATGCCGCCCTTCATGTCGGCGACACCGGGGCCGTTGATAACACCCGGTTCGACTTCCCGCAGGGTCTGGAAGGGGTGGTCTGCGGGGAACACCGTATCCATATGCCCCGTCAGCAGGATCCGTCGATTCGCTTGGGGCCGGACGCACAAGTGGAGGTGCTGGCCGCGCTGGATGGCGCGAACCCGACCGTCTGGCGAGATACTCTCTTCGGGTGCGGCATCCACGTGATGAAGCACGCCGGGCAAATCGGCGAGCGCATCGGCAAGTTGACCCGCAATGTCTGCCAGTCCCGCAAGGTTGCCGGTGCCACTATTGATCGCTGCCCATTGTTCGACCTGCGCGCGCATCGGTGCCGCGGTGGCCCGCGCGACCAGCGCGCTCTCCTGCGAATTCAAACTCATCGGGCAATCCTAGCGACTTAAGCGGGCGGGGTTAACCCCGGTATTGGCGCATGCTGCTTGTGTCCCGCGCCCCCGGGCGGCATAGGCGCGTCCGTCCTCCCCGGATCAGTTCAGCAAAGGAGTCCCCATGGGATATTTGGATCGTTCGGGGTTGCAGGTCGATGACGTGCTGGCGCGGTTTGTCGAGGAAGAGGCGCTGCCGGGCACAGGGATCGCGCCCCAGCAGCTTTGGGCTGGCCTGGCTGACGTTCTGGCGAGGTTCGTGCCCGTCAATCGGGCGCTGCTGGCAAAGCGCGACGATCTCCAGCAGCGGATCGATGCCTGGCACACAGAGCGGGCGGGGCATGACTGGGATGCCGATGCGTATCAGTCCTTTCTTACCGAAATCGGTTACCTCGTCCCCGAACCGGCGCCGTTCACCATCGGCACGTCCAATGTCGATGCCGAAGTCGCGACGATGGCGGGGCCGCAACTGGTCGTGCCGTCGCTCAACGACCGGTTCGTGCTGAATGCCGCGAATGCCCGCTGGGGGAGCCTGTACGATGCGCTTTACGGCACCGACGCGCTCGACGCGCCGCCGGCACGCCCCGGCGGTTATGACGCAGCCCGTGGCGCGGCAGTCGTCGCCTACGCGCGGGATTTCCTCGATAAGACGATCCCGGGCTGGGACCTGGCGCTGACCAGGGGGGAATGCCCGCACGTCTTTTCGACGCGCGACGGGGGTTACCTGTTCACGCACAACGGGCTGCACATCGAGATTGTCGTGGACCCCGCCAACCCGATTGGGGCGACCGACCCGCTGGGCATCGCCGACGTCATCCTCGAGGCCGCGCTGACCACGATCATCGACCTTGAGGATTCGGTCGCCGCCGTCGATGCCGAGGACAAGGTTTTGGCTTACCGCAATTGGCTGGGCCTGATGCGTGGCGATCTGTCGGCAAGCTTTTCAAAGGGCGGCAAGACGCAGACGCGTACGCTCGATGCCGACCGCACATGGACGGCACCCGACGGATCAGACTTTGTTCTGTCCGGACGCAGCCTGATGTTCGTGCGCAACGTCGGCCATTTGATGACGAACCCTGCGGTAATTTTGTCCGATGGAACCGAGGCGCCGGAAGGCATTCTCGACGCCGTGTTTACCGCGCTTTGCGCGCTGCACGACCTGCAGGGGCTCGGCAGGTTTCGCAATTCGCGTACCGGCAGCATCTATATCGTCAAGCCCAAGATGCATGGGCCCGAGGAAGCGGCCTTCACCAACGACCTGTTCGACGCGATCGAGGACCTGCTTGGTCTGACGCGCCACACGATCAAGGTGGGCGTCATGGATGAAGAGCGCCGCACGTCGGCAAATCTCGCGGCCACGATCCATGCCGTGCGCGATCGTATTGCGTTCATCAATACCGGCTTCCTCGACCGCACGGGCGATGAGATCCACACCTCGATGCGCGCCGGGCCGATGGTGCCCAAGGGCGAGATGAAGACGAGTGCATGGATCAAGGCCTATGAAGCGCGCAACGTCGCCATCGGCCTGGCCTGCGGCCTGAGCGGCCGGGCGCAGATCGGCAAGGGCATGTGGGCCGCGCCTGACAAGATGGCGGACATGCTTACGCAGAAGATCGGCCACCCGATGGCGGGCGCGAACACCGCCTGGGTGCCGTCCCCCACGGCAGGGACGCTGCACGCGATGCATTACCACCAATTCGACGTCTTTGCGCGGCAGAAGGAGCTGACCGCTATTCCGCCGCTTGCCGACCTGCTGAGCGTGCCGCTGGCGTCCGGGCGAAATTGGAGTGCGGCGGAGATCGAGCGGGAGCTCGACAATAATGCCCAGGGTATTCTCGGTTATGTCGTGCGCTGGATCGACCAGGGTGTGGGCTGTTCGAAAGTGCCCGACATCGATGATGTGGGCCTGATGGAAGACCGCGCGACCCTGCGCATCGCTTCGCAGGCGCTGGCAAACTGGCTGCTCCATGGCATTTGCACGACGGAGCAAGTCGAAGCCGCGTTCACCCGCATGGCGTTCAAGGTCGACGGGCAAAATGCGGCCGATCCGCTTTATCGCAAGCTGACGCCCGACAGCATCGCGATGCAGGCCGCACGCGCGCTGGTGTTCGAGGGGGTGACGCAGCCGAACGGCTATACCGAGCCGTTGCTCCACCGATTTCGCCTCGACGCCAAGGCTGCCGGATAGCCGCGGTGTCGCGGCATGCCGTTCTGCACCGTCTTTCCCTCAGCGCGCTTGAGCTGCTGCTCGACTGGCTCGACTACGGCCATGCATTACGCCTGTATTCCACCAGCTTTTACATCTTCGTGTGCCGCGCTGTTCGCGGCAGTCGGATTGTGGGTCGGGTATCGCCTGACATGGGCCCCGCGTCCGGCCCCATTTGCCCCGAACGACGCCGCAGTTGCCTCGCTCGGCATCCGTGCGCGCGAGATGGAGGTTTTGCGGCTCGTCGCCGCCGGCCAATCGAACACGGTAATCGCACGCACGCTTTTCATCTCGCCGAACGCCGTCAAAACCCGCGTCTCGCGCGTCTTCGAAAAGCTTGACGTCAACAGCCTTACCCAGGCGGTCGAACCGGCCCGCGCACGCGACATCCTGGCGTAACCTCGAGCGAGAATCGGCAAATTATCCGTTCGGGTGATCGACTCGTAACCGCAGACCAGCGCAGAACACCCATACCGAAACTGGGGATCAGTACGGATGGCACGGATCATCATCGTCTACGGCGTTATTGGCGGCATCATCGTTGCGATCGGCATGTGGGTCGGCATGTCGGCACAGCCCGAAGGGGGCAGCGCATGGGGCATGGTCGTGGGATATCTCACGATGCTCATCGCGCTCTCGACGGTTTTCGTCGCTATCAAACGATACCGTGATACGGCCTGTGGCGGCGTCATCCGTTTCTTGCCCGCGCTCGGCCTCGGCCTTGCAATAGCGCTGATTGTGTCGGCCTTTTACGTCGTGACCTGGGAGCTGTGGATGTTCGTGACCAACTATACGTTCATGGATCTCTATATTGCCAAATCGCTCGAAGCGATGCGCGCCGAGGGGAAACCTGCCGCGGAAATTGCCGCCTTTGCGCACGATATGGCCGCGATGAAATTCAGCTATGCCGATCCCGTCTACCGCATGGCGATCACACTTTCGGAAGTCGCCCCCATCGCGGTGCTCGTGGCGATCATTTCTGCAGCAGTTCTGCGGAACCGCCGCGTCTTTGCGTCGGTTGTGCCGCGCGCCTAGGTGGCGCGCCTGGGCGGCAGATGTGCAGCGAACTCGGCAAGCACCGTTTCGTAGAGCGGCTTCTTGAACGCCACGATCAGTTCGGGGAGCCGCCAAGGATCGACCCATTTGAAATTGCGGAATTCCGGGTGTTCGGTGTCGAGGTTTACATCGGCATCGGTACCAAGGAAGCGCATGAGGAACCAAGTCTGGCGCTGGCCGGCATACTTCCCCTTCCACAGCTTGCCGGCGAGTTCAGGCGGCAGGTCATAGTTGAGTTCGCGCGACGCTTTCGCAATGATTTCAACGAAATGCTGTCCGATCCCCGTTTCCTCTTCGAGCTCGCGCAGGGCGCCTGTCTGCGCGTCTTCGCCCGGGTCGAGCCCGCCCTGCGGCATCTGCCAGGCATCGAGGCTGGAATCGAGGCGCTGCGCGACGAAGACCTGATTTTTGGCGTTCAGCAGCATCACGGCGGCCGCAGGACGGTAGGTGAGAGTCACGCCGCTTTTGCCACCTGCGCCTGATTGGCGACTGCCTCGGCAATCATCGGCTTCAGTGCAGCAAGGCAGCCGAGCACGTCAGCCTGCGATGAAGGGACTCCCTTTCGGATATTGATGAAGCCATGGATATTCCCGACCGCCTCGCGATACGTTACCGGGACGCCCGCCTTGATCAGCTCGCCTGCATAAGCGCGGCCTTGGTCGCGCAAGGGGTCCAGACCGGCCGTGATGATCAGCGTCGGCGGCATGCCGCGATGGTCGTGGCGCAGCGGATAGGCACGAATGTGATCGGCTTCGGCTTTATAGGCCGCATTGAAATACGCCATCGCCTCATGCGTCAGCAGCTTGCCCTCGCCATGATCGGCGAAGGATTGCCAGTCGGGGCTGCCATCGACAACCGGGTAGATCGGGAATTGAACGATGACCGGAACGGCGGCAGGCCTGTCGCGCAGCGCCATTGCGACGACGATCGCAAGGTTGCCGCCGGCGCTATCGCCTGACGTCACAAGGCCCGTCACCGTGCGGCCGAGCGCTGCGGGGCTCCCCGCGATCCAGCGCGTTGCCGCTTCGCAATCATCGGGCGCAGCGGGGAAAGGGTGTTCTGGGGCCAGCCGGTAATCGATGGCGATGACCGGTACGTCGAGCGTACGCGCAACTTCTGCGCAATATGGTTCATGCGTGTCGAGATTGCCGATCACGAAGCCACCGCCATGGAAGAATACCATGACCGGCCCTGCCTCACGTGTCTCTCGCACATCATACAGGCGCGCCGGAATCAAGCCCGCCGGGCCAGGAATCTCGAGGTCCTTGATCATCGCAAGCGGCCCGGTCTCAAGCTCCGCCACGGTGCGCATCGCGACCATCGTCATCCGCGCGGCCTCGGGCGGCAGTTCGTGCATCTTGGGGCCAGGTACATTGTTGAGGAACGCCAGGAAGGCATTGACGTCAGGGCGGTTGCTGGGGGTCATCTTTTCTCTCCGGTTTGGCTTATCGCTAACGTAAGTTGCGCTCGCGCGAAAGCATGTGTTCGCGTAACGCATCGGTACATGCTCCACGTCGTCCACCACGCCGATTATGTCGTAACCGCAAGCGGTGGTGCGCATCAGTTCAGTAAATATGGCGCGGTGATGGATGTGTTGCGGGGGGAAGGCGACCTGACTGAATACGAGCCTGAGCCGATGTCGCGTGCATGGCTGGAGGCGGCACATGACCCTGTCTATGTCGAGGCAGTTCTCAACGCGAGGGTCGTCTCCGCCATCGAAAGGCGGATCGGCTTTGCCATCACGCCCGACGTTGCACGGCGCGCCCGGCTTAGCCCCGGCGGTACGTGGCTTGCGGCAAGGTTGGCGCTGGAACACGGCTATGCGGCCAATGCGGCTGGGGGTAGCCACCATGCGCTGCCCAGCACTGGTGCGGGCTTTTGCGTATTCAATGATCTGGCGGTGGCGGCGCTGCGCCTTGCGGGTGAGGGCGATGCACCCCGCATCCTGATCGTCGACTGCGATGTCCATCAGGGGGACGGGACGGCCGTGATCCTTGCCGGTCACCCTTCGATTGCCACGCTGTCGGTCCACGCCGACAAGAACTTTCCGGCGCGCAAGGCGCACTCGACACTTGATGTCGCGTTGCCGGACGGGACGGGCGACGACGCCTATCTCGCGGCGCTCGTCCCCGCATTGGCCACGCTGATCGAGGCGAACCGGCCCGACCTGATTCTCTATCAGGCAGGCGTGGACGTGCATGTCGCGGACAAGCTCGGACGCCTCTCTCTGAACGATGCCGGCATCGCCGCGCGCGATACCCATGTCGCCGAAACTGCCCGGCGCCTCGGCATCCCGCTCGCGAGCGTCATGGGCGGGGGCTATGGCGATGACGTCAGGGCGGTTGCCACCCGCCATGCCGCCGTCATGCGTACCTGCGCGGCGGTCTTCACCAGGGGTTAGCGAGTGCGTCGAAACGAGGGGTTGGGATAGAGGCACTCTCGCCTTATGTCAGCATCGATGCACACGCAGACATCTCCCACCCGAACACCTG
>JBMOGG010000114.1:0-10036 GCA_049318505.1 Sphingomonas sp. | reverse complement strand
CATCTCATGCCGTGGAACTTCAAGCCCTGAAGGGCCTCGGCACATCGCTTACGATGACCTTGCCGCTTGGCAAGCTTGCGGCCGCGCCGGTCGCACTCGATGGTCAGCGCTGGCAACAGCTTGTCGACACCAGTCGGGCTGTATTCGGGCTCGACAATGTCCGTGACATCGAAAAATTCCGCCGTGCCGATTATTGGGAGACGGCCGATGCGGCCGGCGGCGATTGCGAGGACAAGGCGCTGCAGGCGCGCGCCGCTCTGCTGACGTTGGGCTGGCCTGCGTCGAGCCTGCGGCTGGCACTGGTCTGGACCGAAGCGCGCGAATATCACGCGGTGCTGACGATCGATGTCGAACGATCCGGAAAGCCGGCGACCTATGTCATCGACAGTCGTTTCGCCTGGGTGCTGGCCTGGGATGCGCTGAGCCGCCACGGCTATCGCTGGGACCGGCGACAGGCGCCGGCGGGCCGCGGCTGGATCCACATTCCGCCGCTGGCCGAACCTACGCCTTGACGACCTTTGCCATGTCCAGCCCGCGCCGCGCGCAGGCGTTGCGCGTATCGATGACCAGTGGCACGCCGGCGAGGATGGCAGCATAGTCGAACGCGTCATGATCGGTGACGATCACCGCAACGTCATAGTCCGCCAGCGCCGCGCCGTGCGGCTTAACTGCCTGCATGCCGGCCAGCCGGCCATGTTCACGCGACGCACCGATTTCCGGCACATGCGGATCGGCGTAATCGACCAGGGCACCGCGCGCATTCAGCAGTTCGATCAGCTTGAGCGCCGGGGATTCGCGGATATCGTTGACGTTCTTCTTGTAGGCGAGCCCAAGCAGCAGCACCCGCGCACCGCGCAAGCCCTTGCCAAACCGCATGTCGAGCGCCTGCGCCAGCCGTTCGACGACATAGCGCGGCATGCTCGTGTTGACCTCCCCGGCCAGTTCGATGAACCTGGTGGCGATTTCGAACTCGCGCGCCTTCCATGTCAGGTAGAAGGGATCGATGGGGATGCAGTGGCCGCCAAGCCCGGGCCCTGGATAAAAGGGCATGAAACCAAAGGGCTTGGTCTTGGCGGCTTCGATGACTTCCCAGACGTCGATGCCCATCGCGTCATAGACTTGCTTGAGCTCGTTCACCATCGCGATGTTGACGGCACGAAAGATGTTCTCCGTCAGTTTCGTCGCTTCGGCAGTGCGGGTCGATGACACCGCGACGACTGACGCAGTGACGGCGGCGTAAAAGAGCGTCGCCAGTTCGCGGGCAACGTCGTCGTCGGCGCCTACGACTTTTGGCGTGTTATTGGCGCTGAAGCTGGCATTGCCCGGGTCCTCGCGTTCCGGCGAGAATGCCAGAAAATAGTCCCGCCCCGAAAGCAGCCCGGTCGCATCGAGAATGGGCCTGACAACTTCGTCGGTGGTGCCCGGCCAGGTGGTTGACTCGAGCACGACAAGCTGGCCGGCGCGCAAGGTCCGGGCGATGACCTGGGCTGTGGCCTCGACGAACGACAGGTCAGGCTCGCGGTGCGATGTCAGCGGTGTGGGGACGCAGATGACGACAACATCGGCTTCGGCCAGACGCGTGAAATCGGTCGTGGCACTGAACCGACCCGATGTCACATGGTCGGCAAAGGCTGCTGCTGGAACCGAGCTCAGGTAGGATCGCCCGGCCGCGATCGCTGCTGGCTTTGCTGCGTCGACGTCGAAGCCGATGACTTGCAGGCCTGCCGCGCTGGCGGCACAGCACAGCGGCAGGCCGACATAGCCAAGGCCGATGACTCCAACGACGATGTCGCGGCGTTGGAAACGTTCCACCAGCCCGGTTGCAGCCATCACGAATGTGTTTCCAATACGATGCCCGGCAACAGCCTGTCGCGGGGTGTGCGGTGTGTGCCGCCTCGCTAGGCATTGTATGTGTAGCTTATGTGACGACCGTGGCCGAAGAGTGGGAATCGCGGTGCCCAGCGCGGTGGAATCACAAATAGTTCATCATTGTGCAGCCTGATCGTCACCAGCGCCGGGCAGGGGAGAGGCGTGTCGACCTGCAACGGGGGCCTTGTGCAAAAACTTCTGGCGGTAGCTGCGGTGCTGTTGATGGCGATGCCGGCCAACGCAATCGTGGTAATCGACACGGCAGCGAATGATGTTGTGATCGCTCGCGATGCCGGCGAGACGGCAACTGCAACGGCAACTTCCGCGCCATTGCCCTCGTCGATCCCGGATGTCGATCCCTTCGCCCTGGCAATTCCCGTGTTGCTGGTGGCGATCCTGCTGCTGCGCGGCGGCAGGTTGCGCGAACCGCGCCCGGTCATCGCCTGCCCCGGTTTTCACAGCAGCATGATATGAATTTTATCGGACTGGCCGGATCGGCGCGCTCGATAGTCAGCGACGGGACCGGGCGGAACGATGGCTACTGATTCAACGCCCGGCGCCTTGTCGCGCTTTCAGCAGCGGCATCGCGGCCTGGCGACACGATTGCGCGGCACCGCGCGTGTCGCAGGGTCAGCCCTGCTGTTCGGCCCGGCGAGCCGGCTGTTCTGGGGTGTCGGCAACCGGCATGTCCGCGACATCGCCTTTTCCGCCTTGCGCGGCAGTGCGGCCGGGCATTTTGTCGTTGATGGCCAGCACGAGACGCTGGTGGTCAACTGCCGCGACGACATTATCTCGCGCGAGGTTTATCGGTCCGGCAGCTTCGATTTCCACAAATTCGAACATGCCGTCGCGATGTTGCGCGCGCGCGGTCTGATGGGCGATCGCACCGAACGGCTGTTCGATATCGGCGCCAACATCGGCACGATCTGCGTGCCGGCGGTAGCACGCGGCATGGCGGCAACGGCGGTCGCCATCGAGCCGCACCCGCACAATTGCCGGTTGCTGCGCGCCAACATCGCCCTGAACGGCCTTCACGACCGGATCACCGTCGTCGAATGCGCGGCAGCCGCCGACGATGGCGGCAGCGTCATGCTCGAGGTCAACGAACGCAACTGGGGTGACCACCGAGTCGCACCGGCAGCCGACATCATCGCTGATGAGCAGGGCGAAAGCCGGCGTCCACGGATCGAGGTGCCGATGCGCAGCATCGACAGGATCGCTGAGGAAACCGGCCCGCCAAGCTTGTTGTGGATGGATACGCAGGGCTTTGAAGGCTTTGTGCTGGCGGGAGCGCGCCAGGTGCTGGCGGCGCGGCCGCCGCTGGTAACCGAATACTGGCCTTATTCGCTGCGGCGCGTCGGCGGCTATGCGGCGTTTCACGAAGCGATTGCGGGCTATCGGCAGTTCATCGATCTCGATGCGCCGGGCCCGGTGCATGACGTCACGACTTTCGAGGCCCGCTACGCCGGGCTGGCGACGACACAGGGCGCCGACCTGTTGTTCTTCAACTGATCAGCGCCGGAGGGCGAGACGTTGCAACCGGGCGAGGCCAGGCCGGTCGACGATCATTGCCAAAGCCAGGAAGATGCCAAGGCCGGCAACGACTTCGGTGCCCAGGCGCAGGGCAGGCGGCAGACCAGCTAGCGGTCCTGTTCGCAGCACCGTCACCGCGCCCCACATCGTGACAGCGAGCAGGATCGGGGTCAGCCCGGCACGAACCTGGGTGCCAAAGCCAATGCCCGACTGGCGGGCAAAAGCCGTGCCGCCGAACACCACGCCGAACAGGGTCGCGGCATAGCTGAGCGTCGTCCAGCGTTCGCCAAAGGGCAGCGAAACGAAAAAGGCTATCGCCGTCGCTGCAAGGCCGATCAGCCCGAAGCCGACAAGGGCGCGCTGGCGACCATCGACGACCATGATCGCGTTGACCAGCATGCGGGTCGACCGCAGCACCCACATGCACAGCATCAATTGCAGCGCCGGCACCGCGCCCAGCCATTGCGGCCCGAACAGCAGTTCCACCGCGTCATGCGCGACGGCTGCGCCGCCCAGGAACAGCGGTGCCGTGGCATAGGCGATGACGTTGGTTCCGCGCACGAACAGCGGCTTCATATCGACCCCGCTGCGTTTTGCAGCAGCGAATGATGTGACCGTCACGCGGCGCAGGGTGGTGATGACCAGGCCGCAGCTCTCCTCGACCAACCGCAGGGCAAAGTTGAACAGGCCGACGGCATGGGCACCATAGGCGATACCGAACGCCAGCACGAAGCCGCGCGTCGCCAGGGTCCCCAGGGTTTGCTGGGCACCGGCCAGAACGCCCAGCTGCAAGGTTTGCGCCAGCGCCGGATCATCGACGCGCCAGCGTGGGCGGCGCATGCTGGTCAACAGCTGCAGCAACCCGAAGCCCTGTGAAAACAGATTGCCGAATACCACCGCCCAGGCGCCATAGCCGGCGAACGCGAAACCAACCGACGCGGCCAGCCCGGCCAGCTTTGCCATCGCTGTGCGGTTGACGAGCGCACGGGTTCGCATCTTGCGCAACAGCAGCCCGGTGGGCACAGCAGCTGCGGCGACGGCGAGGGTTGTCAGCCCCTGGACAGCGATCAGCGCGCCGAGTCTTGGGTCCTGCCACCAGCTGCCGGTTGCCAGCCCGATGGCAGCAATCACCGCAGCGCCGCAAGCGCCGAGCGCCAGCACCGACCAGAAGACCGAATCGGTAAGCCGCGTATGGGCCGAAGGCGCGCGCACGATCGCATCCGGCATGCCGCCAAGCAATATGGTCTGGATGATCGCTGAGATCGCGACAGCAATTCCGGCGCGGCCGAACTCTGCCGGGCCGACAAAACGCGCCAGCACCAGAACCGTCCCCAGCGATGCGGTCGCGCTGAGCAGGCTTTCGACAAAAGCCCAGCGCGCCGACCGCGTGATCCGTGTGACGATCGAACCGTGTGACATTGTCGGCGTGGGTTCCTGCAGCCATTCACGAGATCGTCATGCCCGCAGCATAACGGGCATGTTGAAACCGGCTAGACGAGCTTGATGACAATTTCGCTGATCATTTGTACCCGCAACCGCGCCGAGCCCTTGAGTCGCTGCCTCGCCGCAGTAGCCGCAATCGTTCACGATGATGACTGGGAACTGGTGGTCGTCGACAATGGCTCAACGGATGGAACGCTGGCCGTCATCCGCAGCTTTGCCAAGATTCATGATCTTCACGTTGTTGCGGTGTCGCAACCGGTAGCGGGGCTGAGCAACGCCCGCAATGCCGGCGTCGCCGCCGCACGCGGCGACCTGATTCTGTTCACTGATGACGATTGCTATGTGGCGCCGGATCTTCTCGACGCCGCCCGCGCCGCATTTGCGGATCCGGCAATCGGCTTTGTCACCGGCCGGGTGCGCCTGTTTGACCCCGATGATGCCCTGGTCACGATCAATGAATCGACGGTTCCTGAGCGCTTTCCCGCGCGGGCGTTTCTCGCCACCGGGCTGGTAAAGGGCGCCAACCTGGGGTTCCGCCGGACAGCGCTTGACGGGATTGCCCCCGCTGGACAGCCTTTTGACCCCTTGCTCGGCGCTGGCGCGCGCTTTCCGGCGGGCGAGGACAGTGACGCGGCGCAACGTGTGGCACTGGCAGGCTGGGCGGGCGCCTATGATCCGGCGATGGTGGTCTTTCACCACCATGGTCGTCGCAAGGCCGATATCGCCGGGCTGTACCAGGGTTATGACGTCGGGCGCGGGGCTTTTCATGCCAAGCTGCTGACACTTTCTGGCGGTTTTCGCGCTGGCCTGCGCGCCTGGGCGGGCCTGCCATCGCGGGTCAGGGCGCGGCCGGCGCTGCTGGTCGGGGAATTGCGCGGTGCGTTGGGCTATTGGCGGGCGCAACTGCTGCGATAACGTCGCTGTCAACGCGGCTGCATGTGCATCAGCCGAACTTGCAGCAGTTCGGCGACACGGTTGCTGTCAAAAGGCGCGCCGAGCAGATCATGCACCGGGCGCAGCGCTTCGGGATCGACGGTCCAGCAATCATAGTCGAGCATGACGCAGCGATCCGGGTTGGCGGCGGCGAAGGCCGATGTGATGGCGTCGAAGCGCGCGACATCGGCCGTCAGCTTGTCCTTGTCGGCCTCTTTCCACCAGCCCGATTTGGCAACGGCATCGACCGACCGGCGGTTGAAGACGAACGCCGCTGGCGCGAACGCCATCGCCATGAAGGCCAATTGTTCGGCGAGGTCCGGCACGAGATAGCGGATTTCCTTGAACCCGATTATCCGGCTGCCGCGCGGCGGCTTGAGGATCGTCGTGAGAAACGCCTGGCGCAACTGGACAGCAAGGGCGTCGGGATCCGCCGCGAGGGCGCCGTACCACGGGTCGTCGACGGCCTGATGACCATGGCCATAGCGATCCTGGAGGACCACGGCATTGCGCCAGGCTTCGAACAGCCCACGCACGATGCCGTGGTTTTCGCCGGCAACATAGACACCGGGCATAGTGTTGAGGAGCTTTTGGAGCACCGTTGAGCCGGTGCGGCCATAGGTAACGATGAAGACATAGCGTTCCGCCTGCGGCGCCGGGCCGATGCGGCGGAGCATTTCGCCATAGCGGCGCCAGCGGTTGCGCACGCGAACGTGTATCGGTGGCTTGGTGACGGGTCTGGCTGCCATGTCAGTTCAGCAGGTTCGCCAGCCGGCGGCGGGCGCTTTCCACGGCCCGGTGCGCCTGCCAGCCGAATTCGTGCCAGCGTGGCGGGCTGATGCCGCGGCGGCTGTCCTCGATTGTCGATGGCCCGACCCGCTCGATAATCGGAAA
Organism: Sphingomonas sp.; assembly: GCA_049318505.1. Taxonomy (GTDB): domain Bacteria; phylum Pseudomonadota; class Alphaproteobacteria; order Sphingomonadales; family Sphingomonadaceae; genus Sphingomonas_O. The sequence continues at coordinate 3,364 of JBMOGG010000114.1, read as the reverse complement.
GGGATGCAGGCCGATATTGGCGATGCCATGCGCCCAATAGCGTTCCATCTCGTCATCGACCGGCCTGACGACAGTGGTGATGGAGTCCAGCCATTTTTGTGCGCCCTCGCGCCGCAATATATAACCCTGCGCGCCGATTGCGGCGCCGCGATAGCGCACGACGTGGCGGCCGGCGACACGGCCGATGATGCGCGCCGCTGTCGGCGCCTTGGCGTGCAGGCGGACAAAGGGATGCTCCGCCAGAGCCGAAACGATGGCCGGCAAGTCGGCAAAGAAACCCGGATCGATGAGCAGGTCATCCTCCAGAACAATGGCGGCCTCGTCGTCACCATTGGCGATGACGCGCCACAGCGCCAGGTGACTGCCATAGCAGCCAAGCTCGCCGGCCGTGAGTTCGCGCCGGATGGCGCGCCTTGCAGCGGCGGGATGGTAGGGGATCGAGACCGGCGGCGTGCGACCGGCATCGAAGAAGCGCCAGTCCAGGCCGTCAACCTGGGACAGTTGCCGCGCCATTGCGTCCCGGCGCGCCGATCCGGGCAGGCTGATGACGTGGACGACGGTCACTTTGAATACCTTGTTGGCGAATCGACGCCGATTGCGAAGGCACGACCGTTAGTCGTTGTTCTTGACAGTTTTGTAACACGGTCGCTTTGCGCCGAAACTGCGATTGCGAAGCTGTTTCGTAACAAATGGGTAAAAAAACTACAATGAATTGGCTGCTATTGCGGAAACAGGGGGCGAATGGGCGTCTCGGATTCCGGCCGGGCAAGCTTTTTTCGTATGTCGTTTTCCTTGCAATATTTGCGTTGCGGTTGGGTCTTGCCCGTCGCTTTCGCCCTACTGGTGGCCGATGCGGCCGCCGCGCAGGACCGCGTCGTGCCCGAAACTGCCCTCGTCCCGGCGCGCAGCGCGCCTGACCGGTTCGAAATAGCCGCCTTCGATGTTTCCGGCGTGAGCCGGCTCGATGCCGCCACGGTCGAGAACGCCGTCTATCCGTTTGCCGGGCCGGACCGGGCCGCAACCGATGTCGAAGCAGCCCGCAAGGCGCTGGAAGATGCCTATAAGGCGCGTGGTTTCGAATCGGTGCTGGTCGAAATCCCGCCGCAACCAAACGAGGGTTTCCTCGCCGGAATTGTGCAACTGAAAGTGACCGAGGCGACCATTGGCCAGGTGCGGGTCACCGGGTCGAAATATCATGCGCCATCGGTCGTGCTGGCGCAGGTTCCGGCGCTGACCGCTGGTGCCGTGCCCGATTTCACCGCGGCGCAGGCCCAGCTTGCAGCGGCCAATCGCTTCCCTGACCGCGAGGTGACGCCTTCGATCAAGGCCGGCAAGATCCCCGGCACGATTGATGTCGATCTGCGCGTGCGGGACAGCTTGCCGCTGCACGCCACGCTCGAGCTCAACAATGATCACAACAACACCACGTCCGATCTGCGTCTCGCGGGCAGTGTGCGTTACACCAACCTTTGGCAGGCGGGGCACACGATCTCCGCTTCCTATCTGATTTCGCCGCGCAATCGCGAAGAAGTCGAAGTCATTTCTGGCTCCTATATGGCGCCATTGCTGGGTTCGCGCTGGACGCTGTTGCTGTACGCCTTCAAATCGAACAGCAACGTCGCAGCGCTGGGCGGTTCGCAGGTTCTGGGCAATGGTTATGCGGTCGGAACGCGGGCCATCTATCGCTTTCCTGGCAGCACGGAACAGTCGCTGACCTTTGGTTTCGACTGGAAAGATTTCGACCAGGATATTCTGGTGCCGACGGGGCCCGATACTCCGCCCGGTCTGATCCAGACCCCGATCTCCTACGTGCCGCTGGTGATCAGCTACAGCCGGCAAAGCGTCACAGAAACCTCGGCCTTCAACCTTACGGTTGCGGCAACGGCAGGTCTGCGCGGTTTTGGTTCGACCGCGCAGGACGTTCAGGCGCAGCGCTTCAACGGCATCGGCAACTTCGTCCATGTCAACGCGGATGTGGATTACACCCGCGCCCTAGGCCGCGATTTTTCAGCCTTCGTCCGCCTTAACGGTCAGTTTGCCGATTCGCCGCTGGTAACCAACGAACAGTTCAGCGTCGGCGGCAATTCGTCGGTGCGAGGCTATTTTCAGTCTGAAGCGGTGGGCGACGACGGCGTTAACGGCAGCTTTGAATTGCGCAGCCCATCGCTGGCTTCGACGCTCGGTAGTTTTGTCGATGAACTGCGGTTCTTTGCTTTTGTTGATGGCGGCTTCGTCCGCGTGCGGTCGCCCTTGCCCGACCAGATCGACAATTTCAGCTTGCTCAGCGCCGGCGCCGGCGGCCGGTTCCAGTTGTTTCGCTACCTCAAGGGCGATGTCGCATTCGGCTGGGCGCTGATCGACGGCGCCGTCAGCAAGGTCGGGGATGGCATGCTGACCTTTTCCGTCAAGGCGGAATTCTGACCATGTCGATCATCAATTTTCAACAGGAGACCCGGCCATGAAGCGCCTGGCAGTTTTCGGCCTCGTCGCCGCCACCCTGACGCTCACCGGTTGCGGTGAACAGGGCACCAGTTGGTGGCAAAAGGACTGGCCATTCCGCACTCCGGTCTCGGTCGATACGTCCCCGTCGGGGACCAATATCAGCGGGCCGATCGGGCGATCACCCGTCCTGGTGCGGTTGCATTCGGGCAATTTTTCGTTCGACGGGTCAGCCGACAATGGCGCCGACCTGCGGATTGTCGCCGGCGACAACAAGACGCCGCTGACCTTCCATATCGAAAACTTCGATGTCCTGCTTGGCGTGGCGAATGTCTGGGTTGACGTGCCCAAGCTTGCCGGCGGTGAAAAGCTGCCGATCTGGGTCTATCATGGCAACAAGAGCGCGCCGGCGACCGTCAACACCAGCGGCACTTTCGATCCCGACTATAACCTCGTCCTCCACTATGACGAGGCGCCGGGGACACCGACAACAGACAAGACGTCATACGCCAACAACCCCGCCAATGGCCCCTCGTCGATCGATGATGGTGCCATCATCGGGCGCGGCGGCAAGTTCGTTGCCAGCACCGGCATGGTCGTGGCAGCAACCCCCTCGCTCGCCACGCCGGCGGGCGGGTTTACCTTCTCGACCTGGGTGAAGCTCGATGCGCCAGGCGCCGACCAGGCGCTGTTTGCCCGCGATGGCGTTGTCATTGGGCTCGCCGCGGGTGTGCCCTATGTCAGCGCCGGTGCGCGCGTCGCGGCTCCGGCGGCGTTGGCCGCGGGGCAATGGACGCATGTCGCGGTCACGTCGGATGGACAGGCTTCGCACCTCTTCGTCGGTGGCCGGGAAGTGGCAACCGGCACCGCGCTGCCGGCGATGGCGGGCCCGTTGGCAATCGGCGGCTCGGCGGCAGCGCCGTTC
>JBMOGG010000113.1:0-10045 GCA_049318505.1 Sphingomonas sp. | reverse complement strand
GACTGATCGAACCAACCGCACCAAGATAGCCTATCTGACCCCGAAATGCATTTTTAAGAATGATATCAACATGATCGGTATCATGAGCAGTGATGACAATCGAGGTCCAGGGGTCAGGCGGCTGGGTTCTCAAAACGTATTCGGCTGTGCTCCTGTGGTAGGAAATGCCATTGATCGGCGGCGGCTCGATCGGACCATTGGTCGTGACCAGGTGCGTTTCAAACCCGGATTGACTCGCCACTGTCGCCAGCGCCAACGCCGTCGGATCATCGCCGAAGACGATGAGGCGACGGGCTGGTTGATAGTATTTCGTATACTGGAACGGCGCTGACTGAATGGCCGCGGATGGAATTTCAAGCGGAGCGGCGACACAAAGTCGATTCTGAGCGCCAGATTGCCAAATACAGGGTGCGCGACGCTCGTAAAACTCTAGAAGCGCAGCAAGACTAGCATCATCAGGCTCAACGGCTTCGAGGAAGATATCGATGCCACTGCCGCATGCGAGTCTGATATCCCACCATGGGCTGCCCTGCCCGTAACGAATTTGACGACTCTCGCCTGTGGACATGACATCCGCTGCGTGCCGCGCGAGATCATCTTCTACGCAACCGCCGGTAAAATACCCTTGTCGCAGTGTTCGTCCAAACAGCATTTGGGTTCCGGCTGCGCGCGGTGCAGGTCCATCGGTGTTATAAAGTGTGGCAAGAACCATGGCCTCATTGGCATCACGCAGCCGGCGCATGGCCGGACGTATGTCGTCGACAATGCCGTAAAGTGGCCAAGGCCTGATGCTTTCGTCATCGTGCCCAGCCGACGGAGCGCCATTGCCTACACTATCCCTAATCATGGTTGGCGACAGTTAAATATAGCCATATGCGGACCATCCGCCATCAACCGCCAAAACCTGACCCGTAGTGTGAGCGGACTCTTCGTCGCAAAAACGAACAATGGCCGAACTCACTTCTTCGGGCTGAGCCAGACGACCTTGAGGGGTGCGTTGGCGCAAAGCATGAAGGTCGATAACGCCGGCTTCCGCGAGCAGATTCGTCCCCGGCGTTTCGACGTACCCGGGTGCCACGCAATTCACCCGTATGTTATGTTTTGCCCATTCAACTGCCAGTATCTTTGTCATCATGACAACGGCTGCCTTGGACGCACCATAAGCCAGCCGCGCGGGCGCGGCCACCAGCCCATAGATCGATGCGACGTTGACAATGATCCCGCCCCCCTGGCTCTGCATCCGCCGCCCCGCCTGCTGCGCGCAATAGAAGGTGCCACTCTGGTTGATAGCGATCACACGGGACCATGTGTCGTGGTCCAGATCCAGGGTTGCCCTGTTACCGGTGATGCCGGCATTGTTCACAAGAATATCGATCCCGTCGAATGCGGCGTCCATTTCGCCGAATGCGCGGTCTACGTCCGGCGGCTCGGCAACCGAGGCGGTGATCGGCGTTGCCACGCCGCCGTCTCTTGTGATCTCGCTTGCCAACTGATCGAGACTTGCACGATTGATATCGACCAAGGCAACACGGCATCCTTGCGATGCCAGACGGATCGCCACTGCCCGGCCAATGCCTGATCCAGCGCCCGTGACAAGCGCGCGGCTGCCCGCGATCACTGCCATGTTACGCTCCCACCGAGCCTTAGGCCCGAACGGGCTGCGCTTGAATGCCCACAGCTATGCGGCATCGGCGCGCACCGGCGTCGACGATGAGGGCCTGACCATGTTTGTGGCTAACCGGGCGATGCTTTCGGCATTGGGGAGAAGCGCAGTCTGGAGTCCTGGAGCAGATGGCATCCTGACATCGGGCGTAGTCAGACGCCGGCCCTGTATAGCAAGTTCGTCGCCGAACATTTCCTGCACGCGCACGAGTAGTTCAGCGCCGAAACCGCACGTGCGTACCGCCTCGTGAACAACAAGCATACGGCCGCCTGCGGACGCAACCACGCGCCGTAAGAGGCCTTCGTCTAGCGGATTGAGCCAGCGCAAATCGAGGACCGCCGCCTCGATCCCGGTTTTGGCGAGCGCAGCGGCGGCGGCAAGCGCGGGATCAACCATCACACCCCAGGTGATGATGGCAATATCGCTACCCTCGCGGCGCACGCGCGCCTTGCCAACACTTTCGTTGCCGGTGGTCCGGGTAACGTCGCCTTTGACCTGATAGAGGCTGCGCGCTTCGATGACAACGCATGGGTCGGGATCGGCGGCGGCTGCGCGCAAAATAGCATAGGCATCTCCTGCCGTAGCCGCCAGCGCGACTTTCAGCCCGGGGATATGCGTGAGGATTGCCTCGATCGACTGTGAATGCTGCGCGCAGGATCCGGGCGTTACGCCCTGCTGCGTCCGTACGACCATGGGTACATTCGTCGTACCGCCGGTGATGTATCGGATATTGGCTGCTTGATTGATAAGCTGGTCAAGCGCCACAAAGATGAAATCCGCCCACATGATTTCAACGATGGGTTTGAGGCCGCCGATCGCGGCGCCGACGGCGGATCCCAAGATTGCATTTTCGGCAATGGGTGTGTCGAATACACGGTCGGCACCTAAGTCACGCTGGAGATACCGCGTCGCCTGGAAGATACCGCCAGCTTTGCCGACATCTTCGCCATAGACAATCGCTCGCGGATCGCTTTCGAGGATGTCGCGCAGCGCGGCTGTCACCGCTTGTACATAAGATAGCTCCTGCGTGGCGAGCGGCTGCGCCTCTGCCTCCGGCTCGGCGCGCGGCGACAGGACATGGTCGCGCGCGGTAGCAGGATCGGGCGCGGGCGACGCCATCACCCTGGCTGCTATAGCGTCGACCTTGGCAGTTTGTTCAGCGATCAGCGCATCGGCCGCCGCGTCGCTCATCTGGCTTGCGGCGACCAGGCGATTGCGCAGCAGGTTAAGCGGATCGCGCGCTTCGTCTGCGGCGCGGTTTTCTTTGCTGCGATAGTGCTCCATATCGCGGTTATAGTGGCCCCACAAACGGGGTACCATGCATTCGAGCAGGCTTGGCCCCTCGCCCGCGCGCGCGCGCTCGGCCGCTAGCGCAAAACTATCACGCACCACCGACGGATCGGTACCGTTGATGGTTGCAGACGGTATCCCATAGCCCTTTGCCCGCTGTGCCAGCCGGTCGAGCAGGAACATGTCTGACGTGGCCGTCAACTCGGACCAGCCATTGTTTTCAACCACGAAAATGACCGGCAACTTGCGGACCGCGGCAAACGCCATTGCTTCGTGCACGGACCCCTGGTTCATAGCTCCATCACCTATGGTGACGACGGCAACGCGGCCGCTACCCGCAGCAAGGTTCGCCATGGCAATGCCGCACGCAATCGTCGTGCTGGCTCCCACGATCGAATTCTCGCCGATAAAGCGTGTATGCGGCGCCATCATATAGGCCGAACCGCCGCGACCGCCGTTGATGCCATCGGCCTTCTGACAGATTTCGGCCATCACCGCATAGGGGTCTAGGCCTGATGCAAGGGCCCAGGCATGCCCGCGATAGGTGCAGAGGATCTGGTCGTCATGACGCAAGGCAGCCACCGCGCCCAATGGGACAATTTCCTGACCCGCACACAAATGCACCGAGCCCTGAACAATGGGAGGATTTGATTGCGTGAAAGCGAGCGTCTTTGCTTCAAACGCACGAATGAAGGCGGTTTGTATGAGCATCTCCCGCAGGAAGTTGGCGTCGGCCGCGTCATTGATCGTTGATTTCATAAAGGCCAAAACTTCTCGTTGCATTCGCCGAAATGCCGTAGCACTTGGATGATCTTATCGCAAATAGTGATTTCATCATCATCATATGATGTATGGAGATATTCAATGATATGGGAAATGCGCCAATATGCCATCGCTCCCGGACGGATCGCGGACATCCACACACGGTTTCGCGAGCATCTTCCGCCGCTGCTCAAGCGCCACAGGATCAAAATCAGGGGGCGTTGGACTGCCCGTGCGAACGCCGGAAATCAGGGCTTTGTCTATCTGATCGGGTATCGCGACCTTGCGCAGCGCGAGGCCCAATGGCGAAACTTTTATGCCGATCCCGACTGGCCAATCGTCCGGGCCCGGTCGAACGGGGCCTCCGACATCGTCGAAGCAATCGATATCACTTTTCTGCGTCCATGCGTGGGCTGGCAGCCGACTGCGTCCAATACCGCTACTGGAGGCGTGCACGAGCTCGTGTTGACGCGGGTGGCTAATGGGCAAGCTGCGGCCGTCAGCGATGAATTGCGCGCACTAGGACGCCAGCTAGAACTGCGCGGCGGCAAGGTTTTGCTGATTGCTGATCTGGTGACTGGCACGGACCTGCCCAAGGCCGCAATGCTGGTTGCATGGGCCGACGATGAACACTGCCTATCGTCGCGCCGCACAATCGCCGCTGACCTTGATCGGCAATCCGCTTTGGCCGATCAGATCAAACGCTTCGGCCAGCCCTTGCTCGGCGCTTGTGTCACGCTTTTGCTCGATCCCGCTGCTGATGCGTTGCCGCAAGGCTGGCTTGGGTTCGTCAGTGCTCAGTCCATGTAGATGCCGCCATTCACATGAATGGTTTCGCCAGTGATAAATGTCGCTTCGGCACTGGCGAGGAAGGCGATGGCCGATGCCACCTCGCCGGCCGAGCCGAAGCGCGCGAGTGGAGTTTGGCGGATCACTTCATCCCCGGTCGTGACGAGCGCTTCGGCCGTCATTGGGGTTTCGATCACACCTGGCGAGACAGCGTTGACACGTATCCTGGGACCCAGCTCCCGCGCCAAGCCGCGTGTCAATGCCAGGATGCCGCCCTTGGTGGCGCCATAATGCGCATGGCCAAGGCTGCCGCCGCTGTGCCCAGCACGCGATGCCTGATTAATGATCGATGCCTGAGGCCGCATCGCCGGAAGCGAGGCCCGGATGATGTTGAAAACGCCGTCGAGGTTTACCGCCATTGTCTGGCGCCATTGTTCGGGCGTCATGGTTGCGAACATCTCGTCGCGATAAATTCCCGCACTCGGCACGAGGACATCGATGCCGCCAAATCGCGCAACAGCGCTGGCCACGGCGGACACGCAGGCCTCCATCTGTGTCACATCAGCCCCGACGCTGATTGTTCTTACCCTCGTCGGATCGATCTGCGCCACCATATCCGTGAGCGCGGCCGGGCTGATATCGACAAGCACCAGATTGGCGCCGGCACTAAGGAACAGCTCTGCAGTCGCGCGGCCGATCCCCCCTGTCGCGCCTGTCACCAGAACGGTCTTGTCGGCAAAATCCCACGTGGTCACGTTACTTGCTGTCGTCTGTGAAACAGCCAATTGCACAGGCGCGAAAACCAGCCGTGATTGTGCGGAACGTGGGCCTCGGGCTGCGGGCTTTCCGCCGCCGCACCCGGGGGCGGCGCAACAACTGCGCTGAACTTAGTGAAAAACTCTCCGGCGAGCTTGCGTGCCGTCGCATCGATCAACCGGGCACCCAATTGCGCTATTTTCCCCCCGACATCCGCTCTGACATCGTAATGCAGCACGGTTGCAGAACCGGCTTCCTCCAGCCTGACGACAGCGCTGCCTTTCGCGACGCCGGCAACGCCGCCCTGACCTTCGCCAGAAATTGTGTAACCATTGGGGGGATCGATATCCGAAAAGGTAACGCGACCGCCAAATGTAGCTGTGATCGGGCCGATCTTGATCGTGGCCTTTGCCGTCATCTCGGTTGTCGAAATCTGCTCGATCTCCTTGCAGCCAGGAATGCACTGGCGAAGGATCTCCGGATTATTGAGCGCTGCCCACACGGTAGCTTTCGGCGCTTCGATACGTTGACGATCGCTCAGGTTCATCGCCTGGCACCGGCATTGAGCGCAAGAAATCCGGCAGCATTGAAAGCGATCAGATTGTCGAGAATTGCTGCATTGTCAGTTGTGCCGTCGAATGCAGCGACCAGCGCTTGCAGACGCCCGGTCGATGCGCAGATAAAGAGCATCGCCGAAACCATGGTCATGAACCCCTCGACCAGCGCCGCCAGATCGGCCTCCGGCAATGTCTGGATGAGTTCGGAGATAAATGCACCGGCCGTTGCGTCGTAGTGCTTGGCAATCACTTCGGTACCGCGCGGCGAATTGGCGAGCCGGCCCATTAAGACGGCATAGTTCTGCCAGCCCGCGTCTCCCTGCCGTGCATATTCTACAAACGGAGAAACGTAGCCACGGATCAGGGTTTCGACCGCAATCGGGGCATCTCCGGCTTGGCGGCGCGCGAAACGTAGGGCGTGTTCGCGCTGTTCATTCATGATCCCTGCGCGCCGCCCAATAACAGTATTGAACAAAGCCTCCTTAGGTCCAAAGTGATAGCCAACGACCGCGATACCAATACCGGCCCGGTCGGCGATATCGCGAATGGAAGTTCCTTCGTAGCCGCCTTCGGCAAACAATGCCTCGGCGGCATCGAGTATCCGCTCGCGCGTTATTTCAGCCGATCCACCCTTTGGTCGTCCCAACCTTGTTGGGATAGCTGCAACAGCCATCAGTTCGCCTGACCGGTCGTCGCGGCTCGTATCTCTGAACGAAGGTGCCACGGCATCACCGGAATTGCTTCGACTTTGACACCGAGACCAGACAGGGCATCGTCGATGGCCGAGCTCAGTGCCGCAGGGGCCGCAAGCCTGCCTCCCTCACCGCCGCCCTTAACACCATATTCGGTGAACGGTGACGGCGTTTCAACGTGCCCGATCTTGATGTGTGATGGCATTTCATGGGCAGTCGGCATGGCGTAATCGCCGAAGTTGGCATTCAAAAACTGCCCGTCCTCATTATAGGCGAACTCCTCGTAAAGGGTCGAACCAATGCCATTGCACGTCCCGCCGAGTACCTGGCCGCTCAGCGTGCGAGGATTGACCACAGTTCCATTGTCGTGGACGGCGGTATAATCGAGGATCTCGACCTTGCCCGTCTTGCGGTCCACTTCGACCACCGCGATATGACAAACATGCCCAACAATGGGGTAGAAGATACCCAGATGCTTGCGTTCTGGATGCGGCATCGTGGATAGCGGATGATCGTAAACCGCCGTAGTTTCCAGTCCAGAATCATATTTTGGATCATCAGGAAAACTAAGTCGAAACATGTGTGCCATCATCGCAATATCGGCAATGGTCTTGTAGGCATTGGAATCGCCCTTCACGGCGACTGCCCCGTCACGGATTTCAAGCTGATCCTCTGCCACTCCAAGCAAATGTGCTGCAAATATCTTGAGCTTGGTCTGCAACTTGTAGCTAGCCAAGACGATGGCGCCCGTGATCATCGTCGTAAAACGACTGCCTTGCGGACCCACACCGTTAAACGCCGAATGCGAATCGGCATAGCCGATAGCGATGGTCTCGGGATCGACCTGAAACTGCTCTGCAACAACCTGTGTCACAACTGTTTCAGGGCTGTTGCCGACGAATCCAGAATTCATGGTCACGAAAATTTCGCCGGTTACATCGATCCTTATTGAGACCCCCTCGGGCGTGCTCGAAAGGGTAAATCCAGGCGTCTCGAGCTTGTTTAACGACCACCATTCGGTCGGGCTGTATACGGATCGCTCCATGCACGTCGTTACGCCAACGCCGACTAAGCGGCCATTGGCGCGCATGGCCGCAGCCTTGGCTTGCCAACTGTCATATCCGATCAGGCTCTGCGCCTCGGCGAGTACTTTTTGATAGTTGCCCGAATCATAGATGTTCCCGGTCGAGATCATGTAAGGAAACTGGTCGGGCTGGATCATATTTTTCAGCCGCAATTCAATCGGGTCGATGCCAAGCTCAAACGCCGCTGCATCGACCATCCGTTCGATCACCCAGTTCGTAACCTCGGACCCGAAGCCACGAAATGGTCCTTGCTGACATTTGTTAGTCAGCACCGCAATCAGGTGCATCCCGAAGCTGCCAATCCGGTAAGGCCCCGTAACTTGCGCCATGGCGTTGCCATGGGTGCCGACCCCGAACTGGAAATAGGCGCCGTAATCGTCGAGCACCTTGAACCGGAACGAGGTCATCGTGCCATCGGCTTTCAGGGCGAGCTCAGCGTCATAGAGACGGTCGGAGCCATGGCTGTCCGAGTTCAGGAAGTGGGTAACGCGGTCTTCAATGTACTTGACCGGTCGCCCCGATAGCCGGGCTGCCGCAGCCGTCATAATCATGATCTTGTGAGTGAAGACTTTGGAACCAAAGCTGCCGCCGATGGGCACCGCATTGAGCTTCAGCTTGGCGGCTGACACATGAAGCGCGCCTGCGAGCACGAACGGAATGAAGCCATGAAAATTGGTGTTGCACCATAGCTGATATGTGCCCAACACCGCGTCATACTCGGCAATTGCACCACCGGTTTCGATGGCCTGCGCGCTGGTCCGGCCCCACCGCAGACGCCGCTTTACGATATGATCGGCAGCCGCAAAGTCTTCCTCGACCGGACCGAATGCGAAGGTCTGCTCAAGCGCGGCGTTTGTTTCACGTTCATCGGGATGAATGATCGCGTCGCCGGTTGCCGCCAACGAGGCCTCGATATCGACGTTGGCAGGCACGACTTCGTAGACCACCTCGATCAGCTCGATCGCGTCTTCGGCGATGTAGCGATCTTCCGCCACGACGATCGCGACGGCCTCGCCGACGTGTCGGACGCGATCGATCGCGACGCAATGCTGGGTGACGGCAGGACTGGCAAAGCTCGCGCAAGGCCCGACGGCGGTCGCAATGTCTACGCCGGTGTAAACACCGATCACGCCCGGCAAGGCGCGGGCGGCCTCAGCATCAATCGACGTTATCCGGGCATGGGCATACGGACTGGGAAGGATCGCCGCGTGGGCCATATCGTCTCGAACGATGTCATCGATATAGCCGCCCTTCCCGATCAATATGCGCGGGTCCTCCACGCGCTTCATGCTCTTGCCGATCCAGCGCAGCCCTTCACGAGGCTTTTCTTTCTGGCGGCTTGCCGGAATGATGTTGTCGTCGAGATGAGTGCTCATCGTGGGTGCTCCAGTTCGGCTGCGGGTGCGGCCTCACCGCGCAGACGCGCGGCAGCCGAACGGACCGCATTGATAATGAAGGTGTACCCCGTGCAGCGGCACAGATTGGCGGAAATGGCGTCGCGGATGTCTTCGTCGCTGGGATCCGGATTGCGGCGCAACAAGTCGTCGGCGACCATCAGCATGCCCGGCGTGCAAAAGCCGCATTGCAGCCCATGCTCTTCCCAGAATGCATTCTGGATGACCCCAAGCGCATCGCCATTGCTCAGGCCCTCAACCGTGGTGAGGGTGGCGCCATCGACCTGAACGGCAAACATGAGGCAAGACCGAACTGGCTGACCATCGACATTCACCGTGCAGGCGCCGCATGAACCGTGCTCGCATCCGACATGCGTACCGGTTAGCCGCAACTCGTGCCGCAGAAAGTCGGACAGCAGCATCCTTGCGGGCACATGCGCCGAACGGTCGCGCCCATTGATGGTGCAATTGATCGTGTGATTGTTCACGTCAGACCTCCCGAACCTGGTGCCGATCGCGCCAGCGCCTGCGCGATAGCGCGGCTTACATGCGCTTTGATGAGATCGGTTTTGTATTCGCCGGACACGCGCTGATCGCCATAGATCGGGAGCGTCGTGGCCGCGATCCTGCCGGCGGCGGCCAGGTCAATATCTTCGGGGGATCGCCCGTTGATGGCCTGTTCGACCGCCGTCAGCCGCGTGGCACAATCAAATATCCCGGCCACCACGACCGATGAGCGCTCGACGATTCCGCCGCTGATCGTCACGAGCACGGCCGCGCAGCACATAGCGAAATCGCCGTGGCGCATACTCGTTTCCACAAAGCCGAAGCGCTGGTTTGAAGGAGCAACCGGAATCCGGACTTCCAATAGGATTTCGTCGGCCTTGATCGCCGTTTCATAGATACCGACAAAAAACTCGGCCGCTGAGATTGTTCGGCGGCTAGCGGCGCTAGCAACAACCAGTTTCGCCCCCGCGGCGATCATGACGGCCGGCATTTCCGAGGCTGGATCGGCATGGCACAGATTGCCGCACAGCGTGCCGCGCGTCCGGATCGG
>JBMOGG010000112.1:0-10078 GCA_049318505.1 Sphingomonas sp. | reverse complement strand
ACGATTTTGCTGCCGTCGGCGAAGACCAGGACGACGTCGATGTCGATGATCTCGATCTTGAACGGCGCATACGCCATGTCCAGGACCGCCTTATAGTCGGCGGCCATGTCGACGACTTTTATGCCGGCTGCAAAAACAGCACCTCCGGCAATGATGGCATTGCTACCGACGTCTGGCGCCGCGTCGGCAGCTTCGACGACATGTACCTCCTTGGCCTGACGCATCGAGGACCCCTTGCCTCCTCCCGATTTTGCGCCCTTGAACTTGGCCATTCGCAGTTCCTTGAATCGATCGGGTCCGAAACTTTGGACCCATGGGGTTGCACGCTAACGAGGCATGGTAAATTTAGGATTACAGCGGCAGATTTTGTTGGTTGCCGGCAGCGTAATCATTCTAAGGCGCAGACTTGCGAACTCATTTGCGTGGTCTTGTCGGCGCGGGCACGACAAGGTTGGGCAAGGGCTGGCCTTCGCTGACCAGCTCGAACAGACTGCCGAGCTTTTGCAGGACCCGAAACTCGGCCAGTTGCTTGGCGGTCATGTTCGTCAACCGATTCGCGCGCGCGGCAAACAAGCTCTGCTGACTGTCGAGCAGATCAAAAACTGTGCGACGTCCCTCACGGAACTGTTGCTCGTAGAGTTTCTGAACCCGCTCCGCCGAATCGATTTCCGCGTCGATCGTGGCGATCTTGGACCGCGCGGCGTCCAGGGCGGTGAAGTCGATGCGGACATCCTGCTCCACCTCGCGGTGGCGCCGATCGACCTCATAGTCGGCCTCGCGAAGGCGCGCACCGATCCGCTTGCGGATGGCCATTTCTGCGCCGCCGCTGAAGCTGTACGACAGGGTGAGCATGACCCGCCCGTCCCGGTTAAACCCTGTCGATCCCCCGACATCATCCTTCCAGTTGCTCTGCGCCTGCACGCCGATGCGCGGAAAGAAAGCGCCGGTCTGGCTCGCCCGCTGCCGGTCGAGCGACCGTCGGTCCTCCATCGCCTGTGCCATGCGGGGGCTTCGCTTATCGATCAGGTCGACGGCCGCATCCTGGCTTGATGGCAGGGCTGGCTCAGCCGAAGGAATGTCGATGGCACGAGCCGGCAACCTTTTGGTGAGGCGACGATATCCCTCGCGTGCCTGCTGCAAAAGACTTTCGCAGTCGAGCTGGACCGACTTGATGTTTTCCAGGCGCGATTTGGCCCGGCTGACGTCGGCCGAAGTATTGAGCCCCAGCTCGTTCTGGATCGTCACCATTTTCAAAAGCTTCAGATGTGCGGCAACTTCCTGTTCGGAAAGATCGACCAGCTTTTGCGACTGCAGCACGTTCAGATAGGCAGAAGTGATATCATAGGCGATCGCCTCGATCCGTTCGCGCGTCGCCCATTGTGCTGATCGGTAATCGGCACGCGCACGCTTGATGTCGTTGATCGTGACGCCGAAGTCCCAGATGGTCTGGTTGAGCGATGCGGTGGCCTCGCTCCGCCGCAATTTTGTCAAATCGCCCGTTTCGGGGCGGTTAAACTCAGGACCAACGCCCACAGTCACATCGAGCTTGGGCAGATAGGCAGCATTTGCCTGATGAATGCCGTAGCGCGCGTCATCCTGGCGTGCGAGCGCGATCTGAATGTCCGGATTCTCACGCAAAGCTGCAACGATCGCGTCAGGGAGCGATTCGACACCCAGATTGGGCGGGGTCGCCAGAACGTCGCCGGCCTTATCGGGTGGCGTCCGGTCGATCGCGGGCACAGGTTTTGCTGCACCAGGTCCTGCTGCCGGGACGAGCGTTGGACCGAGCATCTCGAGCTTTGGTGGCAACGACGTTGCGTCGGGTGGCGGCGGCCCTTGGGTCGCCGGCGCGACGATCGGCGCCGGGACTGTCGCGACTTGGGTGGGTGAAGGATTTGTTGGGGCGGGTTCGGAGATGGGGGCCGGCGCGACGACGGGAGCTGGTGCTGGCGGCAGGGGCGCCGGCATCGGGGACTGCGCCACCACCGGCACGGGTGCCGAGGGCATGGGCGCGGCAACGCCCTTGCCGGAAGGGATATCGCCGATGCGCGAAGGCTGCGCGCCTGGATCAGCGAGCGCATCGGCCTCGGCCGCCTTCTTGGCAGCCGTCTCGCGATCGGCTCCTGTCGAAAGCGCCCTCATTGGGGGCAGCGTATCGGCGGGTACTGCCTCGACCTCGGCCGGGCTTTTTGTCGCCGCTACCGGCATTGTTGTCGCCGCTACCGGCATTGCAGGTGCGACGTCGATGGCGACTGGCTGGGCCGAAAAATCTGTCAGCGGCCGGACCGCAAATGCGGTGACGGGCATGGATACAGGTGAGCCCGATTGGCTCACCGGGTCGGCTATCGCTTCAACTTGCTCACGGGACTGCGTGGAAGGAGTGTCTGGAATGACTGCCGAAAGGGCCACGGGCTGGATCGCTTCCACCGGTGTTGCGGTTTCTGGCTGCCGCGCCGGCCGGGCGCGTTTTTCGGACGATTTGACGCGCTTGATGCGCGTCTGGTCGATGCTTTCGATGATGGGATCGACGCTAAATCCTGGACCAACCTCAGCCGAGGCCAATGCACTTGTGTTCAGCGCTGTGCCGATCACGCTGACAAACACCGAAAGGCCAAAAACAGAGAGTGGGGGAAGTCGCTTGGTCGCTTGGCAGGTCGTGGCGCAAGTCGGGCGAAGCGTACGTTTTGCGTTCGTCCTCCCTGTCCCGATCCTCATCCCCACCGAAACGTCTCCCAATTGGTCCTGCGGAAACGAAACTGATCGTCGTCCTAATCTTGAACTTTAGGGATTAATGGTAAACAGATCGTAAAAGTTGTTGCTGACAAACGGTGTTAGCAACTTATTAAAGTGATGGGATTTCATCGCGCTGTGCTGCCGATGGCGCCGGATGCGGAAGGTTCGGCGCGGTGTCGCGACCGAGGAGTTCGTTCATCTGGATCGCGTTCAAAGGCGCGTCAAATCGCACCCCGAAACCCCTTGGTTGCGTGTTGACAATGCGACCCGCGATGGAGAGATCGCCAATGGTCAGCTTCACCGGGACGTCGCGCCGGTCGACCAGATAGACAAGCCGCGGACGGAACATCGCGCCGCCCGACGAAAAGTCGATCACGCGACCCTCAAAGCTGACCAAACGGTCAACCATGACGAGCGTGCCAGCGATCTGACACGTATGGCGTTGTTCGGCCCGCTGGTATTTGGGTTTGCGGGAGAATAGCGAGGTGAGAGATTTGCCCACGAGCGTCAACCTTTCCTTCGGTTAATTGCCGCCTGCGACAGAGCGCGGCGTCGGGGTTGTTCCGGCACGATCATCGACCCCACGAGGGCTGTGATTTACAGCGTCTTGCGCCGTCGGGCCGTCCTGGAGGGCGTCGAGACGCTGGCGCAGCATCTCCATTTCGAGCCGCGCACCCGATAAGTCGGATGCCGGCGGCTGCCCCGGCACCGCCGGTGATCCAACCGCTTCGAGCCGGTTCATCAAAGTCGCAAGGCGCGCATTGTTGCTCTCGCTCTCGGCCATCAACCGCGCCACGGCCTGTGCATCGCGAACATGCGCCTCGTCGATCTTGCCGACCGAACGGCTCATGGTGCGTTCCATCTCGCGCATCATCTTGCGCTGAAGCAGCAAGGCGTTTCGCACTTCGCGCCGTAACCGCTTTCGCTCGGTCGCGCTCGCACGGGCCGACGTTGCAGCCCGGTTGGTCGATATCAGCATTTTCATTTTGCCCCACCAGCTGCTTGCGACGGGCTCGCGGCGAACGGTACCGTCGGGCGACGCCCACAGCTGGACTGGATCGCGCGACGAAATCTCGGCCTGAAGCGCGATCATCTCGTTAAGCTGGTCGTGAAGCTGGCGTCCGTCGACGTGCGCTTGCCTTTCAGCGAGCATCTTCATCCCGTCGAGCATGTTGCGCGCCGCAATCCGGTCGTCATTGACCATTTGTGCAAGGCCCTGAACCTGGGTTATCATCATGGTCTGGTTGCGCGAGAGTTCAGACACGCATTCAGCTATCGGCTGCAACAGACGGCGCGGGTCCGTCGCGGCCGAGACTGACTGGCTGAGCGACCCAACGGCGTTCGCCATCGCCGATATCGCCGCATAGGTGACTTCGCCGGCGCGTGCGTTCGCCGTCACGCCCTCGTTCATTTCGCGAAGCTGTTCGACGCCCATTTGCAGGACGCCGACGACGCGCTGATAATCGGCAGTGTCGCTCTGCGGCAGTGCGGTTTCAGTCGGCGCGCTTTCGAGCGCGGCGACGTTGGACAGCCAATGTTCGAATTCGTTGCGCAGCGCCTTCATCGCGCTCGTCATGAAACGTTCGAGTGCGCCCAGCGCCATCGACGTCGTCAGACCAAAGAGTGACGACGAAAAGCCAACCGACATGCCGTTCAGCGGGCCCTTCATGCCCTCGATCAGCTTGCCGAAGCTGTCGGTCCCGGCGTTGCCCGACACGTCCATGCTGCCGATGAGTTCGCCAACCGAATGCACGGTCTTCATCAGACCCATGAACGCGCCGAGCAGTCCGAGGAACACCATGAGCCCCGAAAAGTAGATGATTGTTGATTTGCGGTCGTTGATCCGCTCATCGACGTCGTGGAGCAGAATCTGGACTGTTGAGTTGGTAATCTGCAGCGTGTCCTGCTTCGCCAGCTCCTCGGTGATCATGCGGTACCCTTCGCCGAGCAGATAGGGTTCCTTGAACACAATCGCCGGGACGTCGTAAGGGTCGGCAACACGCCGGGAACGGGCGCCAAAATCCACCTGCAGCGCCTTCAGCGCGACCACTTCGTTGCGCAGCTTGAGCACATGGTCGAACGCCAGCCAGGCAGCCAGCCCGAAAATGCCGAAGATCGACAGGTTCAGCGCGGCCTTCGCCATGACGCCTTCGTAGACGAACTCGTGCGCATAGATGCCAAGACCCACCAGCAACAGCATGATGGATGACATCTTGAAAAGCTCGGATTTGATCTTCTTTTCCATATCGATGTTCTCAATGGCCGTCGGGGTCAGGGTTTCAGAACGACACGGACATTATGTCCGTCTTTGGAAGTGGCATCGGTGACGCGAACCTGCGTCGAGATGTCGGTTGGGGCGATGCCGGCTGCGACAAGCACGTTGCGCGTCAATGCCGCACGGAAAAAGGCGAGCCGCTGGGCTTCGGTGACAGACGACGTCTGCGGCGCAGATGACCATATCTCGTACTTCATGCCGGGCTTGCCGCGACTTTTCAGGAAATCAACGACCTGTTGGGTGTTTTCCGGGCTGTAGCGCACCGCAAGCCGCTCGAAATCGACGCGGAGCAACACGTCGGCAACCGTGACTTCGGCGCCCTTAGTGTTCTCGGCCGCCTCGGTCGCCTTGACCTTGAGCTTCAGGGTATCGGGTGTCTCTCTGGTGCGGATGGTGAGGCGATCGGTGCCATTGGGGATCGCTTCTGACCGAAGGATGTTGCCCAGTTGTGCCACGGACGAGCCGGCTTCGGCCTCTCTGGGCGACGATACGCTGTTGTCGCTCTTGCCTTGCGCGATGCCGCTTGCGCTACTTTTGTCCTTGTCAATCCCCTTGGCGATCGCTTGCGCCCGGGCCTCGATCTGTGCCTTGAACTTCGTCATGACCCGCTGCGACAGCACCATGACCGCCGCACTCATGATGACGAGCAGGAACGTCACGACCATGATGACCGTGGTCAGCACGTCGACGAACGCTGGCCAGGGATTGAGCTCACCCTCTGCTGATGCGCCAGCCATGTCGTCAGCTCCCCTTGGCGCGGCAGATTGCCACGCGCCTGATGCGATTGAATTCCGGCATCATGCTGCTGCCCTTGCCGGGTTGGCCTGATGCTGCTCGCGCAGCTTCGCGAGCATCTCGCGCTGTGGCCGGTCGGCCACGATCTTTCCGCCTTCCACCAGGATAATCCGGTCGACGACCTCGAGCAGGGCCATGCGGTGCGTTGCGATGATGAGCGTGCGTCCGTTCATCGACGTGCGCAGCCCGTTGATGACGCCCTGTTCGGCGTTGATGTCCATCGATGCCGTCGGCTCGTCGAGCAACAACGTGCCGGGATCGCGGATCAACGCACGCGCAAGCACGAGGGACTGGCGCTGCCCGCCCGACAGCTTGCAACCCCCGGGCCCAATGTTTCGGGTAAAGCCTTCGACACTGCGGCTGACGAACCGGTCAAGGCCTGACACCGTGATCGCACGTTCGACCACCTGCTCTTCGGGTTCTTCCATGCCGAGCAGGATGTTTTCCCAGATCGACGCATTGAACAGTCCGGCGTCCTGCCCCGCATAGACAATGCTCTTGCGAAGATGGGCTGCGGCGAACTGGCTCATCATGTGACCATCGACCGTGATCGCCCCCGATTCGACCGGTAACATGCCGCTGATCGCCCGCAGCAAGGTCGACTTGCCCGATCCTGACCGGCCGATGATTGCAATCTTCTCGCCGCGCTCGATCGAGAGCGAAACGTTGGTGAGGCTCGTCTCGGCGGCCTCATGATAACGACAGGTGACGTCGTTCAGGCAGATGCGACCGACAATCGGTCGCCGGGCGATTGCCGGGTCGGATATGTCGCGTTCGGCCTCCATCGTCAGGATCTGGGCAAGCCCGTCAAGCTGGGCCATGCTCTGATAGGCCTTGGAAACAACGCCGATCGCGTTGGAAACTGGCACCATCGCGCGGCCAGTCAGCATCGTGACGGCGATCATTGCGCCGCTGGTCATCACACCGGCCTTGATCTGAAACACGCCGATGATGACGACCATGACGGTTACAAACTGAACGACGAAACCGGACATCGAGCCGGGAAGTTCGGTCCACTTGCGTGAGGTCTGTGCGCCGATACCGATATGGTCGGACACGATGTCCCACTGGCGCAGGAACCGTCCTTCGGCCTGGTTCGCCTTGATTGTGGCGATACCCTCTGCGACGTCGACGACCAGGTTGGACCGCGCCTGCATCAGCTTGGTCGACTTCGCGCTGGACAGTTTCAACGCATAGCTGGTTACAATGCCAACGAGCGCCAAGGCGCCTGCGCCCATAACCGGGCCGGCAACAGTCCAACCGCCGATCACGACGATGAGCGCGAGATAGGCAAAGAAGAACGGTACGTCGATGACGAACGTCACGACCGCCAGCGGCACCAAAAGGGTCACGGCCTCGATGTCACGCAGTGCGGTCATCAGCATACCGACATTGTTGTCGGGTCGCTTGATGCGGGCATTGAGGAAAGACGTCATCGCGCGATGCTGCACCAGTTGTCCGACGCGGACGCCGACCGCGTCGATAAAGCTGCTGCGCACGTGCTTCAGCACAAATTCGAACACCAGCACGATCGCAACGCCGATTGACAGCGCCCAAAGTGATTCGATCGCCAGATTGGGGATCACGCGGTCATAAATTGCGCGCATGTACAGCGGCACCGCCAGCGCACAGATGTTGAGCAGGATCGCCGCGACGATCATCTTCTGGAGCTTCGACCGCTCACTCATGTAAAGACCGAGCAGCCAAAGTTTCGGGTTGCGCTGGACGAGGCTGCGTTCCTCTTCGAAGCTGGCACCATTTTCAGGGTCGATATGGCCGCAGGTCAGCACGTCGTCGCCGACAAGCTCCTGCAAGATCGTTTCGTTGACTTCTCGGGCGCCCGTGGCGTCCTCGATCTGAAGCCGGTCGCGACCGGTTCGCCCGGTGATAAGCAGGGCACCGCCTGTACGCACAAGGGCGACGACGGGAAAGTCCGACGGGGTGAGCGAACGTAACCGCAGCGGCGACCAGCGGGCATCAAGTTCTGCCCGGGCCATCGCCAAGGGGACGAACCTTGGGTCCATCTGGCCGTCCGCCAAAGGCAGTGCTGCCGTCAGCATCGCGGCCGAGGCGGGCTTCCCACAAGCGCCTGCCAGTTTTTCAAGCGCGGTGACGAGGTCCACAGGCATCGGCAGCACATGAAGCTCGTCGAGCGTGAAAACATCGCCCGTTTCAGTGCCGGATTGGCCATAGCCGCCGGAGGACCAGCGGCGCATGACTGCACCGATAATCCGTCCGAACAAGCTGGTCGGCACTTCCGAACGCGATAACATAATGACTTGGGCCCCAATTTCTCAGGGCCATTAAACAATTTTAAGGATAATTATTGGTAAACGGCCTGATGGATTTTTCAAAAAGGCAAGCTGGATGAGTTTAGTCGGGATCAGGGATCGCATCATCCGCCTGCTCGGAGGCCGCGCCCTGTTCGAGAATGTAAGCAGCGGCGAACTCGCCGCTGCTTTCGGCGGTACCGTCAAGGCGGATGGCGTAATGACTGGCCAGGTCGCGCCGTGGAGCGCGCGCATCAAGACAGGACGGTCCACCCGCAGCTTATATGTTCTGCTTGTCATCATCGCCGTGTTTCTTGGCTGGGCCGCGTTTTTCCAGGTCGACAAGGTTACGCGCGGATCGGGTCGCGTCTTGCCCTCCGTCCAAAATCAGATCGTCCAGCATCTCGAAGGCGGCATCATCGAACGCCTGCTTGTTCGCGAAGGTCAGCGCGTCTTCAAGGGCCAGGTGCTGATGCACGTCAACAACCAGTTCACCAG
This sequence comes from Sphingomonas sp., assembly GCA_049318505.1. Taxonomy (GTDB): domain Bacteria; phylum Pseudomonadota; class Alphaproteobacteria; order Sphingomonadales; family Sphingomonadaceae; genus Sphingomonas_O. The sequence continues at coordinate 1,507 of JBMOGG010000112.1, read as the reverse complement.
CGCAGACTATCAGAATGCCCGCACCGAAGTGGTGGCAAAACGCATCGCGCTCGCCCGCATGGAAGCCGAAGTTCGGGGTGCCAGCTCGTTCACCGTCGCTCCCGATCTCGCGCAGATCGCACCCGAAATCGCTCTGTCCGAAGAGGCACTTTTTTACTCACGACGCAGCCAGATCGGCAACGAGTCGGGCATCATGGACCAGCAGGCGCGCGCGCGACGCGCAGAGATTGCCTCGCTTAATTCGCGCCTCGGCAATCTTCGCAACGAGGAACGGCTGTTGATGACGCAGCTGGACAAACTTGAGCGCGCCTATCGGGCAGAGGCCATTTCCGAACGCGACGTGCTCGACAAGCGGTCGGCGTTGCTCCAGCTGCAAACCCGCATCGCCGACGTCATCAACCAGATCCCCCAGTCGAGCGCGCAGCTCGGCGAAGTGTCCGTGCGTCGCAGTGAGGTCTGGTCGCGCCAGATGCAGGAAACCAAGACAAAGGCGGCCCAACTCCGCCTGGAGCTCGCCAAGGCCGATGAATCGCTTGGTGCCTATAAGGACAAGCAACAGCGCGAAGTGATCCGCGCGCCCATGGATGGTGTCGTCAACAAACTCTACATCCAGACCGTCGGCGGCGTCATCCGCGGCGGCGAGCCGCTGGCCGAGATCGTGCCGATCGACAAGACTGTGATGATCGAGGCGCGCGTTGCACCCAAGGATCGCGGCAACATCTGGACCGGCCTGCCTTCGTCGATCAAGATTTCAGCTTATGACTCGGCGGTCTACGGCGCTCTGGAAGGCAAGGTGATCGATGTATCGGCCGACGTGATCCAGGACCCGAAGGGCGAGAGTTTCTACCGCGTCCGCCTGCGCGCTGACACGTCCGATTTCGGCAAGGGCAAGCCTGTCATCCCCGGCATGACCGCCGAGGTCAACATCCGCTCGGGACGCCAGACGATCCTCGAGTATATTCTCGGTCCGATAATCCAAATCCGCGACAATGCGCTGCGCGAATAGGGCCGCGTGCCGGGACGACAAGGAGCCATCGGCAACTCCACCGCACACCAACCGGTGATCGTGTATCTATGTCCGAGCAATGCACGGGGTATGGGTCGGCGTGCAAAAAAGACCCGCTTAGCGGGGTGATCGGCGTCCAAAAGGCACCCCTCATTCTGATTGTTCAGGAGCGGACTGGTTTTTTTGGCGGCAAGATCGGGATAAGCGGCAGAACTTCTGCCCAGTTCCTGCTCAGGTCGAAATTGGTCTATTTTTAATTATTTTAATAACTTACGGATCACCGACATGATGGTCGGGGAGACAGGATTCGAACCTGCGACCCTCTGCTCCCAAAGCAGATGCGCTACCAGGCTGCGCCACTCCCCGACGGAGCGCGCGGCACAAATAGCCAAGCTATTTGCCCATCGCGCAAGTCCGGTCGGCGCGCACTCATGCAACCGACTGAGCGGCTTTGCCGCGACGGGCGGCATAAGGCAAGTGCTGTCACATATGGCGCGGCTT
>JBMOGG010000111.1:0-10242 GCA_049318505.1 Sphingomonas sp. | reverse complement strand
CCTCCGCCGGATCGGCCCAGGCGTGGCAGTTCACATAGACCGTCCCCGCCGCCATCCGCCGCGACGCAATATCGGCATCGCGCCAGCGCTGCGTCCAGATGCTGCCTGCGAGACCATAGGGCGTGTCGTTCGCCATGCTCAGCGCCTGGTGGAGATCGTCGAAGCGCTCGACGACGACCGCAGGGCCGAAGGTCTCTTCCGACGCGATCCGTGCGCCGTTGCACGGCCCCGAGACGACGACGGGGTTGAGGTAAAAGCCCGTGGCGTCGTTCGCGTGCGCCCCGCTCAGCATCGCACCTTTGGCCACCGCTTCATCGAGCAACCCGCCGATCCGCGTGCGCTGTCTGGCATTGATAATCGGCGACATCGCGCCGTCGGTGAAAGTGCTGCCCGGCTTGATCGCGTGTGCCGCCGCCGTCAGCTTCTCGACCAGTGCATCATGCACCGAAGCGTGTGCGAGAATGCGCGCCGCTGCGACGCACACCTGACCTGCATTGCCGAAGGCGGCCCCGGCAAGGCCCGCTGCAGCCGAATCCACGTTGGCATCGTCCATCACAATGGCCGCGCATTTGCCCCCCAGCTCGAGCGACTGTTTCTTGAGCGCCCGCCCGCACACCTCGCCGATTTCGCGCCCGACGGGCGTCGATCCGGTAAAGCTGACCATGTCGATGCCGGGATGCCGCACCAGCGCCGCGCCGGTCTCCGCGCCTGTCCCGGTCAGCACGCTGACCGCGCCGGTGGGAAAGCCCGCCTCGATCACCAGCTTTGCGAGCGCGACAGCCGAGAGCGATGTGTCCTCGGCGGGCTTTAGGACGACCGCACATCCCGCCGCGAGCGCCGGGGCGAGCCGAGCCGCCGCCATGATGAAGGGAAAATTCCACGGCACGATCGCCGCGACTACGCCAACCGGGCGAAGATCGACGAACGCGCGTACGCTCGACCCGGGCGGCGCGTAACCGATCGAGGGGTATTTCACGCTCCCCTCGATCGCGCCGGTCATCCCGGCAAAATGGCGGAAGATTGTCGCCGAAACCGGCACGTCGCCATAGAGCGCCTCAACGTACGGGCGAACGCCGTCCGCCGCCTCGAGCGCCGCGATATTCCCGACATTGGCATCGATCAGGTCGGCGAGCCGGAGCAGCGCCTTCGCGCGCTGGACGGGAAGCGCCGCGCCCCACTCGCCTGCCAGCGCCGCTTTGGCGGCCACGACAGCCGCTTCGATCTCGCCCGCGCCCGCCGTAGAGACATCGGCGAGCGGTTCGCCGGTGGATGGACACAGGCTCGTGAAACTGCCCGCCCCCGCCAAGAACGTGCCACCGACCATCGGCCGCGCGGGGCCAAGCCATTCGAGGGCCGCCGCCGCACGGGGATCGATCATGCCTCGGCTCCATAAGCTGCGATACGCGCCGCTATATCGACCGTGCCGACGAGCGCGTTGAGACCACCGATATCGACCAAATCGTCCGCCAGCCGCACGCTGCTCCCGTCCGCAACGATGGCGCGATACGCCGCTTTCAGCCCCGCCGCCGCCGCGCCCAGCCCCGTCGCCGGAAACAGCCCGAGCGCAAATCCCGCCGCGCCCGCTGCGGTCGCATCGGCGAACGGTGTCCCGCCGCCCTCCAGCAGATTGTGCACCAGCGGCACCGCATCGCCGAACCGCGCCATGATCGCCGCGACTTGTTCGTGCGACGTCACCCCTTCGAAAAACATCAGGTCGCATCCTGCCGCGATATAGGCCTCGGCGCGGTCGAGTGCGTCATCCAGGCCGGTCGAGGAGAACGCATCGGTGCGCGCCGAAATCAGGATAGCGTCGGACGTTCGCGCATCCTGCGCTGCCTTCAGCTTGCCGACCATTTCTCCGCAGGAGATTAGCGGCCGCGCGCGGAGATCGCTTGCCGGCTTTACGCAAATCTGGTCCTCTATCTGCACCGCCGCTGCCCCTGCACGGCACAGCCCGCGCACGAAGCGCTGGACATGCGCGGCGTTCCCAAAGCCCTGGTCGCCATCGACGAGGACCGGAGCATGCACCCGGTCGCAAATCCGCGCGACAAGATCGACCAGCTCCGTGGAGCTGCCCAGCCCGAAATCGGGGGAAGCCAGCTGGGTCATCGCGACCATGGCACCGCTAACGAACACCGCCTCTGCCCCGGCCTGTTCGGCGATAAGTGCAGACAGCGGGTCATACACACCCGGAGCGACGAGGATCGTCCCCTTACGGAGCCGTCGGTTCAAGGAAGGGGCCGCGTCCACTGCCCGACAGTCGGCGTTGTCGCCACGGCGAACATGGGCGTGGCGCAATTCGTTCGCGTGGCGAACAGAAACCGGCAGTTGCTCGCGGTCACCGCTACCTGAGCGTCACCTGTCACCATGCCGCGCCTTGCCGCCACCCCTACCGCCGACCCCGTCGCGGCGCTCGTTGCGATCTGCGGCACCGATGCGGTATCGACCGATGCCGACCGCCGCCGCTTCTACGCGCATGACATCGGGAACGCCGGGGCCACCCCACTTGCGGTCGTCCGGCCCGCCACGCGCGCGGCCACTGCAGCCGCTATCGGCTGCGCCACCGCGCACGGCTTGGCGGTGTTCCCGCGCGGTGGTGGCATGAGTTACACCGATGCTTACCTGCCGAGGACGACCGACAGCATCCTGCTCGATACCGGCGCCCTTGATGCGGTCGTGGCGATCGACGCGCGCGGGCTGTCGACGACGGTCGAGGCGGGGTGCACCTGGGCAAAACTCGACGCGGCACTCGCGTCGCATGGCGTCCGTGCCGCCTTTTGGGGTCCGTTTTCGGGCCATGACGCCACGGTCGGCGGTTCGCTATCGAACGGGACCGCAACCTTCGGCAGCGGCACAGCGGGCACATCGGGCTCGAATGTGCTGGGGTTGGAGATCGCGCTGGCCGACGGTCGCATCGTTCGTACCGGCATGGATGCCCAGCCAGGTCACACGGCGTTCTTCGCGCAATATGGCCCGAACCTGACCGGCCTTTTTGCCAATGACTGCGGCGCGCTTGGCGTCAAACTCACGATTAACTTGCCGCTGGTGCCGCGCAGTCTGCACGTCGATGGGCTGTCGTTTGTCTTTCCCGATTTCACGACGCTGGTCGGTGCCCTTGAAGCCATTGCGCGCGCCGGCCTGGCGACCGAAGCGCTGGCCATGGACCCGGTCGTCACCGAGCAGTTCAGCAGCGCGCCCGATCTGGGGACCGACCTTACGATTTTAAGGCAGATCGCGCGCGGTCGTGGTGGACTCAATCGCGCCTTCCGTGCGGCAACCGGGGGGCGCGCATTTCTCAAGCGCCCGGGATTCCACGCCCATTTCGTTGCCGAGGGTCGCGATGCGCGCGATCTGGCACTGCGGCTCGAAACAATCCGCGCGCTTGCACGTGCCGGGGCCGAAATTCCCAATACAGTACCAAGCGCGATCCGCGCCGTGCCGTTCTCACCGCTTGCTGCCACCGACCCAAAGGGGCGGCGCGTGCTGCCGATTCACGGCCTCATTCCTTATGCCGCAGCGCTCTGGTTGCACCGCACGGTCATGGATATCGTTGCGACACAGGCAAGTGCATGCGCGGAGGCACGGTTGGTCGTCGCTACAAGCTTCTTTGCCGTCGGTGCCAACGCGCTGCTTTACGAGCCGGTTTTCTACTGGGAAGACGCGCTGTCACCCTACCAACTGGCCAAAACCACGGCCGAAGCGCGCTATGCCGAAAATCCGGCGGCGCGGGCGCTGGTAGACAAGATGAGCGCAGAAATGATCGAGGCGATGTATGAAACCGGTGCCGCGCATCTCCAGATCGGGCGGCGCTACCCCTATTCCCGCGACCGCGATCTGACCTTACTGCGCGCGGTCAAGGCGACGGTCGATCCGCGTAACCTCCTCAATCCGGGCGTGCTCGGCCTGTGAGAATCGCGATCATCGGAGCCGGGCTCGGCGGGCTGACGGCGGCCATCGCCTTGCGCCGCGCGGGCCACGAGGTGCGGATTTACGAGCAGGCGCCCTCGCTCGGCGATGTCGGCGCGGGAATCACCATCACGCCGAACGCGTGGAAGGGCCTGGCGTCGCTCGGGCTGAACGAAGCCCTGACGCGCGATACCGATGAAGTGCCGCAACAGGCCATTCGCGCACATGACAGCGGCGCGCAGATCATGGCCATCGAACGCGGGCAAGTGACGCGCGACACCTATGGCGCCCCCTATGTCATGCAGCATCGTGCCGATCTGCACGCCCTGCTGGCCAGCGAGGCAGGGCGCGAAAACATCGAATTGGGCGCGACCGTGGAGGATGCGAACAGCCTCGACGCCGACGCCGTGATTGCGGCCGATGGCCTGAAATCGGTCGTGCGTTCGAAAGTCTTCGGCAATCCGCCCGCGCGCTTTACCGGCCATGTTGCGTGGCGCGGACTCGTCCCCGCCAATGAACTGCCGCCCGAGGCTGCAGTACCGGGATCGACCGTCTGGGCGGGGCCGGGGCGCATCTTCGTACGCTATCCGGTGCGGCGGGGAACGCTCGTCAATCTGGTCGGGCTGACACGTACCGACAACTGGGTGGCAGAGGGCTGGTCGAACCGGGTGTGCATGGCCGACTGGCTGTCGCAATATGGCGGCTGGCACGACGATGTAACGTCGGCGATCCGCGCAACGCACGACGACAGCCGCATTGCTTGGGGCTTGTTCACGCGTGACCCTTTACCGACGCTGATTGCCGACCGTATCGCCCTCCTTGGCGATGCCGCGCACCCGATGCTGCCCTTCATGGGACAGGGCGCGGCAATGGCAATCGAGGATGGGGTGATTTTAGGCCGGGCGTTCGCCGCGACGTCTTCGGTCGCGGATGCGTTCGCGCTTTATGAACGGGTACGCAAGCCGCGCACCGACTGGATCCAGCGCGAGTCCGCGCTTGGCGCCGACCGGCTGCAGTTCGAAGTCGCGAAGACCGGTCTGCCGCCCGCCGAAACCGAGGACTCGCTCGGAATATTCCATTACGATCCCGCCACCGCATCGCTGGAGGACGCATGACCATCACCTGCCCCGCCCTCTCTCCCGCCGCACGGGCCTTCCTCGGCCGCCAGAGCTTCGGCCATTGCATCGACGGTGCATGGATGACTGGCAGCGCGTCGATGGACACCGTCGATCCTGCGACCGGCGAGACGCTGGCGCAGATCGCGCGCGGGACCGCCGCTGACGTGGACCGCGCTGTGGCGGCCGCCCGCGCCGCACTCCCCGGCTGGTCGAACACCCTTCCTATGGCCCGTGCGCAACTCATGTGGCGCATCGCCGACATTCTCGAAGCGAATATCGACGAGCTGGCGGAGCTGGAGACGCTCGATCAGGGCAAACCGCTGTTCGTCGGACGCTGGGCCGAAATTCCCGGAGCCATCGCGCAATTCCGCTATTTCGGCGGGCTTGCACCCGCCATCGAGGGCAGTTCGATCCCGACGAGCATCGGCTATGCGCCACCGGGCAAGACGATCCACGCCTATACGAGGCGGGAACCCGTCGGGGTCGTGGGGGCCATCGTGCCGTGGAACTCGCCGCTGGTCCTGACCGCGATGAAACTCGCGCCTGCGCTGGCGGCGGGGTGCACGATCGTGGTCAAGCCCGCCGAGGACACGTCGCTGACCGCGATTCGGCTGGTCGAACTGATGCACGCGGCGGGGCTACCGCCGGGTGTGGTCAACCTCGTCACCGGCCTCGGCAGCGAGGCGGGCGCAGCGCTCGCCGCACACCGCGACGTCGACAAGATTGCCTTCACCGGGTCGACCGCAACCGGCCGCGCCATCCTCGATGCGGCGAAGGGCAATCTCAAGAAAGTCAGCCTCGAACTCGGCGGCAAGTCACCGGTTATCGTCTGCGCCGATGCCGATCTCAACGCGGCAATCCCGGGCGTCGCCAATGCGATCTTCTTCAACGGGGGACAGGTCTGCATCGCGGGAAGCAGGGTCTACGCGCACGCCAGCATTTTCGACCGGCTGGTCGAAGGCGTCGCCGAATATGCCAAGGGCTTGAAGGCGGGCCATGGCCTGTCGCCCGACACGACGCTCGGCCCGCTCGTCTCTGCGAAACACGCCGCTCGCGTCGCGGGCTTCGTCGAGCGCGCAGTGGCGGGCAGGGCATCGCTGATCGGCAACGGCGCGACGGCGAACGGCGCGTTCGTTTCCCCCACCGTCGTCATCGGCGTCACCCCCGATATGGAAATCGTCCGCGAGGAAGTGTTCGGCCCTGTGCTCGTCGCGCAGAAATTCGACGATCTGGCGGCGGTGGTCGATGAGGCAAATGACAGCGACTATGGCCTTGCTGCAGGCGTCTGGACCGAGAGCCTCTCGACTGCCCACAACATGGCCGCCGCGATCCGCGCGGGGACGGTGTGGATCAATTGCCACGCGATGTACGACGCCTCGCTCCCCATCGGCGGGATGAAGGTATCGGGATGGGGTCGCGATTCAGGGCGAGAAGCGCTCGACGCCTATCTGGAGACAAAGACGATATGCGCGGTGATCTGACGACGCGATCCGACGCAGCGCACGATCACGTCGCGGCCTTGGAGGCGATCGAGGCGCGGCTGGGCCGGCTGTCGTCGTGGACGATCCACAACGCCAACCCCGTGCGCGACAGCCGCGATGGGCTGAAAGTCGACGGTCGTCAAACGACCTGCGCATCAACTGCAGCGATGATGATCGCACCATCTCCCCAAGCACCGCGCCCCCGCGTCCGGGTTGCGGTGAAACCATATGCGGGGCCAGTCCTCCGCGCCGTCCACTACCTGCTCTGCTCGCAGGCACTGGAAGATCTGCAAGTGTTTCGCGCAATGGGGAGCTCGCAAGGTTACCCAAGCTCGACCAAAGGGATCATCCCAGGCGATTTCTCGACGGGCGGTGGCAGCCGCGGCGTTGCGAACACCGCCTTTGCCATCGCGAAGATCGCTGGTCTCGAAGACGTGTGGTGGAAGCTGGCTGCGTTCACCAACAACTTTCTCGCCCGGCGCTGCCTCAACAAGGCGATCCCCACGACCGATCTCGGCGGGTCGTTCATCTCGCCCGGGCAGCGCCGCCAGATCGGGGCCGAGGCGGGCCTAAAGTTCTGATCCGCCGGTCGTACATCGACGGACCGTACGGGCAGATCCACCTGCGCGAGAGCGGACGCGGCGGAACGCCATTACTTCTGCTCCACCAGTCGCCGCTCAGCGGCGCGATGTTCGATGCGGTGCTGTCATTGCTGGGGGAAGCAGGGTTCCATAGTGTGGCAATGGACACGCCGGGGTTCGGACGCTCGGATCGTCCGGCGGAACCGGTCGGCATATCGGGCTATGCGGCGGCAATCCCGGCCGTGCTCGATGCGCTCGGCTGGGCTCGCGCCGATATCCTTGGCCATCACACTGGCGCCTCGATTGCGGCGGCCTTTGCTGCACAGCATTCTGGCCGCGTGGGCAATCTGATCCTGAACGGCGTCGCGCTGCTCTCCGAAGAAGAACGTGCGCATTTCATGCAGTTCCGCTTCGTGCCGCTCGAGCCTGTTGCGGACGGCAGCCACCTGGTTGCCGCCTGGACCCAGCGCGTCGCCGCGACGCCGGGCTGGACCAACCTGCCCGCGATGCACCGCCATGTCGTCGAACTGCTCGCCAACCCGACCGATTATCACTGGGGCTTCACCGCCGCCTTCGCGCACGATTTGCGCGCCGATTTGCTAGCGATCACGGTGCCCACATTGATCCTGACCAACACTGGCGAGGATTTGTACGAGGCATCGAAACGCGCGGGCGAACTGCGCCCCGATTTCGCTTTTGCCGCGCTCGATGGGGGCACACATGATATCGTCGACGAGCAGCCCGAGGTATGGACCCAAGCGGTCATGGACTGGTTGCGCGCTTAGAACTCGCTCAGCAACCGCCCCAGCCCTGCCAACTTATCGTCGATCCCGTTTGCCCGCAGCGCGTGCCAATAGGTTGCGGCGTTGATCGCGATCACAGGTTTACCCAGCCGCGCCTCGGTCTCCGCCGCAAGGCACAGCATCGACAAATTCGTGCCGACTTGAATCAACGCATCCACATCGGGACCATCGAGATGCGCAAGGACATTGGTCAAGCGTTCAGGCGTCACTTTGGCAATGTCGGTCCAGCAGCGGCACTCCAGCGGCACCTCGCGCACGACCGTAAACCCGCTTTCCTCCAGATACCGGCGCACCTCGGCATTGGCGACCGGGTAGTATGGCGACACGAAGCTGACCCTGCGGATGCCGCCATAGGCGCGCAGTGCCGCGACCAGCGATACCGACCCGATGCTGATGTCGATGCCCGCGACATCGACCACGCGGCTGCGGAAATCCTCACCGCCCGCAACCCCGCCGTAAAAGGTGATCGCCGACATGCCCATCACCAGATAGTCAGGCTTGCACGTGATCACCGACCGCACCGCGTCCATCGTGTTGTCGGAAATGGCCTGCGTCCCCGCAATGAAATCGGCATCGCTCAGCGCCACCGGATCGGTCACGAAAATGCGGCTGTAATGGTTGGTGACGCCCGGGACGCGCATCGCCTCGAAATCGGGCTGAACGACCGTATTCGTGGACGGGCCGATGACGCCGAAGACTTTGCGGTAACCGAGGATGTCAGGCATCAGTTCATTGTCGCCGCGTGAGCCAGGCTTTCAAACATGGCCTGCCGCATCAGATACGCACGGCGCTTGTCGTCGTCGTCGTTCACCGCCTGCATATCGGCACGGCGCTGGGCGTGGGCCTCGACCGAGCCGACCTTGATGTATTCCATGTTGGCGACGGTCTGTGCTTGTGTGAATGTATGCGTTACGGTCCGTCGTCGTCGCTCGAACCGTGCTATCCGCTCGATCCCTGCGCCTGCGTTGATGACAGGTTCGATCTCGCCGAACAGGTCGAAGGCATCGTGCACCCCCGAATTCATCCCGAACCCGCCGAGCGGGTTGTTGAGATGAGCCGCGTCGCCGATCAGGATGACGCGCCCCTGCGCGAACGATTGGGCGACGCGCTGATGCACTTTATACAACGTGCGGTGGTATGTCTGGACGTCGGCGCCGCCGCCGATCAAGCGGTCGAACACGGCGTTCTTCATGGGGTCGGACCGCAACTCGGCGTCGGACAGCGTCTCGTCGGCCGGGAGCAACACCCGCCACAGGCTTGGTACGCGCAATAGCACCAACCATTCGGACGGATCCGATACATAATTGACCAGCGCCAGATTATCGAGCCGCTCGGCAAGGTCGGTGTCGGTCGTCAGGCAAAGGAACTTCTCGGGGTAGGTAAACCCGTCGAATTCGATCCCCAGCCATTTGCGGACCAGGCTGTTCGCGCCGTCCGCCCCGATCAGCCAGTCGCAGCGGATCTCCTCCACTGCTGTCGAGCTCTCGGCAAACACCGTCACACCATCGCCGTCGTCATCGAACGACAGAAGCTTGCGCCCGAAACGCACCTCGGCATGCGTTTGAATTTCAAGTCCCGCCGCGAGCGCACGTGACAGATGATATTGCTCGCATTGGATACGGAACGGATAGCGCGTAATATCGCTGAGTTCAGTCAGGTCGAACGCAATCGATTTGCCCGACTGCCGGTCTCGCCAATGATAGACCGGAGCCTTCAGTCCTTTGGAGAGCAAGGTCGGCGTGATATCGATCGCGTCGAGCATTTCGAGCGTCGGCGGATGGAACGTGGATGCACGCAAATCCTGCGCACAGTCATCCCCTGCCTCCAGCAGAATTGTTTCGATCCCGGCCCGCGCCAGCAGCGTCGCCATGACCGTCCCAACCGGCCCTGCACCCGCGACGACGACTTGGCACCTATCACTACGCATAACTTCTCCTGAGTCCGATGGCTTGTAATGAGCAGCGCGCGGCACAGCGGTGTCACGACCATTTCTATCCGACTGGCGAAGAGGGGCACCTGACGCTGGCCGGCTTTGTGCGCCGCCGTCACGACCGGGCCATGGTGCGCGTCCTTGTCGGTCGAGACGCCGAACCGCTTGGCGACGCCCTCGACATCCGATCCATCGCCAGTGCCGCCCTCCGGTTCCGCTTCGCTCCACCTCCGGCCAGCACTGGCGATGGAGGTGACAATGCACTAACAATCAATACGGACCACTCAACGGGGGCCGGTCAGCTGCCTGACCCCCGGACCTCGATTGTCATCACTGCTCATGATACCGATCATGTGGAGATCATTCTCAAAAATGCATTTCGGGGTCAGATAGGCTATCTTGGTGCGGTTGGTTCGATCAGTC
>JBMOGG010000110.1:0-10260 GCA_049318505.1 Sphingomonas sp. | reverse complement strand
CCGAGCGTTTCGGCCTGCGCCTGTTTACGACCGTTTTCGGCGTTCACGCCGCGCAACGATGCCAGGCCGTCGTCGATCTCGCCCGCAGCCTGCCCTAGGATGGCGATTTGTGCCGCGGTCGGCGTGTTGCCAAGCGGTCCGGCGCTAGCGAGCGTCTGGAAGGCCGTATACAGACCACTGCCGATCTCGCTCGCGGTCACACCGAATTCGATATCGAGCCCATCTGCCAGACGCGCTGACGCTTTGACGTCGTCGTTGGCGAACGCGGCAGAAGCTGGCGTGGTCAGCGTGTCTGCGACATTGTTGACCACAAAGGGCGGCCCATCGGTTTGCGATCCACCAAACAGCGCCCCGCCGCCCTCTGCCGCGTTGAGCGCAGCGCGGTACTGCGCACACGCAGCGTTGATTACATCGGTAAGGCCCGTGGTCTTGCCGGTACCAATGGCCGTTAGCAGATCCTGCTTTAGTGACATGGCACCGCTGTCCATCGCTGTCATGTGCGCGTCATTTAAGACAAGGGTCGTGCCCGCGACGGTGGAAGCAGCGGCATAGGCCTCTTGGCGTGCAAGAAGCGTATGGCTCGATATGTTGCGAACCGCGGCAGTGCCGAGCCCTGCATAATCGGTCGCCTTCTTGCCCGTCGCGAGTTGTACCTGCGTCGCGGTGAGCGCCTGCTGCGCCCGCTGCATGGCCGACGACATGGTGCGCTGGAACGGGATGGTGGCGACGCGGGGCATGGAAATCTCCTTATCGGATCATCGACAGCAACGTGTCGTACATGTCGCTGGCCATAGTGACGACACGCGCCGCTGCGGAATAGCTGTTCTGCAGGACGACCATGTTCGAAAGCTCCTCGTCGATATTCACGCCGGAAAAGCTGTCGCGGCGGTTGACCGCGTCGTCGCGCCGGGCTGTCGCGTCGGCAAGGCTGGCCGCTGCCTGTGACGCTGCGGTCCCGGCACTGCCCAGCAGGGCCGCGGCACGTATGCTCGTCGAATTAATGCCGTCCCTGCCCAAATCGACATTGGCCGCAAGGGCGTCAACGAATTCGGTCGCGCCGCGATTGTCGCCGGCGCCAAGGACCTTGGCACCGATCGCCTTGCCGTGCTGAAAGCGGGCGAGGCCAAGCTTTCCAGGACTTGCCAATATGTCCTGCCTTATAGCGGCGGTCGACAGGCCGCTCGACGCGCCGGTCAATTGGACAATGTTTGAAAATGACTGTCCCGTTCCAGATCGGTCGGTAGAATCCGAGGTGACCGAAAGCGTCGCCCCAAGGACATTGGTACTGGGCGCAAACTGGATCCGGCCCTTGGTGTCCATGGCGAAACTGCCAAAGCTGCCGATTGGGCTTGCGTTCAGTTCGGTGACGAGGTCGCCGAATGTCGTCCCCGCTGAGCCGGTCATCGTATAGCTGGTCAGCGCACGCCCCGATGTGTCGCGCAGCACCAAGTCGGTCGTTTGTCCCGTCGCAAACCCATGGGGGTCGGTGGGTGCAAAGCCTGAAGGGACAAGCGTACTGCTGGCACTGCGGACGATGTCGTTCATGCCAAAATACTGGGAAAAGCCGACGCCGCCCCGATTGCTGGGCGTCGTCGGGTCCTGCGCGATGACGACACCGTTACCCGCAGCGTTTGCCTTGAGCGATAAAATCCCGCCGTTGAACGATGCCGTTGCGGTGCCGCCAAGACCGGTGTTGATTGCGGTCAGGGCGTCATTAAGCGTCGCATTGGCGGGCAATGCGGAAAAGTCGAACGTCATCGATGCCACAAGCTCGCCTGTCGCCTTGGTGACGGCAAAGACAGCCGATCCGGAGAAGCCCAGGCGATCAGTGCCCGTCAGCGCCGAGGGGCGTCCGTCCAGCCGTGCGGGCGCCGGTACCGTCGTGCCGGCATTGGCCACGCCGTTCAGCGTCTGCGAAAGCCCGGTGAACAAGACCCCAAGCTTTTCCGTAAACGACGGCAGCACGCGGTCGCGCAAATCGATCAGCCCCCCAAGCTTGCCGCCAACCGAAGCAGAGTCGAGCTTGTCGCCTGTCGCAGTACCCGCGCCGCCCGCGTTATCGGCAAAACGCATCGTTATCACCGGATAGCTGTTCATCGGCCCGCTCGACGCCGGCAACGACAACTGCCGTAGCCGGTTGTCCAGCAGGGGCACGCCGGAAGCGGTTTCGATCGACAACTTGCCGTCGGGTTGCTGGCGCACCGTCACCTTGATCAGGCCGCTCAGTTCCTCGATTGCCGACATGCGCAAGTCGCCAACGCCTGCCGAACTCTGCCCGGTGCCATCGAGCCGGGCGACGCTCTTGTTCAAATCGTTGATCCGGACCAGCAGCGTGTTCACCTGGTCGACGCTGTCACCAACTTCGGATTGAGCTTCTTCCTTCAGGCTGTTCGCGTCGGCGTTGAGCTGGTTGAGCGACGAAATCGCGTCCTGAACGTTCGCCGTAAAGGACGCGACGGTCTGGGCCGAAGCAGACGTGCCCGTCATCGCGACAGCCGCCGAATCGATTGCATCGAGGCGGGCAGGCAGCCCATAATCTGACCCAGGCGCGCCAAAAAACGATTGCAGCCGTTTCAGGTAGGACGATGTGACATCAGCCGATCCCATATCGCCGGTGCGACGGAAAACGGTGTCTTCCAAAAAGCGGTCGGCCACCCGGCTCGGCTCGCCGACCCTGACGCCGTTGATACGACCGGCGGTCACACCTGTGGTCTGGCTGACAGTTTCGCGCGAATAGCCCGGCGTGCCGATGTTGGCGATGTTGTTCGAAACCGATCGCAGTCCTGCCTGTGACGCAGCAAGGCCCGAGACGGCCGATCCCAAAATATCGTTCAGCGACACGTCGGTCGTTCTCCTTGCGGGCGGGTCCTAGAGCCCGCCCGATGCCCAGCTCATGCGATCATCGTTTCAGGTTGCTGACTTCCTGCAACATCTCGTCGACCGTCGTGACGATCTTGGACGAAGCGCTATAGGCCCGCTGGAACCGGATCATGTTGGTAAACTCCTGCGCCAGGTCGACAGTCGATGCTTCGAGCGTGTTCGAGGCGATCGTGCCCGCGCCCAGGTCACCCGGGCTGTTGATCGCAACGCTGCCTGACTGGTCCGACTCGATAAAGGCGTTGCCGGACAGGCGGGCAAGACCGTTGGGATTCTGGAAGCTGGCGAGGGGCAGCTGGAAGACGGCGCGCGACGTTCCGTCGTCGAACACGGCGCTGACAACACCTGATTCAGAGACGCGCGCCGACGACACGCTGCCGAGCAGGCCCCCATTGACCGTCGAGGAGATCACGGCCGAGGGACTCCCGAACTGGGTTAGACCGTCGATGCCGCCGTTGGTGCCAAGGCCAAGCTTGATCGGCCCCGTGCCAGCGCCATTCGTCCAGTTGGGCGTGATCGTCCCGAACAGCGCGGGGCTCGAATTGGTCAGGTCCACCGATCCATTCGGATTGAACTTGATGATCCCGCTGGCCAGCAGGCCTGAAGGGGCTGTGACGTCACTCGCAGGTGTCGCATATATCTCGCCAACCCAGGTGTTCACGCCGGTTTTCAGAAACGCCAGGCTGATGGCATGGCTGCCGCCCTGTGCGTCGGTTATATCGAGCGGGCGCGAGAATTCGGCCGGCGTCGTGCCATTGGCCATGTCGCCTGCAGTGTAGCTCCCCGTAAATGTCGGCGAGGACGAATCGAGATTTGCGCGCATCTCGACCTTGCTCGTGGCCTCAGCTGTGCCGCTGAGCCGGCTGAAGTTGATGGGGATAAGTGTATCTGCGTTACCGTTGTTGACATAATTGCCCAGCGCGTCGAGTGGCCAGCCCTGAAGGAAATAGCCGCCCGAGTTCTTCAGAAAGCCCTGAGTGTCCGGCGCGAAGGAGCCCGCCCGGGTATAGGCGATGGCGGCGTTGGGCCCGATACCATCGCGCGTGACGAAAAAGCCGGCTCCGGCGATGCCGAGGTCGGTCACGCTGCTCGATGCCTGAAGAACGCCTTCCCTGGATATGAGCGAGCGCGTCTGTGCGGCCACCCCTGCGGCAACATAGGGCACGTTGCCGCGCCCGTCCGAGACCAGAGTGCGAAACTGCGCTTCCACATTCTTGTAACCGATGGTGTTTATGTTGGTGATGTTGTCGGCAACGCTGGCGATTGCATTGGCTTGCGCGCTCAGACCGGACACACCGGCATATAGGGCAGAATAGAGGCTCAATGAGGTTCTCCGGCAAAATCGGTCGGGCGTCGTATGGCGCCCACACGTCTAATTGTAGGATGAACTTCGATGGGACTCGCCGTTTCGTAAAAAAATGAAACGGAACGGGCCGGCCGGGCGTCGCTATCCTATAAGGTAGTGAAGCCACAAAGGACCAAAAGATGACGCTTCGAATTTCCCTTCGCGATGGCGAAAAGATGATCGTCAATGGCGCCGTCATGCGTGCCATCGGTCGCACCGACTTGGTTGTCGAGAACAATGTCTCGCTGCTGCGCGGCCGCGAAGTGATGGCCGCCGAAGATGCCGTGACACCGGCGCGACGGCTCTATTTCGCCTGCATGATGGCGTACATCGACCCGAGTTCGCGGACCACGCATCACGATGCGATCATCGAGTTCCTCAATGGCCTGCTGGGGGCGCTGGAATCGCTCGAGGGCAAGGCGCTGTGCGCCCGTTTCGCCCGCAAGGTGGCAACGGGCAATTACTACCGCGCGCTCGCTGACTGCCGGCTGTTGATCGACTATGAAACGGCTGCCCTCGAACGCGCCGTTCCCCAGGCCGCCTGATCAAGCTGATGAGGTCACTTGCTGCTGCAGCGCGCACGGTGCGCGAGCACGTACCCGACCAGCGCTTTGGTCGGGTGATCGGGGTACGTGGTGCCCTGATCGAAGTCGAAGGGCTCTCCGGCGCTGCGCAAATCGGATCTCATGTGAATGTCATTGCCGCCGAGGGAGTTGTGGCGGCCGAAGTCACTGGTCTCGATCGCGACGTGGCGCACTGCCTGCCGTTCAGCGACCCGCAGGGTATTGCGTCGGGCGCGCGCGCCGATCTGATTTCGGGCAGGTTTTCGGTCCGTCCCGGCAATGCCTGGCTGGGGCGCATGGTCAATGGCCTCGGCACCCCCATCGACGGCAAGGGGGCCTTGCTGCCGGGCCATGACACCTATCCGATCAAGGCCTCTCCTCCCCCGGCGGCGCAGCGCGCGCGCGTCGGGAAGCGCATCGCGACCGGCGTCCGCGCCCTCGATATCTTCGCGCCGCTTTGTCAGGGGCAGCGGCTGGGCCTGTTCGCCGGGTCCGGTGTCGGAAAATCCGTCTTGCTGTCGATGCTGGCCCGCTGGACCAGCTGCGATGTCGCCGTCATCGGCCTGGTCGGCGAGCGCGGGCGCGAGGTGCAGGAATTCGTCGAGGACGATCTGGGGCCCGAAGGCCTGGCGCGCAGCGTCGTCGTCGTTGCAACCTCTGACGAACCGGCGCTGATGCGCCGTCAGGCCGCCTGGACGACCATGGCGATTGCCGAACATTTTCGCGATCAGGGCCTGAACGTCCTGTGCCTGATGGATTCGGTCACCCGCTTTGCCATGGCGCAGCGCGAAATCGGCCTGGCCAGCGGCGAGCCGGCCGCGACCAAGGGCTACACGCCCACCGTTTTTGCCGAGCTGCCGCGTTTGCTCGAGCGCGCGGGTCCCGGCCTGCCCGGCCAGGGCTCGATCACCGGCCTCTTCACCGTGCTTGTCGATGGCGACGATCATAATGAGCCCGTTGCCGACGCCGTCCGCGGCATTTTGGACGGCCATGTCGTCATCACGCGCCGCATTGCCGAGCGCGGCCGCTATCCTGCGATCGACATATTGAAGTCGGTCTCGCGCACCCTCCCCGCAGCGCTCGACGACGACCAGAACCAGTTGCGTCTCGCTGCGCGGTCGGTGCTGTCGACATACGGCGACATGGAAGAAATCGTTCGGCTTGGCGCCTATGCCGCTGGCGCAAACGCCGAGGTTGACCGGGCAATCGCCCTTGCACCGCAAATCGAGGCGTTGCTGACGCAAACCAAACAGGATCGCGGCACCCCGGAAGATAGTTTTGCGCGTCTGGCGGCCCTGCTTGAGGTGGCCGAATGAAGACGCCCTTCGATGCCGTCCTGCGACTGCGACAGCGCCAGATTGACGCCATGCGTCTGTCGATCAGCGCCGAGGTGAACCAGCTTGAGTTCATCGGTCAGCGGCACCAGGCTATCAACGCGTCGTTGCGAGACGAAGCCGATCTTGCAGCCAGCGACTGGCGCTATGCGGCACCGGCGTTCGGCGCACGAATGCGGGCGCAGCGCGCGCAACTGGTAAGCGATGCCATCGCTGTCGGTTCCCGGCTCGGGGGCCTGCGCCGCGAGGCCGCAAAGGCCTATGGTGAAATGGCCGCCATCGAAGGGGCAGCCGATCGCTTCCGGAGCGATGCGAACCATGTCGTGGCCAAGGCCGAGCAAACGCAGATCGACGATTTCTCGGCTGCGCGCTTTAACCGGATGAAGGGCGCTGCCACCCGCCCCGCGGCTGTTACTAGAGGGTCTGGCACATGATGATCTCGAACGATCTCAGCCGCCTGAGCCCGTCCGAGAAGGCGGCACTCATTTATTCACAGGCACAGAGCGACGTGACGGCGCGCCTGTGGCGCGCTGCTCTGGGCAGCGAGGCCGACAACGAAAACGAGGCGCAGGCAGCGCAACGCTGCGAAACGTTCAATCTGGATTCGCTGTTGTCGCTGCTTGCCCCTCAATCCGACAAAGCGTCAGGAGCCACAGCTGCTTCCCCGGAAACAGATGCATTAACACCCGCCCTTGCCCCGCCGACCTCGACCGTTTCACAGAGCATGGCAAAAGCAGGGTCGGGACCTGTGGAGGGCCTGGGCCCCAACGCAGGCTTTCGTGACGTCATTCACGCCGCCGCCGAGCGGACGGGTCTGCCCGCCGCTGCTCTTGCCGCAATCGTCGATGCGGAAGCCGGCAAGGACTGCGACGGAAAATGGAACACGGCTTCGCGCAATCCGCGGTCAAGCGCAGCCGGACTCGGCCAATTTCTGGCCGGGACATGGCAAAGTGAGGCCGAACGCGCGGGCACATGGCTGAACGGCGTCGCCAGCCGGCAGGGCTGGCTCGGCGATAATGGCCGCTTGCTTCCTGGCGCGCGATCGGCGCTGCTGGCGCTTCGCTATGACGGCGCTGCCTCGATAAATGCGACGGCAGACTATGCCCTTCGCAGCGTCAAGCAGCTCAAAAGCGCTGGCGTTAGCGTAGACGGCGACGTCGCCACGGTGGCGCGGATGGCCTACCTCGGCCATCATCTAGGGACCGGCGACGCGATAAGGTTCATGAAAGGCGGACTAGACAGCAGCCGGGCGAAGTTGCTGCTCGACGCACAGGTCGGGACGGCGAGTGCAAGCCGCAAGATTGCGGCGACGGGCGATGCCGCCAGCGCCCATCGGTCGTGGCTCCTCAACTATGTTGATCGACACGTCACACCGGGGCGCTTTGCAACTTGACCTTCTAACTGCCTTCGTAACCACCGGGCGCGACACAATTTACAGGATGGTTACGTATTTGTTCGTATAGGCCAATAACAATCCTGTTAACTCCCGGATGCCAGAAGGGGTGGTGAGAGCGACGGTTGGCGCGGGGCCAGCCTGCTCTTCTTTTCTGGGGGTTAACCATGTCAAAGACCACGATGGCGCTGGAGGCTGCGGTTGCTGCAGTCATCGAGAGCATGCCGAAGGGTGACGACGTGTCCAGCGCGCGTCAGCGCGCCGCCGTCGATCGGGCTTTCGCATCGATCCTGAAGCTCATCGCACCGCGCATCCGTCACTTCATCCGCCAATATGGCCTGACCGCCCATTGGGAAGATGCCGAACAGTGCTGCGCCATAGCCATCCACCGCGCGATCCAGGGCTACGACCCCGAAAAGGCGCTCTTCACGACGTTCGTGAACTGGCAGATCCGTGGCGAGCTGCAGTCGCTCCGCTTCCGCATCATGACCGACCAGCGCCCCTCGGCAAAGAAGGTCGCGGCAACCACGGTCTCGCTCCACTCCGTCTCCTCGGGTGCCGATGGCGAGGAAACGACACTTGAGTCGATCATCGAGGATGAATTTGCACTTTCACGGACCGAATCTGCCGCGTCCGACTACCTCGCTCATGCCGCGACCCGCTCGCTGATCGACGGATACATCAATCATCAACGCGCCGCCGCGCTCGACCAGCTGCGCAAGCGGCCCCGGACAAAGCGCCTGACAGTCACCGATCCGGCCGAACGTGCGACCGCGCTGCTTCGCGGCACGCGCACACATGGCATTTGCCCGGACGAGCTCGATAAGCTCGAACAAAAGCTCGAGCGCGACCGGGAAATCGTCGAGCGCCGCGTATTTCAGGCCGATACACTCGACCAGCTTGGCGAGACGACCGGCGTCACCAAGGAGCGCGTCCGCCAGATCACCAAGCGTGCCTCGCGCACCATTGCCGACATTGCCGCCAGCGAGCCGCAGTTCGCCGTGATGGCCGAGTATCGCAAGAACTATGCAAAGGCGGCACGCACCCGGGCAACCAAAGTCAATGGCGAGCTGCCCAAGGTTTCGATGCTGCCCGCCGAGGGGCAGCCCCACAACACGCTGTCGCGCGTCATCGCGATCCCAGCAAATGTCGTCGGGGCATCGCATCCATCGCTGATCGATATCGACTCGATTGCGCCCAGCGCCGCCCCGTCGTCCGGCACGAAGCGTCAGGGTGGGAACGCGCCTGGCAGCGCAGCACGCCACTGATCGCGATGCAGGCGCACGCTGCCCTTTGCGACGTGCTCCGAGCAGCCTTGCCGCCGGCCAAGACAATATGACACCAGAGTTGGGGAAAGTTCCGCATGAAATCGTTTAACGGATCACCTTCTCCCCGACGGGCAGCACCAATGTCCGCGCGACGCAGTCTTCCTGGTGCCCCGATAGCTCTGGTACGCATTGCCGAGCGTCTCGCGCTCCACGCGCGGCCGGTCCTGAATGCCAACAAGGCCATTTTGTTGAACGCCACGATTACGGGTCGGGGCAACAACGCCGTATTGACGACAAGTGCATGGGACGCCCACTTCCTGCCCGCCCCGCTCGCGCTGATATCGCCAGGCGACCCGCTCGGCTATAGCCTTGAAGCGCTTGAGGATGCAGCCCGTGTGCTGCTCGCAGAACTCGCCCGCCGCTGGCCTGTCAACGCGCTGCCCCCAGCCCTAGGCATTTTTACAGATGGTGGCGGGGTTGCCTTTTCGTCGGACAACCCATCACCGCTCTCGCCCGACTGGCTGGCGCGACACCAGTCGGGGCTCTGCCCAACCACGACCCTGCTTCCCTTTGCAGCCAACAGCCTATGGGCGCATCTTGTTGCGCCACCCGCCAGCGAAGTCCTGCATTAGCAACTGGTTGGCCACCAATTGCCAATCAATTGAGTCGTTACACCCCATCCTATATCCGCGCCTCCGGCACGGAGGCGAGTGGCGCCTTGCGATCCGGGGTTACGATAAATGGCAACAGCAACCCAACTTGTGGGTCGGTCGACACGAACAGACACGGT
The DNA here is from genome assembly GCA_049318505.1 of Sphingomonas sp. Taxonomy (GTDB): domain Bacteria; phylum Pseudomonadota; class Alphaproteobacteria; order Sphingomonadales; family Sphingomonadaceae; genus Sphingomonas_O. Next base: position 690 of record JBMOGG010000110.1, on the reverse strand, counting down.
ACCGCTGGCAACGACACGCTCGCTCGATGACATCAACCCGGATTGATACCGCGGTTTTGTCTTTCCCAACCGCGTTGCGCGAGCACCGCCAGCATCACGGCCTGCACAGGCTCATGGCGCTCAGCAATCGGTTGGCCGATGTTTTCTATCTCCGCCGTTCGAAGATCGAACGGGGCGAAGTCGTGGCCCGCGCAGATGACATGGTGCGGATCGCAGGGACGCATGGTATCGACGCTTGAAGATCTGTTGATCGACATCGACGCCCCCGATTTCGATATCTCGGTCTGGGCCGAGCCGTTTCACGAACTGCACAGCTGGGACAGTCAGGATGAACGCAATGCCGTGTTGCTCGGCGCGGCGCTCCGATGCCAGCGCAACAAGGACCAAAAGCTGACGATCGCCCGGCCGGGGTAAGAGTTCGGTCGGCGCGCGGTCATCCTTTCGCGGCTCGAAAATGCCCAAGAAACCGCGCCGGCGCTGGAACGGTGCAACGCTTGGCTCGCTGTGCCGACTGTTCTTGAGCAAGGACGTCGCAAAGCTATGCGATCAGCTCACCGAGCGTGATTTGCAAGGCGAACTGGACCTATTTGTCCAAGTGATCATCGACCCAAAGGTTCGGTGCGCGGGGACGCGCCAGCGGATCGAAGAATTGCGTACGGAGCTGCGCGCGGCGCCTGGCGACAAACCGGA
>JBMOGG010000109.1:0-10320 GCA_049318505.1 Sphingomonas sp. | reverse complement strand
ACGGCCCCGCCGGTGGTGCCGCTCGATTAGAAGAAGGTGCGGACGTTGAATTCCAGCGTCCCGTCGTTGCGGCAGTCGCCATAGGCCTTGCCGATCCGCAGCGAAGTTGCCCAACGCGCGCTGAACTGACGACCAACCTCGAATTCGGTAGTTGTCCCGTTTTCGTTGCGGCCGAGCGTCTGCCATTCATGCTTGCCGTCAAAGGTGATGCAGAAGCCGCGATCGAGGATGAAGCTGTGCAGGGCACGCAGCTGGTTGACGCTGATGTCCGGGCGCGCCGCATCGCCGGCGAAGGAAAAACTGTGTTCGTAGATGACGGCCGTAAATGACCGTTGCGACCACATGTAAACCAGTCCGGCGGCGGGATTTACCTGCCATTTGCCGGTGCCCAGCAGGTTGCTGCCGTCCATCAAGACTTGGTCATGCCCAACATTCCCGCCAAGCCCCGCCGTCACCCACATTGGGCTATGGCAGCATTTCGGCACCCGGTCACTTGCGATATGGGTTTCGGATTGGGGTTCGACGAATATGAAAGATGGCCAAACTGCGATCGCAATCGTCCGGCGCTCGGCTACGGCGAGGGCTCGAAAAGCCGGCTCAACCCGTCACCGGCGGATGAGCCCCGACTTAACTATCCGTGAGATCTTCCCGACGAACTCTACGGACGCATCATGTGTGACATGACAGTGATCAGGGTGCGACCACAGGCGAAGTGATCATTGAAATCAATTTTTTGGGGAGGCAAATATGGCCAAGAAGAATTCGGGGATATTGAACCGCCTGGGCCAGATTGGCCTGATGGCGCTTGCGGTTGGCCTCGCCACCCCGGCGGTGGCGGCGGATCGCCCGCCCAACATCATCGTCATCATGCCGGATGATGTCGGCTATTGGAACGTCGGTGCCTATAGCCATGGCATGATGGTACCGACGCCCAACATCGATCGCATCGCCCATGAAGGCATGTTGTTCACCGATCACTATGCCCAGCCTTCGTGCACGGCGGGGCGCGCCGCCTTCATTACCGGGCAGATGCCGATCCGCACCGGCCTGACCACGGTAGGCTTGCCGGGTTCGCCGGTCGGGCTCGACCAGCGTGATCCGACGCTGGCCGAGATGCTGAAGCCGCTGGGCTATCGCACCGGCCAGTTCGGCAAGAACCATCTCGGCGATCGCAACACCAGCCTGCCGACCGTCAATGGCTTCGATGAATTCTTCGGCAACCTCTATCACCTCAACACCGAGGAGGAGCCCGAACAGGCGGTATGGCCGAAAAACGATCCGGCGTTCGACCGCAAGTATCGCCCGCGCGGCGTGCTCGATTGCGTCGCGACCACGGTCAGCGACCCGACCGACGACGGCCGCTTCGGGCCGATGGGCAAGCAGACGTGCAAGGACACCGGCGCGCTGACGTCGAAGCGCATGGAAACGGTCGACGAGGAATTCCTCGATCGCACGCTGGGCTTCATCAAGTCTTCCGCCCAGCAGAAGAAACCGTTCTTTGCCTGGTTCAATTCCAGCCGGATGCACATCTACACCCATCTGAAGCCGGAAAGCCGCAACCTGGCGACGCCGTACAGCGCCGAATGGGACATTTATGGCAGCGGCCTGATGGAACATGACGGCCATGTCGGCCGCATCCTGAAAATGCTCGATGACCTCGGCATCGCCGACAATACCATCGTGGTGTTCACCAGCGACAATGGCGCCATGGCGGCATGGTGGCCGGATGGCGGCACGACGCCGTTTCGCGGCGAAAAGGCCACCACCTGGGAAGGCGGTGTGCGCGTGCCGATGCTGGTGCGCTGGCCGGCCAGGATCAAGCCGCGCAGCGTCTCCAACGGCATCCAGACCCACGAGGACATGTTCACCACGCTGCTCTCCGCCGCCGGCATGAAGAACGTCCACGACAAGCTGGCGACCGAAGCCAAGGTCTATATCGATGGTGTCGATAATCTGGCCAACTGGACCCAGGGGGCACCATCAGCGCGCAACAGCGTCATCTACTATAACGAAAAGGACCTTACCGCCGTTCGCATCGGCCCGTGGAAATCGCACATGCAGGAACGCAACGGCTTCTTCGATTACCTGCGGCCGTCGACCAAGGTGTTCAACCTGCGGGCGGACCCGTTCGAACAGCGCGGCGACCAGAAGGCCGATGACATCGCCCAGAAGATGGGCATTGCCTGGGGTGGCCAGGTGGCGGACCTGATCGGCGCGCACATGCTCAGCCTGCAGCAGTTCCCGCCGCGCCAGAAAGGCGGCTCGCTGAAGATGGGCGAGGCGCCGCGCTGACGGGGGACCGCCCCTTGTCAGCCTGAGGGGCTGTCGGCGTCCGGCATATGCATTTCGTGGTTTATGGCCTCGAACACGGACGCCAGCAGTTCCATCGACAATCGGGAGATACCGTCAAGGTTCTGGACTGAAAGAATTGTCAGGTCGATCTCGTCACGCGGGTTCCGTTTGATCCAGCCCTTTGCTTCAAGCTCCCTGACCTTGCGCCGGACCGTTTCGCGCGGGATGCCAGAGGCGGCGGCAATCGATTCGATGTTGGTGAAACGGCCGTGCATCGCCGGAACTTCATCGATCAACATGCTGGCGTAGGCGACAGTCGGCGTGTCTTTCACTTTCATCATGCGTTGGCCGATCAGACCAAGAATGATGGCCTTGTCGATGTCGGCGCCAAATTCGCTGCGCAGGGCGATCAGCACCCCGAGATGCTGTTCAACCCAGACCGGCTGGATGTGCGAAAAACGTTCCCGGACGGTCCTGATTGCCGCCTGCTTTACCCGTTGGCGATTGCCGGCTTCAGGAATGCCGATCTTGCCAGCGCTATCTTTCATGCCGGTTACCCAAGGTTGCGACAAAGCCCGCCCGTCTGTCGATGTCTGCCGACTGCACGCTCGGATTGGTGAATTCGACCAAGGTCTGCCGCGCCGCAATCCCCAACTTGAGTGTAATGATGATCCCAGCACACGCAATCAGAATATAAGATGACGTCATGATCAGAAATCTTGTTCTCACGTCGGCTGTTCTGGCTGCCTGTGCCGCAGCGCTTCCGGCCGCGGCCCAGACCGCCGCGCCAGCACCGGCCAAGGCATTGACGGTCGATGTCGAGGTCGGCCTGCAGGGTGTCGCCGGTTACAACGCCTTCTGGGGTCTGGCGGATGTTTATGCCCCGGCCGAAAACTACAAGGAAGACAGTGTCTGGGGCGAGGCCTATGTCGAACCCGGCGTCACCTGGCGCGGCGATCTGGGATCGGATGTGCGGCTGCGCGCCCGCGCTTCGGGCGTTGGCAGCATCACGGTCGGGTCGGATATCTTTGCCAGCGTCGATCAAGCGAGCATCACCCTTGAAGATGCGGTGATCGGCCTGTCTGCCGGCGATGCGACGAAGGGCTTTCAGCTTGATGTTTCCGGCGGCTCACAGCCGTATCGGATCGGATCGGGCATGCTCATTGCCGATGGCGGTGTGGACGGCTTTGAACGAGCCACGCTGATCTTTGGCCCGCGCCAGGCTTGGGAAGTGACCGGCCTCGTTCGCGCCAGCTACAAGAATGTTTTTGTGGAAGGCTTTCACATCGACCCGCGTGAACTGGGGTCAGGCAACAGCCGCACCATCATCCGCGGTGCCCGGCTGGAATGGACGATCGCCAAGGATCGATTCATCGGGATCACCTATGGCCACGTCCCGCGGTCTGAAGCCCCCTATGTCCAGGCGGCACCCGGCGGCGTCGGCGCGCCGACCCTGATTTTCAACGGGCGCGACGGCATGAGCTTCTGGCATGTCTATGGCAATGTCGCCCCCATCAAGGCCATGCCGGGCCTTGTGGTCACCTGGGATTATGCCCGCGAACGCAATGAACGGCTGCGCATGAAGGCCAGCGGTGGGCGAATCGAGATTGCCAACACCTTCGTGACGTCCAAATGGCTGCCCACCATCGGCTATGGCTTCCAAAGCTTTTCCGGTGACGATCCCGACACCCCCGAACTGGAGCGTTTCGACCCACTGTTCTACGATGGCAGCCCCGGCGGCTGGGCCACCGGTGCCAGCTCGGCGTTCGTCTTCATCAACTCCAACGTGCAGGCGCACAAGCTGAAGCTGTCGGCCATGCCGACGCAGCAGGATATCGTTACCTTCCGTTATTCCCATGTGCGCGCCAACCAGGCGCGCAGCCCGTTGCAGTTCGGCCAGGCGACGCGGCCCGATTTCAGCCCCGGCGCGCCCGGCCTGATCGCGGGCGTGATCCAGAAGCATCTCGCCGACGATATCCTGCTCGAATACACTCATCTGGTGAACCAGCATATCTTCATCACCGGCGGTTTCTCGTACAGCTGGCCCGGCCCCGGCCTGCAGGAACTGACCTTTGGCACCGCCAAGGACTGGGTAGGCGGCTTCGTCAACGTTGTCTTCAAATATTGATGCCGACTGCCATGGCTTGAGGAAACACCATGCTGCACACCGTCATGAGAGCTGCTGTCGCCTGCTGCCTGCTGTCCGTGCTCGGGACATCGGCCGCCGGCGCACAGACAGTCGGCAAATGGGAAAAGCTGGGCGAACGCCAGATCGACGTGAGCCGTGACCGTGACACGATTCAGGTCGGCCGCGACGATGGCACCTTCCGCCAGATCAAGCTCAACGTGAAGCGCAACGCCATCACGGTGGAACGACTGACCGTGGTTTATGCCAATGGCGCCAACGACGACATTCCGATGGGCTATGTCATCCACCCGGCGACCGACAGCCGGGTTATCGATCTCAAGGGTAGCAGCCGTTATATCCGCCGCGTGGAAATGGTGCTGCGCACGGTGCGCAACGGCCGCGGCAAGGCCGTTGTCGCGCTGTGGGGCCGCAAGTGATGCGCCGCCAACAGGCGCTGATCGCGACCTTGGCGCTGCTCGCCTCGCCTGCTGCGGCGCAGCAGACAGGCGGTCAGCAGGATCCGGCCCCGCAGGATGCGGCGGTGCGCGGCGTCAACCCGGCCGACATTCTCAACCGTGCCGATCTGATCATGAAGGTGATCAACCAGAAACAGGGCGAAACCATCACCACGGTCGCCAAATACGACAAGAAACTGGGCGATGGCCTTGGCGCCAATTTCGAACTGCCCTTTGCGTCCTACAACAATATCGGCACGATGGATGCGTTCGGGATCGGCGATGCGTTTCTGCGCGTGCGTTATGTGAAGGCGCTGAACCCCGGCCTGATCGCGCTTGCATCGGCAGAACTGGTGGTGCCGGTGGCGACCGATCCCCTGCTCGGCACTGGCAAATGGCAGGTGAACCCCGGCGGTGGCCTTGTGAAGATCTGGTCGCAAAAGGCGTTCACGGCGCTGGTTTACAAGCACAGTTTTTCCATCGCCGGCGACAGTGGCCGCGCCGACATCAGCGTGAACAACGCCCGCGCCCTGCAAACCTTCATCCTCGACAAGGGTTGGTATGTCACCTTTGATGGTCGCCATGAATGGCAGACGCGCGGCTTGAACGAGGATTGGACCACCGGCGAGTTCGAGGTCGGTCGCCAGTTCAGCGCCCGCTGGGCCGCAAGCCTGCGTATCGGCAAGACCTGGGGCGACCGCGCCAACGATGGAGCGCTTGAAATGAATGTCCGCACTTTTTTCTGATGACCGGCATTGCATCTGAGCACTGATGGAACCGAACGGCTGCGCGATCCCCGGCTAAGCATGAACCTGGGGGCAACGATATCGGGGAGGCGCCATCCGGAAAGGATGGAGATTGCAACGGCGAATCAGGCCAGCGCGACAGGGGAGGGTAAGAATGAAGGCGGATTTCATCATCGTTGGCGGCGGTTCAGCCGGTTGCGTGCTGGCCGACAGGCTTTCCGCCGACCCTGCCAACCGCGTGATCCTCGTAGAGGCGGGCGGCAACGGCAAGAGCTTCCTGGTTTCGATGCCGGCGGGCTATGGCAAGACGACCGGCGAATTTGGCCATTCCTGGCATTATCACAGCGCGCCCGAGGCGAGCATCGGCGGGCGCGAGATGCTGCTGCCGCGGGGGCGCGGCCTTGGCGGTTCGTCGAACATCAACGGCCTGCTCTATGTCCGCGGGCAGCAGCAGGATTATGATAGCTGGAGCAATCTGGGGGCGATCGGCTGGGGTTGGTCGGACGTCGCGCCCTATTTCCGCAAGAGCGAAAGCTATGCCGGCGGTGCCGATGCCTTGCGCGGCAGTGACGGCCCGTTGCAGGTCGAGGAAGTCAGCCATCGCGACCCGACGAACAATGCCGTGCTGGCGGCCTTTGCCGAATTGGGCGTACCGCTGGTGCCTGATTACAATGGCCCCGATCAGCATGGCGCGTTCTACTATCAGACGACCATCCATCAGGGAAAACGCTGTTCGGCGGCAGATGCCTTTCTGCGGCCGGCGATGTCGCGCCCCAATCTGACCGTCATCACCGGGGCGCTGTGCCGCCGCATCCTGTTCGACGGCAAGGTAGCGAGCGGCGTCGAGATCGAGCGCGGCGGCAGGATCGAGACGATCAGCGCATCGCGCGAGGTGATCCTGTCGGCAGGTGCCTATCACAGCCCCAAGCTGCTGATGCTGTCGGGTATCGGGCCGGGCGCGCACCTGCAGGCGATGGGCATCGATGTGCTGCATGACAGCGCCGGGGTCGGGGCCAATCTGCAGGACCATTATATCCTGACGATGAGCTGGCGGCTGCACGAGGGCAGCTACAGCTACAACCAGCAATTGGGCGGGATGCGCCTGTTGTGGAATGTGCTGCGCTATGCCGTCAACGGCACCGGGCCGATGACGATTCCGGTGGCGCAGACCGGGGCCTTCGTCAAATCCGATCCGGTGCTCGATCGCCCCGACATCCAGTTCCATTGCCTGCCGGTGACGGGCGACCTTGATACGGCCATGAGTGGCGGCAAGGCGACCCTGTCCAGATATCCCGGCCTGACATTGGGACCCAATATCCTGCGCCCGGAATCGCGCGGGCGGTTGCTGCTGTCGAGCGCCGATCCGGCGGCGGTGCCCGACATCGTCCATAACTATCTTGAAGCGCCCGAGGACCAGCGGCTGTCGATCAAGGCGATGCGCATGGCCCGCGACCTGGTGCGGGCGCCGTCGCTGGCGCGGTTGATCCAGGGTGAAGCCTATCCCGGCGCCACGAAGGACAGCGACGAGGCACTGATCGATTATGCCCGGCGCTTCGGCAATACCGGCTATCACCCGGTCGGCACCTGCCGCATGGGGATCGACGCGGCGGCGGTGCTCGATCCGCAGTTGCGCGTGAAGGGGGTCGATCGGCTGCGCGTGGCCGATGCCTCGGTCATGCCGCGCCTCGTTTCCGGCAACACCAATGCGCCGGCGATCATGATCGGGGAAAAAGCGGCAGACCTGATTCTCGGCAGGCCATGAACGATCACGGCGCCTCGGCGGCCACCGATTTGGCCCAGCGATAGTCCTGCTTGCCCGCCGCCGACCGGTGCACGGCATCGACCCAGACCAGCGCCTTGGGAATCTTGTAGCCGGCGAGATGATCGGCAAGGAAGGTCCTCACGGCGTCCGGATCCGGCTGCGTTTGTCCCTCGCGCAGCGACACCACACCGACCACCCGTTCCCCCCAGCGCGGATCGGGCTGGCCTGCCACGACCGCATCCCGGATCGCCGGATGCGCACGCAACGCCTCTTCGACTTCTTCGGGAAAAATCTTTTCACCGCCGCTGTTGATGCAGGTCGATCCGCGGCCGAACATGGTGATCATGCCATCATGGTCGAGCCGTCCGGCGTCGCCGCTCACCGACCAGAGCTGTCCATCGATGGTGCGAAATACCTCGGCGGTCTTGGCGGCATCGCCGAAATAGCCGATCGGCGTATGGCCGCTGCGGGCGATGAAGCCGGTTTCGCCGGGCACCGCCAACCGGCCATCGACGATGACCTGCTGGTTTGCATTGGCCCCCAGCCGCATGATGCCGTCACCCACGGCGCTGCTTGCCTGCCCCGATACCCCGGTTTCCGAAGACCCCATGCCGTCGCTGATACCGCAGCTACCGGGCAGGAATTTGCGCAGATCATCCTTGACGTGCTGCGAAAACACCGCGCCCCCCGAACCGAAATTGACCATGGTGGCCAATGACCAGCGGCCGGGATGGGCCAGCAGGGCATCGCGCAGCGGGATGGCCATGGCATCGCCGACGATCTGGACGATATTGACACCCAGCCGGTCGACCTTGTCCCACAGGCCGACCGGATCGAAACGCCGCCCCTCGTCGAGGACGATCGTCAGGCCGTTGAGCAAGCCCGCCCACACCGACCAGAGCGCCGCTGCATGCATCAGCGGCGCCACCGGAAACAGCCTGAGCGGATAGCCCTTGCCGGCACGGTCATGGATGTCATCCGGGACCACCATCGGGCCGGACGGATTGAAATAGCCGCCGCCCCCGGCACAGGCGAAGATAAACGCCTTGTGGGGCCACATCACCCCCTTGGGCATGCCGGTGGTACCGCCGGTATAGGTCAGCAGAATATCGGTTTCGGCACGCGGCCATGGCCCGCCGGCGTCGGTCAGCAACAGATCGTCATACGCCAGCGATCCCGCGATCGAACCGCCCGACCCGTCCGCCACGGCGACACACAGGCGCAAGCCGGGAAGTTCGGGCCGCAACTGGCGGATGATGTCGCCATATTCCGCGCCATGGATGATCGCGGCCGCCCGGGCATTGTCGAACAGATAGCGGAGTTCATCGGCACGATAGCGATAATTGACGTTGAACGGCATCGCCCCGAGCTTCACCACCGCGAGAAAGGCCTCGAGATGCTCGGCCCGGTTCATCAGATAGAGGCCGACACTGTCACCCCGGCCGATGCCCTGCCTGGCCAGCCCCGATGCCAGCCGATTGGCCCGGTCATCCAGTTCGGCATAGGTCAGTGTTTTCGAATCCGACACCAGCGCGACATTGTCGGGCACCGTGGCGACCACCGCCTCGAACAGGTCGGCGAGATGAAACTGCAGAGCCATGTCAGTACATGCCCCCCCGGCTGCCGGCGTTCACCACTGCTATCCTCGTCTCAGTCACAGGATTCCTCCGGGCAATTCGGGGCACTACCCATAACAATACCCTTAGTTCATGTTTTGCGGAACAAAAAGCTAATTTTTCTACGCATTATTGGCCCATGACAGAGAAAAGCGAATATTTCGCGGAAAGTTATCGGCCTGTCTGGCGAGCGCCGAGCGCGCAGGAACGCCGTTGCCGTGCCGCGATCGGTACGTCCATCGCACGCGCAGCGGCAGCGAGTTGGTCAGCCCGCAGCGGTGCGGAGATTAACAGCGGAATGACCGAAGCTGCCACAAGCAGACATTACCCGGACCTATCGCAACGTCTGCTTATGGGTCGACTGCCGCCGTAACGCCAGCGGCGGTGACAATGGCAGCTATCCGCAAACCTCATGCTGAAAGCCGCCAGTCCGCAAGCGGCCCAACCCCGGCCAATCGACGATCTGGCTCGCAGACAGGCGCAAATGTCGGCTCTTGGCATAAGCCGACACCCACCGGCGCTGACAGAAATGACCGCTTAGTCCCAGGTGCGGTCTTTCGCCCGCAGCCAACCCAATCAACGAATGGTGGCGGGTTTACCTTTGATCGAAAGCCCCGATGCGCTTTGCTGCCGGGCGAGGGTGCGGTAGATCGTCGGCCTGGACACCTTGAACACTTCCGACAAGTCGCTGATCGAATAGTCGCCCGTGTCGAACATGCGGCGCAGTTCCCTGCTCTGTAGCGGTGACAGCTTCGGCTGCTTGCCCTTCAGCTTGCCCTTGGCCTTGGCCACTGCCATGCCTTCGCGCGTTCGCATGCGGATGAGGTCACTCTCGAACTCGGCAAATGTCGCCAGGATGTTGAAGAACATCTTGCCCATCGGATCTGTCGGATCGTGCACCGTCGAGCCTAGTTGCAGTTTGACGCCGCGCTTCATCAACTCATCGGCGATGCCGCGGGCATCTGGCACCGAGCGGGCGAGACGATCGAGTTTGGGAACCACCAGTGTGTCGCCGGCGCGAACCGCGGCAAGCGCTTGGTCAAGACCGGGCCGCAGCCGATTGGTGCCGGTCAGACCATGGTCAGTGTAGATCCGGTCTTCCGTGACACCGAGCTTCAAAAGCGCCTCGCGCTGGACTGTCAGGTCCTGCTTGTCGGTCGAACAGCGTGCATAGCCGATGGCGATCCCTGTCATGGTCAAATCCGTACGTTTAGCCGCCCCTGACTGCAAACATCATCGTACCACTTCAATGAGACTCGCGCATCAGGAGCATAATTGGTGCTCATTATGATACGGGGCAGGGGATGTCCGCAAGCCGATC
>JBMOGG010000108.1:0-10326 GCA_049318505.1 Sphingomonas sp. | reverse complement strand
CCCGCGCGCAGTCGTTCGTTTCGAAATACGAGACGCACACGCGCCCGATCGGCCTCGTCGAATGTCTCGAGATAGCGCAGGCGCTCGAACAGGACCCGGTCGCGCTGCTCGACAAGATCCTCGAGCTGCTGAACGACTGACCCTGCTCCCGGCAGGCTCCCTGCCCTACCCAGAAACTTATGACTAGCTGCCAGTCCGTCCTTCAAAACCGGACTGACGGCTTCCGCTTCCAGTTCCCGCCGTTCCGGGGTCTCATCAGCGCGCCTGAAAGCGGACGGGCCGCTTGCTGCTGCGCGCGACGTGCAAGCGCCATCGAATGTCTTGGCCTGGCGGATATCAACGGCCTGAAAATAGGGAGCAGGTCACAAGGCTTGATCCTGGCAAGTGGCTGGAGCGAAATTCAGCGGATTGGTTGCTGAGCTGTCGCTGGTGCCGCGCCCGCATATGGATCGAACGGGGCCGACGGCTTCGTCGGCGGCGGTGGCATTATCGGCGTCGGTACGGGCGGCGGAACTGACGGACCAACCGAAACCGCATCTCCTCTAAGGCCGCTCATGATTCCTGAAGCGATGCTAGCCGAACCAAAGAGCACAAAACATCCAAACACGACGGTTGCCCCTCGTCGCCAGTCAAGCCTCCCGGTCAGCATCAATACGCCCACGCCAGCGACGGCGATTACGGCAATTGCCGTCGCCACGGTTCCCAGCATCGTTGCCTGAAGCCATTGGATTGCCGTCACCAAAGGTTGGGTACCATCGGGATCGGAAAGCGATGCTATCACTGGAATTGAGCGCCACTGTCGCTTGCGATTGCATCGAACGACGCTGCGATCACAGGCGGTGCCTTTCGAGCACGATCTGCGCCACGTGCCGCCGCCCTGCTATGCGTGCAAGCTGCACGTAAACGTCGATTGTCGACTTCACATAGTGCTGAACTTCATCGCGGCGCAGTCCAGCGCCGCTCTGGAGGACCAGCAGGGCGATCTGCTCGATCGCGCGCGCCGCACTATCAGCGTGGACGGTCGTCATCGAGCCAGGGTGGCCGGTGTTGACGGCACGCAGAAATGTGAATGCCTCCGGCCCGCGTAATTCGCCGACGATTATACGGTCTGGGCGCATGCGAAGCGAAGCGGATAATAGATCATTGGCTGTCACGCGTGCTTCGCCGAGTTCGCTGCGGGTCGCCAGCAAGCCAACGCCATTGGCGTGTCGCAGGTAAAGCTCGGGCGTATCTTCGATGAGGATCAGCCGCTCGCTTTCCGGAATTTCGCGAATGAGGGCATTCAGGAAGGTGGTCTTGCCGGTCGAGGTCCCGCCGGAGATCAAAATGTTCTTTCGCGCGCCCACTGCAGCTGACAGCAAGCCTGACATATCGCCTGCTTCGAGAAGCCCGGCCAGCTTGTCATCGATGTCTACCCCATTGGAAGCGCCGCCCCGCACCGTGTGACTGAAGGCGCCGGCCTCGACATAATCGGCAAGCGAAAGGTCAGGCGAGACGTGTTTGCGGATCGCAAAGGCCGCCGTGCCCCTCGTTGCGGGTGGTAACGCGATCTGCACCCGCTCGCCGCCGGGGAGAGACGCTGAGAGAAGCGGATGTTCGCGGCTGATTCCTTGATGCGAAATCGCGGCGATCTGTCGAGCCAGCCGGTGGAGGGTCGCCTCGCTCAAATTGGCAGAGGGATGAAGCTCCGTCGCACCGCCTAATGTTTCGACCCAGATCTCATGAGGGCGATTGACGTAGATGTCGGTCACGTCGGCGCGGGCGAGAAGATCGGCAAAGGGTGCCAGATAGCTGTGCAGATAGACGGGCGCGCTGGCTCCATCGCTCATTTGCGAAGCTCGACCGCAGTGAAATCAAGGTCGCGCGCCACGAACACCGTGATGGTCGTCCCCTGGCGGACCCGCAATGTCGGGCGGACCTGCGCGCCGCTGTTCAGCGGCGAGGTCAGGTTTTGTACAGCGCCTGTGTTGGTCACGATCACTGCTGAATCGCCAAATTGCGACGCGCGGTTGACGGCGATCTGTAGCGACGATTGCAGAAGAGCCGAAGCGAAGCGCTCGAAGAAATGGGTGTTGACGCTCCCGCGAATGCCGACGCGTCCGAGCGAGTCCCCCGCCGGAGACGCCAAAGCGATCGCCACGCCGTCCGGTCTGACGAGACGCGTCCATGTCACTAAAGCACGGTTCTGACCCGGTTCGACATCGGCGCGGTAATCTCCGAACAGACGGCTACCGCGCGGGATTAGTACGCGACTGCCGTCGAATCCGCGCACGTCGCGGGTGACAAGGGCACGAGCGGGGCCGGGCCGCGTCGAATCGAGCGCGGATTCGAGCACTGCCGGAATCAATGTGCCTTGCGCCACCAGAGTCGGCAATTGCCGCGTTCTCGAGGCGCGCGCGCTAGCCGCAACAGCCGGGATCGCAGCGTCTGGTGCCGGCGCTGCATTGCCTCCATCGTTATTGGCCGCGACCGCAACTCCTGCGCCCCCATCGAAGACCAGCACAGGGTCGATCGTCGTCCCCGTTGGCGATTCCGGGCGAGGCGGCGGCGGGGGCGGTGTTGGTAGCAGCTGCGGAACATAGACCGTCTGCGGCGTCGAAGGCTGCGGCACCGGCGTTGCCATGGGGATCGGCGTGAGCACGACCGGTGGCAGCGGTGCGACTGGTGGAGCAGGCGGTACAAACAAGGGCGCTATCGGTGGCGGCACGCCAAGCCCGTCGGCACGCCGTACCTTGGTTGGTGGCATAGTCGCGGCGCGCCTACGCGCGTCGAGAACGCTGAACAGCAGCACACCCGCGAGGACCATGCCGCTGATAAAAATCCACCATGGCAGACCAGCCGAAGCACGAGCGACGACCGGTCGAATATCTTGACCAACTGGTTTTATGCCAGCTGATAGCGCGCCCGTCCGCGGATCCTCGTCGCGCATCGCCATCACCGGTGCTTCTGAAGGGGGATGCGCGTTGCGGTTGCCGTCAGCGCATCAAGTCGGAACAAAAGGCGGCTCGGCACGCTATCGATGACATAACGTCCATCGCGCATCGCGCCATTGAGCAAGCGCTCGCGACCTTCATTATCAACCGCAAAGATTGCCGGCATTGTCTGGTCCGGCGCGAAGGTCAGGAAAGTGTGGGTCCCATTGTCGCTGATGCTGGCCGGACGCAAGATTCGCGCGCCCGCCAGCTTATAGCGACCTTCGCCAAGAGGCGTGCCGCCAGCCACATTCGGCGCTGGGCTTGGGTAGCGAAAGCGGACGATGAACGCGAGGTCGCCCATGACGCCCATGCTCGGATTGAGGGTAAGGGCGTAGGTCCGTGCATCGGTGACGACCGTCAGATTTGTGGTCGCTGCACCCGGCGCCATTTTCACGAACAGATGATCGCCGCGCTTGTTGGGCGTAACCTGCCATGACGCACTGTCTCCCACGGCAATGTTTTCGATGCGCTCGTCAGTGCCAAGTTCGACCGTCAATTGATAACCGCTCGCGACCTGCAGTTCGACGACCTGGTCGGGATTGTAGAGCACGGTTTGCAGGCGTGCGTCGCCGCCGCTGGGCTCAGGGCGCACCTGCGCGGCCAGAGGCGCTGCCGCCATAACAAGGAGCGCCGCCAGCGCCAATCGTCTCACGGCTGCCTCGTGGGCAATGCGTTTGCGGCGCGGTTCTCTGGAACCGACGGATTGTTTCGGACACCTCGCTCCGGCTTTGGCTGATTTAGCCCCACCGGGCGGCTTGGAGACGAACCGGAATCCACGGCCGAACCCTCAGTCGCCTCTGTCATCATGGCCGGGGCTTCCTGATTACGCCGATAGCGTTCGACTTGGAAACCGAGCGGATTGATGAAGCGATCGGCCATTTCGAGCGGTTGGTCGCTGAAGCGGTAGCGGATGATCGACACCCACGACTGCGCCGGGAGCACGCGCCCGCCTCCATCACGCCGCTGGGTGTCAAAGCGGACGAGCGCGGTGTTTTGCCCAAGCGAAGATACGCTCTTGATCTGGACGTCGACGATGCTTGAGCGCGGCAACGAGGCCAATTGGCTTGCGGGGTTCGAAATTTGCATGGCCGAGGTATAATCGCTGCGCGCCGTACCCGCCGACCATAAAGAGACCTTTCGGTAGTTCGTCTGAACCTCGTTGATGTCGAACCCCTCGCGAGCAACGACATATTGGACGAGGAACGACTGGGTGAGTGCCGTATCTGGTGCGATCTTCTCGGCATCGATGGGCTTGAGCGCCTGGACGTAGCCGGTGTGCCGATCGACCAGCAGCGTATAAGGCACAACTGTCTTCAGTGGCATTATGGCGATGATCGCGACCGCAAAGACGAGCGCGAGGACGGACGCAATCGCAGCCACAATCCAGGCAATTCGCCGCGATTGGCGCAGAGCGTCAGCGCGATCTTCAGCCCAGCTGCCCGCTTCGTGATAATAGGCGTCAAGTGCTTCGCGGGTAACTTTTTTCATGTTCGTTGGTCTCTTCGGCCCGCACCTGCCGACACGCGTCCATTCACGCGTCGGGCAAAACTGCTCCCGAGCGGTGTGCCGGTGGTCATATCAGCGCTCCGCACGTTTGCCACAACCGAGGTGCGGCGCGGATCCCCACTTAAGGACATTCCTTGAGCCACCCGATCGTCGCGCTGCTGGGCGGCGCGCGCGGCGTCGGCGATAGCCAGCGCACGCGAGCGCTCGCCTTCCGACGGGGGGGTGGCCGTTGGCATGCCGAAAGGCGAGGACCGAGCGTCGCCAACGGGCACTGCCGGCAGCTGTGGAGCGACCAAGCGCAAAGCCGGTGCGAGGCTGAACCCGCGTGCCACAATGGCCGAGGCAATCAGACCGGCAAGAAGTACGACGGCAAACACCAGCGTTACGACAAACAGTTCGACCGGCACTGATGGGGTGGAGATCTCAGCGTTGCGCGACGCGAGAACATTCGCCAGCCAGGGTCCGAGCAACGCAAGTTCGACCCCGAGAATGATGGCAGTGGACGTCGCGGCGAGCGTTACGCCAATGAGCCCGCGCACCCATCCGACAAACAGGCCACGGGTCGCATCGAAAAACAGGCCGATCACAAAAAATGGCCCGAGCGCGAGCAATAGCCCGGCAATCAATTGCACCGCAGCCAGCGCGCCAATCGCGCTCGTCAGATACAGCGTTCGGGCATTGTCGATCAGCGCGGTATCGCGAACGGGATCCCAGGCTCTGCGTTGGAGTTGCGGCAAAAGCTGTGGTTGCGGGCTGGGTGTCTGCGCGCTCGGTAGAGGGCTTGGCGCAGGGACCGGAGCTAGCTGGCCCTGCGGGGGACCAGTCCCAATGATGCCAAGCTGGACGAGGCTGTCATCGACCGCTTGCAGCCAATCGACGAGCCCCCCACCGGCACCCGGCAAAGCGCTCGGACCACCAATGTCGGCTGTTAACGCAGCGGGCCCTTTCACCGCGACATCATACACCAACGGGCGAAAGGCGCTCCAGCTGGTCGCAAGCGTCAGCACGATGCCCACCTTGATAATAGCGAGCAGGCTGTCGCGGATACCGGGGATTTCGCCAAGGATCATCCGGTAGCCAAAGAGCGCGATAAAAATGGTGAGCGCGCCCGTCAGAACCAGTCCGGCGGATGAACCGGGTACGGCAAGCGCCGCATAGCCGCTCTCGCCAATCGTCTGCGCCTGACAGTCGATATAGCCCAACATGCTGCGCACGAAGGGGCCGTCTGGAACGAGTGTCGTGCACGCCGACATCACGCATGCTCCAGGAGGTGCGGCATCCAGACCTCAGGATCATCGCCGTGTTCTAGACGGATCTCGTCGAGTAACCGCACAGTGCGTTCGCGCCCTGACAGGATGGTCAGGAGATCGGCTTCACCCGTCAGGTTGAGACGCGCCACTACGCTTTCGTTGCCGTGTTTGATCAGGAAGCAGTGGGCGCTGTCAGGAAGCGTGCGGACAATCTCATATTCGTGCGAAGTCAGCCCAAAGCCGGTCACATAATCCTCGGCCCGCGCCTTGGGATTGGCCATGAAGATTTGGGTGGCTGCCTGCTCGATGATCGCACTCGCGATCCGGCTCTCTAGGGCATCTTGTGCGCTTTGCGTCGCAAAACCGACGATTCCGTTGCGCTTGCGGATGGTTTTCTCCCAATCCTTGATGCGGCGCACGAACACATCATCGTCGAGTGCCTTCCAGCCTTCGTCGATCACGATGATCGCTGCCGAGCCATCGAGGCGCTCTTCGACGCGGTGGAAGAGATACATCATTGCGGGGGTGCGGACGGCCGGGTCGTCAAGGATTGCCGTCATGTCGAACCCGACCGCATCGCTCGACAAGTCGGTCAGATCTACCGGGTTGTCGAACAACCAGGCGCGCTCCCCGTCTCCCCACCAGGGGCGTAGCCGTGCGGCAAGATCATCCGACCGGGGACGCGCCCCGCCACGGAACAACTCGACGAGATGGCGGAGGCGCCGATGTTCGACATCAGCCATGAAGTTGGCGTCGATCGCATCCTTGATGCGCTCGACTTCTTCGGTGTCGGCACCGCCTGCGAGTTGTACGACCCAGTCGATGAGAAACTGCCGGTTGACGGGGGTGTCGTGCATCGCGAGCGGATTGAGACCGGACGCCATGCCGGGGCGGAGAAGATCGTAACGTCCGCCGATCGCGCGAATGAAAAGCTCGGCGCCCCGATCTTTGTCGAAGAACACGATCCTGGGGCGAACCTTGCGGGCCTGCGCCAGCAGGAAATTGAGCACCACGGTCTTGCCCGATCCGGATGGTCCGATAACGGTGAAGTTGCCGAGATCGCCTTGGTGGAAATTGAAATAATAGGGTCCGGCAGCGGTCGTCTCGAGCAGGGTGATCGCCTCGCCCCAGTGATTGCCGTCGGGCGAGCCGAGCGCAAAATTGTGGGTGCTCGCGAGCCCGGCAAAGTTGGCGGTCGAGATAAGGCCGCGTCGCGCGATATACTTGAAGTTCCCTGGAAACTGGGCCCAGAATGCGGGCTCGAGCGCAATGTCTTCGCGCACAGCGATAATTCCAAGATCGGCGAGCGTCGCCTGAACTTCGGCGACCCCCGCATCGACTTCGGCCAAGCTGTCGGCGCGAATCGCAATCGTCATATGATGCTCGCCGAAACCAGCCCGCCCCGCAGCCACATCGTCTTTGGCGTTCGACAAATCGGCACGGAGACTGACCGCCTCGTCCTCGGTCGAGCGCATCCGGCGCAGAGCGAGGTTCATGCGGCCAAGGGCAGCTTGGCGGTCAACGAACCCAAACGACTGGCTCATGGTCAGCTCGAAGGGCAGCCGCAGCAGTTCGTCGAACATGCCGGGTGCTGTTTGAGCCGGATAATCCTTGATCGACACCATCCCGACAAAACTGCGATCTGATGTCCCTGTCGGGCTCAGCTCTAAGGTCTCCTGGCCGAAGCTGACCCGACGATAGGGAATATAGGCACCCAAATCCTGCATCGGCATGAGCACGGGGCGCATCTCTCCATTGTACAACGCCGACATAAACTCGAGCAGTTCCGAGCAGATACCTTGCCTGGTCTCATAAACGCCGAGCAATCGCGGTTGATAGCTGCCGAGTTGGGCAATCAGCGCGTCTCGGGCGTTGTCGAGCGCACGCAGCTCGTGTTGCCGGGCCACTTCAGTCTCGTTGGTGGCGCGTCCCAGTAACCCTCGCAGCGAATCTGCCAAGCCGACGCGTCCCTGCAGCGGTCGCCTAACTAGCGTCAGGAACAGGTCGTTGATGTAAAGCCGCTTCGTCGAAAGCCGCGTGCGCCAGGCGGCATCGAGCTGTGCGGAAAAGCTGTCTGGGAACTCGCTGCTCAGCTGTGCATCGGCTCGGCGGCGAATGACGTGGTGATAAATCGCGAAACGTGACGAGCCGATCGCCTGCAACATCGCGTCGCGCAAGGCCTTGCGATAGTTGATCTCGTCGGTGTCGGCAGTCTCGAACAGCAATCCGCGCAGATGGATGGTCTGCATAAGCAGCCCGTCGCGTGTCTCGATTGTGTGGTCATTGACATGACGGGCGTACGGCAAGTGTGACCCTGCAGCTTTCTCACGCGCGACCGTTTTGGGCCCCTGGCTCAGGGACGGTAGGAGTTGCATCGCCAGATTGCATAATTACGCACGCGAGGGCAGCGACCGACTTTGGTCAGCCAGAGATCGAAGATACGTGGTTCCCGCACGCTCAGCACGACGCCCACGATATGGACAACCACGGCGAGAAGCAGCGCCCAAAGCGAATGGAAAATCAGGAACAGCTCCGTCGTGATGATGCCGTTGATCACGAAATAGCTGTACGCGACCCCTGCAAACATTTGGGGGCGGGTTAGCGCCACGAACACGGGGTCACGATCAACGCCTAGCACCTGCTAGTTGCCGAAGCTGGCGGTAGACTGAATGCCTGCAACAATGCTTGCTGCACCGAACAGGATGAAACATCCGATAATCACTGTCGCACCATAGCGCCAGTTGATACGGCCTGTCAGCATCAGGAAGCCGACCGAGGCTACTGCGATGACAGCGACGACAGTCGCTACCGTCCCGAGCAGTGTGCCCTGAAGCCAGCGAACAGCAGAGACGAGAACGCCAGAACCAGCCGGGTCAGCGCCGCCGTCTTGCGCCCTTGCGGCTGTGGAATACGTGATCCCGACGAGGAGCAGAAACGAAGCTTGATACAGCGACCGACTTGTCACGGGGACCCTCATTGCCTGGAGAAACTATTGCCCTATTTTTGAAACAGTGCCAGCAGAATTCGCATGCCAGCGCTTTGCACAGTTAGATCCACGAATGATCTAGAGGCATTGCTATAGTATTAATACTTGGAATTATCGCGTAGCTCTAGTTGAGTATCCGAGACAAACAAGGTTTCGTTTTGACCCATGAGCGTTATCACCCTCATCTGAGAAGCGCAACTGGCACAAATTAGACTAACGCACACTTCGGATGCGGTTTGCTACTTCTGCACGCTCTGCAGGAGACATTCGGATCAGGTCGCCGAGATCTAATCCTGTTTTTGTCATCCGCGACGGTCTAACGACTTTGTTAATGGTACCTTGTTCTGTATTTACGGATGCCACCTCACTCTCGAAAAGGTATACTACATCCCGCAACACCGGTCGAGGTAGATGGTCGATAGCGTTGGATTCAATAGGAGAAGGATACATGCCTAAACGCTTTAATAATCCTCCATCACTAACAAATTCTGGTCCCTTCAAATATGAAGTGAAACCTGTACCTGTTGGCTGCCCCATAACCGATAAATCACATTTGTAAGACACGAAGAAGGGAAAATGCTGTCCTTCGGATTCATGAATAATAATAAATGCGGAAAACTTACCGGATACTTCCCAGCATTTTGAAATATTAAGATATTCGTGCAGTTGAACTTTTTTGATTTCAACAGGTTGGCTGCACGCAAGGAGTGCCATAGTGACAATGATACTTCTCATTAGAAAGGTTTCTGTCCTTCAGCTTGCCAAGCGCTGTCCACGGCTGATTTGCAATTCTGGCCCGGATTGCAATATTGCCCGAGGCGGTATTTTACAAATGCTTCGCCATTGGTTTTCAAACCAGACAGCGAGCCTCCTGGCGCCTTTGACAAAATATAACCCATCGCGAGTGGTCTGGCCTCCTGAGCCGGATTTAGAAAAACTTGATCACGCTGGCGGTAATGCTGAGATTCGTGTCCCAAAACCTCACCGACGCTTTTCTTATCGCGAGAAATTGCGTTGGTATCGAGTGTGATGGTGTTGCTCGAGCGAGAATAGGCGCCATAGGCATCCAGCCCCTTCAGGTCACCCGTTGTAATTGTAGGCCCTTTGCCATCGTTTTCGTTTCCCAACGATGAAATCTGTTTGCCGATTGCGGCTGCTGCCGCCGCGCTGCGAGCGACAAGGCTCCCTGTTTCTGGGGTACTAAAATAGGATTTCGCGGCTCGGAGCTGGGCAAGTCCTTCTTTTGCGGCTGCGCAGTCCTGGCCAGGTTCGCATTTATACAACCCTGTCGAATCGGTGCCATTAACCGGATCGTTTGCGACATAGGCGTAGAGGTTTGTCTGGTCTTTATACCCGATCGGATCGGTCTGCAGGAATCGCCCGAGCGTCGGAGAGTAGATGCGAGCCTTGTAATAATACATGCCGAGCTCGGGCAACCACGCCTGGCCCGTGTACTGGAATCGCCCCATATTCGTCGATTGCGGGATGCCGTACTCATCATAACGGTTGGTCGCAATTGAAGCCGCTGTAAGATCACTGATGCCAACGATGCTGCCCTGATTGTCTGCGTGCAGCCAACGCGGAGTGGCAATGCCACTACCTTCATACC
>JBMOGG010000107.1:0-10438 GCA_049318505.1 Sphingomonas sp. | reverse complement strand
AGAGGCTAATCAATCCGGTGGCGGAACGATAGGGGCATAGGACTTCGACAAAAAAGGCCAGGGCGATTCCACCCCGGCCTTTCGTAATTCGTCGAGATCGGAACTTTTATGCAGCGACTTCTGCGACGTTGACCTTGATCCCCGGGCCCATTGTCGAGCTGACGGCGATCTTCTTCAGATACTTGCCCTTGGCACCCGACGGCTTGGCCTTCACCACCGCATCGACCAGCGCATCGAAATTCGCGCGCAGGTCAGCGGCAGGGAACGACGCCTTGCCAATGCCCGAATGGATGATACCGGCCTTTTCGACGCGATATTCGATCTGGCCGCCCTTGGCTGCCTTGACCGCTTCGGCGACGTTCATCGTGACTGTGCCCAGCTTGGGGTTCGGCATCATACCCTTGGGACCAAGCACCTTACCGAGACGGCCGACAAGGCCCATCATGTCGGGGGTCGCAATGCAGCGGTCGAAGTCGATCGTTCCGCCCTGCACGATTTCGAGCAGGTCTTCGGCGCCAACGACGTCGGCACCCGCTTCACGGGCTTCGTCGGCCTTGGCACCCTTGGCGAACACGCCGACGCGTACGGTCTTGCCCGTGCCCTTGGGCAGGGTGACGACGCCGCGGACCATCTGGTCGGCATGACGCGGATCGACGCCGAGCGCGAGCGCGACTTCGATGGTTTCGTCGAACTTCGACGTCGCATTGCCCTTGGCCAGCGCAATTGCTTCATCGACGCCATGCAGCTTCAGCGTATCAACGGTTTCAGCGAATTTTTTCGTCTTCTTACTTACGAATGCCATGTCTTAGCCCTCCACCACTTCGAGGCCCATTGCGCGGGCGCTGCCCTCGATGATCCGCGTTGCGGCATCGATGTCGTTGGCGTTGAGGTCCTTCATCTTCAGCGTAGCAATTTCGGTCACCTTGCTGCGTGCGATCTTGCCCGCGCCGACCTTGCCCGGCTCCTTTGAGCCCGACTTCAGGCCGACGGCCTTCTTGAGCAGGAAGCTTGCCGGCGGCGTCTTTAGGACGAAGCTGAAGCTCTTGTCGGCGTAAACCGTTATCGTGGTCGGAATGGGCGTGCCCTTTTCCTCGCCAGCGGTCTGCGCGTTGAACGCCTTGCAGAATTCCATGATGTTGACGCCGCGCTGGCCCAGGGCCGGACCGATCGGCGGTGCCGGCTTTGCGTCGCCGGCAGCGACATGCAGGTTGATGTACCCGCTGATCTTCTTTGCCATGTCTCACTCTTTCTCAAGTTTAGCGGTTCGAACGAAGCCAAGGCGGCCCCTCCCGCGGTTATTTCGAGCGTTCTACCTGCTCGAATTCCAGTTCGACGGGGGTTGCCCGTCCGAAGATGCTGACCGAAACTTTCACGCGGCTGCGGTCGAAATCCAGTTCCTCGACGATCCCGTTGAAGCTTGCGAACGGCCCTTCAAGTACCTTGACCGAATCGCCGATCTCGTAATCTACCTTGATTTTCTGCTTCGGCGCTGCCGCAGCCTCTTCTTTTGTATTCAGGATGCGGGCCGCTTCGGCTTCGCTGATTGCCTGCGGCTTTCCCGAACTTCCGAGGAATCCGGTAACTTTCGGCTGGTTCTTGATGAGGTGATAGACGTCATCGGTCATGCTGAGCTTGGCCAGCACATATCCGGGGAAGAATTTGCGTTCCGACTGAACCTTCTTGCCCCGGCGCACTTCGGTGATCGTCTCGGTCGGCACTTCAACCGATTCAACGAATGGCTCGAGGCCAAGGCGAGTCGCGTCCGCCAATATGGCTTCGCGAACCTTGTTCTCGAACCCCGAATAGGCGTGAATAATGTACCAGCGCGACATAGATGTCCCTGTTATCTGTCTGTTATTTTGTAACGAAACCCAGCAGGAACTGGACGATCCCGCTGAACGCGCTGTCGAGGGCGAAAAAGAACACGGCGAGCAGCACTGCCATCAGCACGACCATCATGGTCGTCATCATCGTCTCGCGGCTGGTCGGCCAAACGACCTTCTTGGTCTCGGCCTGAACCTGGCGGACAAATTCACCGGGGGATGTGCGTGCCACGTGTCAATGCTCCAGAGCGAAACGGACAGCCTCCCGGCCCCGCATGTTGCGGAATGGGTGCTCGCCGATGTCGCGAAGGAGGCCGCCTAGCCAGATTTCAGATAAAATGCAAGGGGCTGATATGGGCAAAGCCCACATCTCGACGGCCGCTTTGAGCGCCATTGCCGGCTTGGCAGGAGTGAGGGGACTCGAACCCATGACCCTCGGTTTTGGAGACCGATGCTCTACCAACTGAGCTACACTCCTGCAGCCGGACGAGCGCCTTTAGCCGCCGTAACGGCCCGGCGCAATGCTGGGCTTAGGCGACGTCCCGCTTGGAGACTTCGAACAGCGCGTGCGCATCGGCAGGAGCCATTGGACGGCCGAAAAGGTAACCCTGCACCTTGCGGCAGCCGAGCCGCCGGACAAGCTGATACTCGCTATCGGTCTCGACCCCCTCTGCCGTCGTGGTCATGCCGAGGCTGTCGGCCAGCGCGACGACGGCGCGAATGATCGCAAGCGCTTCGGGCACGTTCCTCGTTGCATTTTGCACGAAGCTCCGATCGATCTTGATCGTCGAGAACTTGATCTTCGACAGATAGCCGAGCGACGAATAGCCCGTTCCAAAATCGTCGATCGCCAGTCGAATACCTAGCGTCGTGAGTTGTTCGAGAACGGCGACGGCGTTGGTTCCTTCGCGAATGAAGACGCTTTCCGTCACTTCCAGCTCGAGCCTGTCTGCCGGCAGTCTGCTGTGCGCCAGCGACGAGATCACCACCGACAGGAAATTCGGATTGGTCAGTTGTTCGGCGGAGACGTTGACCGAAATGCGGACCGTTTCCGGCCAGCGCATGGCTTCTTCACATGCCGAGCGCAGCACCCATTCGCCGATCGGCCCGATCAGCCGGGCTTCCTCTGCGACGGGCACGAAACGGGCCGGGTCAACATTGCCGAGCTCAGGGTGCTGCCAGCGAAGTAACGCCTCGAACCCTTCGATCGCGCTGCCGTCTGCACAGACCACAGGCTGGTAGTGAATGTGGAACTGGTTCTTTTCCAGTGCCTGGCGCAGCGCGATCTCGAGGTCTCGGCGCTCTTCGGCTTGAGCGTACAGCTGTGGCTCATAGGAACTGTGTGCGCCGCCGCCTTCATCCTTCGATCTGTAAAGCGCCAGATCGGCGGATCGCATCAGCATCTCGACCGAGGCGCCATCGCGTGGGCCGATCGCGGTGCCTACCGAAGCGCCGATGTACAGGGTGTGGTGATCGACCTCATAGGGCTTCGACAGCGTCTCGATGATATTGCGGGCAAGGCGTTGCAGCTTGGCCGTATCGCTCGCGTCGCGCACGACGACGCCGAACTCGTCGCCCCCAAGGCGCCCACACATGTCTTTGTCGTTCATCAGGCTCTGCAGTCGCTCGGCAACACCCGTCAGCAGGCGGTCACCAATCGGGTGGCCCAGAGCGTCATTGACCAGTTTGAAGCGGTCGAGGTCGATCATCATGAACGCGCATCGGCCACGCCAGCGGTAGGCCTCGGCCATCGCCTCACCCAGCGCGTCGGTGACCTGAAGCCGGTTCGGCAAACCCGTCAACATATCGTAGCGGGCCAAGTGATTGATCTTGTCTGCCGATCGGCGCTGCGCCGTGACGTCCGAACCGACCCCGCGAAAGCCGAGAAACGACCCCCGTTCGTCATAGCGCGGCGACGCCGACATCTCCCAGAAGTGCGTCTCGCCACCGATCGTGACGGGCAGGATCAGGTCCGAAAAGCTTTCCCGGCGCTTCAGCTTTTCAGCCAGATCCCGCAGGCCGGCAGAAACATTGCCTGTTTCCCAGCTTTCGCCAGCCAGAATTTGCAGCAAGGGCTTGGTTTCGAGCGCGTTGGTTTCGACGCCCAGGGCGTAGGCGAAGCGGGGCGAAACACGCATCAGGCATTTCGACGCATCGGTCTGCCACATCCAATGGCCACCTGAATCGTCAAACTCGCGGAGCAATAGGCTCACGACCTCGTTTTTTTCGACAAGCGCAAGCTCGGCTGACTCGTGGATAACAAAGGTGCGACCCGCATTAAGGCACGCGCCAATTAACCCCCCTGTGAAGACGGCCGCAATCCCGCTGACCATTGCGAGCCCGAGGTGGAGCATGGCGAAGCTGACGGTGCTGCCGACGATCAACAGGAATACCGCCGTCGCGAGCGGCATTGCGGAAAGCGCAAACGCCGATCCGGCCATCAGCGCCGTCATGACTGCCCATAGCGCCAATAACTGCGGTGGCGAAGCATGGGGTGCGAACAGCAAGACGGCGGCAGCCCAGGCAACGCCCATGACGGCCGACCACAGGGTCTCTTGCTGCACCTCTGAGCGCGTGGCGGTTTGCACTGTGAATCCGCGATTCCGGAGCTTGGAATAGGAAGACAGCGCCAACAGCACGCTAGATCCAGCACCCCAGCCCACGACGAACATTAGCGGTGCGCGGTCGAACATTGCCGTCACGACAGACAGAATCGTCGCCAACGAGATCACCAGCCTGGCCGGAGCAAGCTTGTGAACCACATTCAGCTGGGCCCCGCGCACCCGGCTCCAATCCAGCGACTTGGGTTCTTTCAGTCCAAGAACGGTCGGCCAGTCGATGACAGGGTTCGTCGATTCAGGAAGAGGGGGGCGTATTTTGGTCACACTTTAGGGAATAACGCCAATCCGTTAGCACGAGGTAACCGTAGCATCCATTCTTTGGAGAATCAGGCGGCTAAACCATAGGGCTGGATTTCGCCCGAGAGATACAGATTTCGCGCCTTGGCACGGCTGAGCTTGCCCGAGCTGGTCCGCGGCAAAGTGCGTGGCGGTACGAGTTCGACGACGCAGTTTATTCCCGTAATCCCGCGTACTTTTTCACGAATTGCGTCGCGCAGTCGCGCCCGCTCTGCATCATCGGTCGTCCGGCACTGGACGAGCACGGCGGGCGTTTCCTCGCCCCCGGGTGTCGTGATCGCAAATGCAGCGATGTCGCCAGGCTTAAATCCCGGCAGTTGCTCGACCGCCCATTCGATGTCCTGCGGCCAATGGTTCCGGCCGTTGACGATGATCATGTCCTTGGCGCGGCCAACGATGTATATGTACCCACCCGACATATAGCCCATGTCGCCGGTATCCAGCCATCCGTCTTTCATGCACGCGACCGTTGAAACATCATCTCGGAAATAGCCGAGCATGATCGAGGGGCCCGAGCACCAGACCTTCCCAACCGCACGTTCGGGCAACAACGTTCCGTCTTCCTCGCGGATTTCGATCTTCATGTCGCGCGCCGGCCTGCCGCAATTCACGATCGCACGATAACGCTGCGGCCGCTTTCCCTGCTCGGCAACGCCCGACAGGTCAGTCTCTTCGACCAGTTCGACCACGATCCCCTCACCCGGAGGCATGATCGATACGGCGAGCGTTGCTTCCGCCAGACCATAGCTCGGCAGGAATGCTGAAGCCTTGAAGCCTGCTGGCGCAAACGCGTCGACAAAAGCTTGCATGACGTCTGGACGGATCATGTCCGCGCCATTGCCCGCGACGCGCCACCGCGACAGATCGAACCGGTCGGCCGGGTGCGATTGCGATGAGATGCGCCGCGCGCAAATATCATAGCCGAACGTCGGTGAGTAGCTGAGCGTTGTTCCTGGGTTGCGGCTTATGAGGTCGAGCCACGCCAGCGGACGGCGGGCAAAATCCTCTGTTTTCAGATAGTCTGCGGACACCTGATTGGCGACCGGTGACAACAGGCAGCCGACAAGCCCCATGTCATGGTACCAAGGCAGCCAGGAAACGCAGCGGTCGCCAGCGACGACCTCCATACCATGAGAATGCGCTGCCAGATTGTTGAGCAGGGCCCTGTGCGTAATGACCACGCCGTGCGGGAATCGTGTCGAACCGCTTGAATATTGCAGATATGCGATCTCGTCCGGGGTTGCCTTGTGCGGCTCGAAATCCGGCGCTGGCCCGCCCGCAAATGATTCCCAGTCGAACGCACGGACCCCGCCGGCGCGGGCTGCATCTATTGCCATGGAGCCGAGCTCGGCCGGGTGCAGCAGCATCACAGGCTCGGCACTTTTCAGCTGGACGGCGAGCTGATCGATATAGGCGTCACGCCCGCCGAAGGAGGTTGGCAAGGGGAGCGGCACCGGCCAGGCGCCCGCATAGATACACGCAAAAAAGAGCGCCGCAAATTCCGGGCCGGTCTCGGCAATCAAGGCGACGCGGTCCTGCGGGGCTATGCCCTGTGCGACCAGTCGGCCTGCCATTGCCAGCGCGTCGGCCCGCAATTCGCTATAGGGATAGGGCCGGACAAGGCTTCCCCGGGGATCGTGGAAGTTGAGCCCGCATGCTCCCTCCGCTGCAAAGTCCAAGGCGTCGCCCAAAGTCGCGAAATCAGCAAACCGCCGGGGGCGGCCGTCCTCGCTCGACGTCGGGGCGCGCATCATTAAAGCTGGCGTCTCTGCGGCTTGCGGCAATCTGTTCGCTCCGTTTGCGACTGTAACAGAACTGTTAAACGATCCATTCTCATTCCGGCTCGACTGTGGCAGAAAAACGGCGCTGTGCAGAAGAGCCGTTCCAACCGTCAACCGCGCGCCCTCGATCCGTCGACGTTGCAAGCGCTCGCCGTGCGCTACGTCGGGAGGTATGCCACGACGCGCGCCAAGCTAACTGCTTATTTGAAATGCAAAGTCGCCGAACGAGGCTGGGCGGGGGAGGGGGCTCCTCCAGTCGAAGCGGTCGTCTTGCGATGCGTTGATGCCGGCTATGTCGATGACCAGGCATTCGCCGACGCAAAGTCGCGATCACTTGCGCGCCAAGGCTATGGCTTCAAACGTGTCGAAGCTGCGCTTAATCAATCGGGCATCGCGCGCGAGCTTATGGCCGCGCTACAGCCCGACGAGGATGCGGCATTCGAGAGCGCCCGGATATTCGCTCGCAAGCGCCGTATCGGCCAATTTGCGATCCAGCCGGCAGATCAGGCCCTGCTCCATCGGCAATTCGCAGCAATGATCCGCGCAGGTCACAGCCCCCAAATCGCTGGCTACTTTGTTCGAAGTGTCCCCGATACGGACGCTGACCTTCAGAATTAGAGAGTGAGACGTATTGTTACGCCACGTCGGGGCACGTATAGCAGTCGAGGGGTAATTGGCTTATGGGCACTGATCCAATCGGTCAGCCAGTCGGGGCGCACGTCGAAACTGAGACAGCGGCGGTTCGCTGTTCAGGGTCGATAAAATGGTTCGACTCGACCCGCGGCTTCGGCTTTGCAGTTACTAACATTGGGGACGTTCTGGTCCATTTCTCGTTGCTGCGGCCGCATGATCGTCGCACGCTGCCCGACGGCGCGGTCGTTGTCCTTGATGCCGTAGAGACCGAGCGCGGTTGGCAAGCATCGAACGTCGTGTCGATCGACCTGTCGACGGCGACGGGGCCGGACGCCGATGCGCGCGCTGCCGAGCGGCGTGGGCGCGGCGAACCGCTGGCGCTGCTGGACACAGCGGGACCCCCAGAGCCTGTCGAGGTCAAATGGTTCAACCGCTTGAAGGGCTATGGTTTTGTCGTTCGCCCTGGTGCGAGCGAAGACATCTTCCTGCACATGGAAACGCTTCGTCGCGCTGGTTTCAGTGACGTCATGCCCGAACAGAGCTTGCGCGCGCGTATCGCCGCAGGGCAGAAGGGGCCCTTGGTCGTTGAGGTGGAGCCCGGGTAATGCGTAAATCGATGGCGGTGGTGCTTTTCCTGGCACTTGCCATAACGGGTTGCGGAAGTGCCGGTAATGAAGCGGTTGCAAGCGCGGCTTCGACCTCCACGGTGCCGCTGACGATTTCGACGGCTGGGCAGAAGCATGCGTTCCGCGTCGAAGTGGCGCGGACGGAAGTTCAGCAGGAACGCGGCCTGATGTTCCGCAGTCATCTCGCGCCGGACGCGGGCATGATCTTCCCCATGGACCCGCCCCGTATGGCTAGCTTCTGGATGAAGAACACCATCATCCCTCTCGACATGATCTTCATCCGCGCCGATGGCAGCATCGCCAGGATCGCGGCGCAGACCGTGCCGTATTCGCTGGTTCCGGTGCCTTCGGGAGAACCGGTTGCTGCCGTCCTCGAAATTGCCGGTGGTCGCGCCGCCGAACTTGGGATCAACGAGGACGACAAGGTGGTGTGGACGGACAAGCCCTAGGCAGCTAAGCGGCGGGTCATGAGCATCCTCGGCAAGATATTCACCTGGTGGGACGGCGCAACCATTGGCACGGCGATCGGACTGGCTGGCGCCAAGCGCATCGGCGAGGACGCGAACGGCGGCATTTATTACGAGGGCAAGCCACTGCCAGACGGTCGCCTCCGTCGTTTCGTCCGCTACAAGGGAGCCAATGATGCGAGCCGTGTGCCGCCAGAATGGCATGGCTGGCTGCACCATCAGGTCGACGATTTGCCCGATACCAGCATGGCCCCACCACGCCGCTGGGAGAAGGAAGCCAAACCCAACCTGACCGGCACATATGCTGCCTATCGCCCGGCGGGTGCGCTCGAATCGGGCGGCAAGCGCGCAACCGCGACCGGCGATTATGAGGCCTGGACGCCGGACGTGTGATGAAGCGACCGGCCGTCATTGGCGTGCTGATTGCGGCCGTTGGGGTTGCCGTGGCGGCGCCCATGGTCGGCAAGCTGACCTCACCGGCCGAGACCGCGCCGAAACCGAGTGCACAGGTCGAAAAGCTCGCGCAGCCGCAAAAGGGCGATACGCCTATGGCGGAACGCACCGCGACGCTGGGTGTCCTTAACAAGCGCAACGGCTTGTCGCGCGACCTGAAACTGAAGCCCGGCCAGGGCGTTCGGATCGGCGACCTGGTCATCAAGTTGAAAGCGTGCGAGTCGACCGCCGACTGGGAAGCTGACAAGCTGACCGGGGCATTTGTGCAGGTCATGGTGAAGAACACGACGGGCCCGAACTGGCGCAAGGTGTTTTCGGGCTGGCTGTTCAAGGAAACGCCGTCACTGAACGTCGTCGAACACCCAGTCTATGACGTCTGGACCAAGGACTGCACGATGCGCCACGCCGAAGTCGGACCGGATACGGTGACGCTCGCCGGCGACGGCTCGGGCGAGGCTGGCAAGCGATCAAGAGCCCCGAAATCCGGTGTTGAAGCGGCACCCTCCGAAGTACCCGCCCCTGAAACAGCCGCATCGAGCAATGCCATGTAAGCTGCCCGACTGACTTCAACAGCGCCTAAAGAACCGAGGTGATCGGTCATGAACTGGCAGTCGAGCAACGAAAAGCCCCCGACCCGAAGCCGCGCAATCAGATGCGCCAGCGCCACTTTCGAGGCATCGGTCGCGCGACTGACCATCGATTCGCCGAAAAATGCTGCGCCGAGCGAGATACCGTAAAGGCCGCCGACCAGCCGTCCGTCCTCCCAGGTCTCGATTGAATGGGCATGGCCATGCGCGTGCAGCACTTGCACCGCGCTTTCGATCTGGCTGTTGATCCAGGTATCGGGCCGGTTCTCGACTGCCTCGGCGCAGAGCCGGACCACGCTGGCGAAATCGCGATTGGCAGTGGTTTCGAAGCGGCCCGACAGCAATGTCTTTTTCAGCGATTTCGAAAGATGGAATCCATCGAGTGGCAGGATCGCGCGGGTCTTGGGCTCCACCCAATAGACCGACGGGGCGTCGCGGCTGTCGGCCATGGGAAACACACCGACGGTATAGGCGCGCAGAAGCAGGTCAGGATCGAGCGGCGGCATGCGTCCGCTCATTTGCTGCGCACCTGCGACAGTTTGCGCTCTACCCCCGTCCATAGCCGTGAAAACGCCTCGCCCGCGGGAGAGCTGGCGGCAAACGTGCCCACTGGCAGGCGACGCACGGTCATCTGCTCGACAGCGCTCGCCATCGGAATGACCGGCCATGTCGAATCGCGCTCGATCGCCTCGCGGTGCAGCAGCCGCCTTCGGTCGACCATGGAATAGATCGGCAGGATCGGCGCGTGCTTGCCGTGTTCGCGCGCGAGATAGCTCACCACTTCGTCAAGCGCCCGGCGCGAGAGCGGGGAGGGAATCACCGGTACAAGGATGAGGTCGGCGGCGCGCATTACCTGTTCGCTGGTCTCGGTCAGCCCGGGCGGGCAGTCGAGAATGATCCGGTCATAGGTCTTGTCGAGGTCGCCCAGCAATTTCGCCAGCCGCTTGCGCTTGCCCAGTTCGAAGAAGAACTGGTCGAGCCCGCGCAACGACGTATCGGCGCGGAGCAGGTCGAGGCCGGGCACCGTTGTCGGCGTGATCAGCCTTTCGGGTGAAACATCGCGGGCGAACACCGCGTGCGCCGCGTCCTTGGCCTTGCCGCCGGGATCGAGCAGCCAGCTCGACGCAGCTTGAGGGTCGAGATCCCATAG
>JBMOGG010000106.1:0-10483 GCA_049318505.1 Sphingomonas sp. | reverse complement strand
TTCGGGAGCAAATCAGCCGAGGCAATGCGCTGTGACTTTCGTGTGACCTTTGAGCGAGAGCTGTCCGGCATATTCTCGCGCAGGCGAGGTCGCGACGAGCCGGGGGTCCTAACCCTTACCCAGCTCCCGGTTACGATCTGCGGCGGCCCTGAGTGCTGCAGAGACGAGCGCCTTGAGCGCGTCGTCCTCGTCGAGCACGTCGAGCCCGACGCGCGTCGATCCCCCCTTGCTGGCGACGCGGTCGGCCAGCGCGCCCAGCGGTTCGGTCGATGACTTGGCGAGCGAGGCCGCACCGGCGACCGTCGCGCGCGCCAGCCGGTCGGCGGCCTCGGGGGTGAGGCCCAGCGCCGTACCGCCCGCAGCCAGCGCCTCGGCAAACCGGTACAGGAACGCGGGGCCGGATCCTGAAAGCGCGGTGACGGCGTCGAACAAGCTTTCGTCGTCGATCCATTCGACCAGGCCGAGCGGTGCCATCAATGCGGTGATCGCCGCACGATCGGCGCCCGGCGCATGCAGCGCCACCGCGCCCTCCCCGATCGCGACGGGCAGGTTCGGCATGACGCGGACAACCTGACGGGCCGTCGGAAAGGCCTTTGCCAGCGTGGCATGGCGTGTCCCGGCCAAAATCGACAACAGAGTTGTCTGCGCCCCCACCGCCGGGGCCACGCGCGATATAACTTCGTCCAGCATCTGCGGCTTGACGCCCAGCATCAGCATTGCGGGCGGCGCCTCATCGGGCAGCTCAGCAAGCACGCGGACGCTGGAGAAAGACGGCAGGGCTGGATCGATCACCGTGACGCGGGCAGCATCTATACCCGACGCTAGCCAGCGCGACAGCATGGCGCCGGCCATGGCGCCGCATCCGACGAGCCAGAATGGCCCGGTAGAGCCATCGTCGCTCACGCCTCGCCGCGCGTTTCGACGAGCGCAGCCGCGATAGCGTCCTTCGGCGACTTGCCGCCCCACAGGACGAACTGGAACACGGGGTAGAAGCGGTCGACCTCGTCCACCGCCGCCTCGATCACGGTTTCGGCCTGGTCGAGGCTAAGGCCCGCGTCGTCGCCGCTGTCGATCAGGACGGCGTTGCGGAACAGCACCGTGCCTGCGCCCGACCAGAGTTCGAAATGCCCCAGCCACAGCTGCTCGTTGATCAGCCCGATCGCCTCATAGACTATCGACGTCTGGTGGTCTGCAACCTTGATGTCGGGAAACGCCATGAATTGCAGCACATTGTCGTCGTCACGCCACACGCCACGAAGCTCGTAAAGGCCCCACGACCCTTGGGCAGACGCCACGATTTCTTCTTCGCCGACGCGCTCGTGCGTCCAGCCATGTGCTTCGAACCACGCTTCCAGCATGTCGATGGGCGCCGCGCGCTGCCCGTCGAGATCGATTTCGACATTGGTCATGGCGTCAGGCGTGACTCGCCTTGGCGCGCGATGCAAGCATCGCGCAGCCGAAACTGTGGATAAACGCCGACTGTAACGCATGTCATGACTGCGCCGTATAGCGTACAAGTGGCAACCGACGAAGCGCACCTCCGGCACCTCATGCAGACGAGCCTCGACGGCGATGCGTGCGCGCATCACATGTTGCTGTCAGCGCTCGTCCCCGTTTTGCGGCGCTATTTTGCACGGCGAATGGCCGGCGCGGCCGACCAGGAGGATCTAGTGCAGGAAACCCTGATTGCCGTTCATACCCGCCGTGGCAGCTATGACCGCAGCCGCGCGTTCGGTCCCTGGCTGTTCGCGGTTGCCCGCTACAAGATGATCGATCACTTCCGCCGCACGCGGCATGATGTGGCGCTCGACGATCTGGGTGACCTGCTGGGTGATGGCGGATTCGAGGATGCGGTGTCCGCGCGGCTAGATATCGATGCGGCACTGGAGACCTTGTCGCCCAAACAGGCCGCGGCCATCCGCGCCACGAAAATCGAGGGCTTAAGCGTCGCAGAAGCCGCAGCTCGCGACGGTATTTCAGAAGCAGACGTCAAGGTTTCCGTCCATCGCGGGATCAAAGCACTCGCCAAAAGACTGTCCGGCAGCTGATGGATACAAATGCCCTTATCGAAGCGCTGGCACGCGACACGGCGGCTGTGCCGCGCCACGCTGCGGCGCTGCGGCTTGGTCTCAGCCTCGCGGGAGGCATGGCCGTGACATTGGTCGTCATTGCCGCCACGCTCGGCTTTCGGCCCGATCTCCACCTTGCCATGGCCGGTTCGATGTTCTGGATGAAACTAGCCTATACGGGCTCGCTTGCATTGATCGCGATCGCCGCGCTGCTGTCGTTGATCCGCCCTGAGGCGCGACCACCCCGCTGGTTGTGGTTATTGAGCGTGCCCGTAGCGCTGCTCGGACTGGTCAGCGCGCACGAACTGGCGGCGATGCCGCAGGATGACTGGTCGCTGATCTGGCTTGGCCAGACCTGGCGCATCTGCTCAATGCTCATTTCGTTGTTCGCGCTGCCCGCCGCGGGTGCCCTGGTGTTCTTCGCGCGACGGTTCGCGCCCACGCGGTTGCGTGCCACGGGCGCGGTGATCGGCTTGGCGTCGAGCGCGGTGTCCGCCACGCTGTACAGTCTTCATTGTCCTGAGGCGGGGGCCAGCTTCGTGCTGACCTGGTATTCGCTGGGCATTGTTGCAGCGACGGCACTCGGCGCGGCACTGGGACCACGGCTGCTGCGGTGGTAGAGTAACGTCCAAGCGTGCCGAAGCGAATGAGGGGCAGAGGAGACGCACATTCCCAAGTCCATCTTTGCAATGCTGGCCCTTGCCGGCGCTGGTGCCATCGGCCTTCAGTTCACGGCGTCGTCCGGCGCCCTTCAAGCGAAAGCTGCGGCCTTCCCCATTGCCAGCGGGGCGGACGCCGCACATCCGGCGGTCATCGAGCTTTATCAGAGCCAGGGTTGCTCGTCTTGCCCGCCGGCGCTGGCGATACTCGACGAAGTAGCCGATCGCGCTGACGTCCTCGCCCTCAACTTTGCGGTGACCTATTGGGACCAGCTCGGGTGGAAGGACACTTATGCTGACCCGGCATATACAGCGCGGCAATGGTCCTATGCCCGGGCGCAGGGTCGCAGCAATGTCCAGACGCCGCAGCTCATCATCAACGGCCGGGCTGCCGTGCTGGGCAGCCGCAAGGGAGAAGTCGAGCTGGCGATTGCCCGTAATGCGCGCGCGGGTGGTCCGACACTTGCCGCCAGGGGCAACATTATCAGCATTGCCGCGTCAGCGGCGGCACGGCCGGCCATAGTCTGGTTCGTCGCCTATGACCCGCGCACGGTGCAGGTGCCGATCCGGGCTGGCAAAAATGGTGGGCATACCTTGCCCCATCGCAATATTGTGCGGCGGCTGGTGTCACTCGGTCGCTGGAGTGCCAAGGTAAGCAATTTTACGGTACCTGGCACCTCTGCCGGGTTGAAACGCGCGTATTGGTTCAGGCCGGAAACGGTGGCCCGATCCTGGCGGCCGTCCGGCTTTAGGAAGCCTTCGCCTCAAGCGTAGCGATGCGGGCCTTGAGCACTTCCGTTTCGTCGCGCGCGGCGGCGGCCATTGCTTTTACCACTTCAAACTCGTCGCGGCTGACGAAATCGAGCCCGCCGATCCATTCCTTCATGCGGTCGCGCAAACCGGCTTCGGCTTCGCGCCCGACGCCGGCAAGCGTGCCAGCGGCACCGTTCATGAACTTGGCGAAATCGTCGAACAGGCGGTTTTCAGTCTGCATGGCGTGATCCCCGATCGGGTTAGCGTCTGATGTCTATCTGGGTGCCGCCGGCCTCGACGACAAGTCCTTCAGCCCCCGGGTTCAGCCGGACGATCTCGAAATTCAAGATCGCGGCAAAGCAGAGCCAGCCGAGATAAGGCACCATCAACCAGGCAGCGGTCGACCTGATCCGTCCGAACAGAAGCGTCGTCGCGAGCGCCGCACCGAACATGGCCGCGATGATGAACAGCGCAAGGCGCGGCTGGTGCAGCCCGAAAAAGGTCGGCGACCAGGTAAGGTTGAGCAGATAGGCAAGAACAAACAGCGCGATGGCGTAATTGCGGAACCGTGCGCTGCGCGCATGCAAGATCACGGCAATGCCCAGCCCGAGCATCACGTAAAGGACCGACCAGGCAATCGGGAAGACCCAGCCCGGCGGCTGGAACCAGGGTTTGTCGAGCAGCGCATACCAGCGGTTGGTTTCACCCGAATTGCTCAAGGCCCCCACGATGAACCCAGGCACGACGGTCAGCGGCACGGTCACCAGCGCCCAGCGCCAATAGGCCGCCCACAATTGCCCGCTCGATGCCATCTCACTCATGCGCGACTCCGTCAGTTTCTCGAGCGTCAGCTTAGGGCAATTTTTTCGAAGATGCACCGCTCGATCGGTGTGCCGCGATCAAGAATTCGACATTTCCCTCTGGGCCCGTAATCGGGCTGGTGGCAATGCCCTCGACGGTCCATCCCTGCCCCTCGACCCAAGCCTGCACATCGGCGCAAACGGCCGTGTGGACGTTGGGATCGCGCACGACGCCGCCTTTGCCTACGGCATCGCGCCCCGCCTCGAACTGGGGCTTGATCAGCGCCATCAGGCGCGCCGCCGGTTTGGCGAAGGACATCGGGCGGTCGAGCACTTTCGCCAGGCCGATGAAGCTCGCGTCGCAAACGATCAGGTCGACGGGCTCGGGAATGTGCGCGTCGGTCAGGATGCGCGCGCTCGTTTGCTCGAGCACAACCACGCGCGGGTCCTGCCGCAGCTTCCACGCCAATTGGTTGGTGCCGCTGTCGACCGCATAGACCCGCGCCGCGCCGCGGGTCAGCAGCACGTCGGTAAAACCGCCGGTCGAGCTGCCAACGTCGATCGCGACCGCCCCGACCACATCCCAACCGAAATGGTCCAGCCCGTGCGCCAGTTTGACGCCGCCGCGGGAGACCCACGGGTGGTCGCGGCCCTTCACCGTCGGCACAGCTTCTGCGTCGATGGCCTGCCCGGCCTTGTCGATCCGCCGGTCGCCGACGAATACGTTGCCCGACAGGATCAGCGCCTGCGCCCGCGCACGGCTGTCGGCGAGGCCGAGGTCGACGAGGCGCTGGTCGATGCGGGTCTTGGTCATGCCGGATTTGTGCCGAAGGTCATACGAAAATCACAGATGAACCGGGTCTGGCGGGGTCTTCGTGGTCGACAAAAAGGTGAAGCATGTCCGAGGCAAGGGATCGATCGAGTCATGGCCCCGGAGTCCTCCGCATTTTCCAATATTGCAAGGTCTGCATCAGACATGGCGGCGGGGGCGGACTTGCGATAATCAGTCTCGTCTCGAAACTGAAAACACCCTGATGGACCGCCACTTCAAAACGCCCGAGCAACCTGTGGCCCATATGCGCGAGGTCGCGGTGAAGCGATCGGGCTTCAGCAATTGGCTGGGTGTCGAGCCGGTCAAAATATGGGGAGGGCGAGCCCGAACACACCCAGCACGACAGCCCTGCGCCCTTCCTGCGGCCGTCCTGATCTCATGCAACCATGAGAGTGGCGGGGTCGCTGTCAGGAGCCGCCCACCAGTCGATATAGACGGGTAGTGCGGCGGGGTGCCGCAAGAAAGAGGCCCGCGCTATAATCGAACACGTCCTGGCCGAGGAGCTTGTTGGCGATCGACGTGGCAAGCCGTGCGCGAGGAAAGCGGAACGCTGACTTTATCCACGAATCATAGCGTTCCGGATAAATTATCCAGAGCGCGATAAGTGTTGGATAACCGGCGCTGCGGCCGGTCCAGTGCTAGGCCCGCGCTTCCTCCACGACCCCCACGCTATTCACCCGCAACGCCTTCAGCACCGTCTCGACGATCGCCTCGGCATCGAGGCCTGCTTCCTTATACTGAAGCTCGGGCTTGTCGTGGTCCTGGAACATGTCGGGCAGGCGAAGGGTGCGTAGTTTCAGGCCGGCGTCGATCAGGCCTTCGTCGCTTGCCATGGTCAGCACATGCGCGCCGAGGCCACCGATGCTGTTTTCCTCGATGGTCACGGCGACTTCATGGTCGATCAGGAGCTTGCGAATGAGATCGCTGTCGAGCGGTTTTGCAAAGCGCAGGTCGGCGACGGTCGTGCTCAGCCCCTTGGCGTCGAGCGCATCTGCGGCCTTCATCGCCTCTTCCATGCGCGTGCCGAGCGACAGGATCACGACTTTCTTGCCGTGCCGCACGATGCGCCCCTTGCCGATTTCGAGCCGTTGCGGAACGTCGGGCAGCGCCACGCCAGTACCGTTGCCACGCGGGTAGCGCACCGCAATCGGGCCCGTATCATGTTCGGCGGCGGTATAGGTCATGTGGACCAGTTCGGCCTCGTCCGAGGGCGCCATGACGACCATGTTGGGCAACGTCGCCAGATAGGTCACGTCGAACGAACCCGCGTGGGTGCACCCGTCCGCACCGACGAGTCCGGCACGGTCTATGGCAAAGCGCACCGGCAGGTTCTGGATCGCCACGTCATGGACGACCTGATCATAGGCGCGCTGCAGAAAGGTCGAATAAATTGCGCAGAACGGCCGCATGCCCTGGGCGGCGAGGCCCGCCGCGAAGGTGACGGCGTGCTGTTCGGCAATGCCGACGTCGAACGCGCGGTCGGGATGGGCTTTTGCAAATTTGTCGACGCCGGTGCCGCTGGGCATAGCGGCGGTGATCGCGACGATGCGCTTGTCGGTTTCGGCGAGCTTTGCCAGCGTTTCGCCGAAGACATTCTGGTAACTCGGCGGTCCCGGCGGTGCCTTTGCCTGCACACCCGAGACCACATCGAACTTCTGGACACCGTGATATTTGTCGGCGCTGGCCTCGGCCGGGGCATAGCCCTTGCCCTTCTTGGTCACGACATGAATGAGGCACGGCCCTTCAGCCGCGTCGCGCACGTTTTCGAGCACGGGGATCAGCTGGTCGAGGTTATGCCCGTCGATGGGCCCAACATAATAAAAGCCGAGTTCTTCAAACAGCGTGCCGCCCATGGCGAGGCCGCGGGCGAACTCGTCGGTCTTTTTCGCGGCCTTGTGCAGTGGCCCGGGGAGCGCGCGCGCGAGCTTTTTCAGCGTTTCGCGCACGCCCAGGAATTCGCGACTCGACACGATTCGGGCGAGATAAGCGCTGAGCCCGCCGACCGGCGGCGCAATCGACATGTCGTTGTCGTTGAGGATCACGATCAGACGGTTGCCCGCCTCTCGCGCGTTGTTCATCGCCTCATAGGCCATACCCGCCGACATCGAGCCGTCGCCAATGACGGCAATGCCCTTGCCCGGCTTGTCGTTGAGCTTGTTCGCGATGGCAAAGCCCAGCGCCGCACTGATCGAGGTCGAGCTGTGCGCCGCGCCGAACGGGTCGTATTCGCTTTCGGTCCGCTTGGTGAAGCCGCTGAGGCCGCCGCCTTGGCGGAGCGTGCGGATGCGGTCGCGCCGCCCGGTCAGGATCTTGTGCGGATAGGCCTGATGCCCGACATCCCAAACCAGCCGATCACTGGGCGTGTCGAAAACATAGTGAATCGCTGTTGTCAGTTCGACAACGCCCAGGCCGGAACCCAGGTGGCCACCCGTCGTTCCGACCGCCGAAATCATTTCCGCGCGGAGCTCGTCGGCAAGCTGGCGAAGCTGTTCGGGCTTGAGTTTGCGGAGCTCGACCGGCGTCGGCACAGTGTCAAGCAGCGGCGTGTCAGGACGAATGGACATCGACCCACACTATAGCGTTGCCGGGCAGGCTGCAATCGACTCTGGGCCTTGACGTCAGACACACCCGAATCGAGACGGAAACCGTGACTGATCTGCACCACCGCCTTGCCACCGAGGCCGATATCCCTGCGATTCGCGACCTGATGGCGCGCGCGATTGCAGTGAACCAGCAGGGGTTCCTCACCCCCGCACAGATCGCGCTGAGCCACAGCGTGATGGGACTCGACACGCAGATCATCGCCGACCGCACCTATTTCGTG
Organism: Sphingomonas sp.; assembly: GCA_049318505.1. Taxonomy (GTDB): domain Bacteria; phylum Pseudomonadota; class Alphaproteobacteria; order Sphingomonadales; family Sphingomonadaceae; genus Sphingomonas_O. Next base: position 2,546 of record JBMOGG010000106.1, on the reverse strand, counting down.
ATCCTGCGTGGCGAGTCGATGGTCGGTTGTGGCGGGTGGAGCGCGCGGGCGACGCTTTACGGGGGCGATGCGAGCATCGTCGCGCGTGACCCGGCGCCGCTCGACCCGGCGACTGACGCCGCGCGTGTGCGGGCCATGTACACCGATCCGGCCTGCGTGCGGCAGGGAATCGGGCGGATGATCCTCGACCTGTGCGAAAGCGCGGCGCGCGAAGCAGGGTTCAGGCGGACGGAGATGATGGCGACATTATCGGGTGAGCCGCTTTACCGGGCCTGCGGCTATCTGCCGATCGAACATGTCGAGTCGCCGCCGGTCGACGGCGTGTCGGTGCCGCTGATCCGGATGGGGAAAGCGCTAGGCTAGGCGCAGGCCGCGCAGGTGCCGCGCACTTCGATGACCGGGCGCGACACGCCGAAGCCCGTGGCGCCCGCCGCCGCGCGCACAGCGCCCGTCACCGCATCGTCGTCGATGTGCGTCGTCGTTCCACAGGTATCGCAGATCATGAAGATGCAGTCGTGGATGCAATCGGGGTGGGCGTTGGCGAGATAGGCGTTGGCGCTTTCGACCCGGCGCGCGAGGTTTGCCGCCACGAACAGGTCGAGGATACGGTAGATGCTGTTCGCCGCAATCCGGCGGCCTTCCGATTTCGACATCGCCTCGGCAATGTCATAGGCCGACGCGGGGCGATCGAACCCGGCCAACGCATCAAACACACGCGACCGCATGTCGGTCCATTGCTCGCCCGAAGCCTCGAGCGCGGTCTGGGCCGCAACGGCAAGCGGCGTACCGTGATGAAGAGTATGGGCGTGGACGGACATCGCCAAGACCTTAGTCCCGCGCGCGGGTGTTCATCAAGTGCGCGGCGGCGAGCAGGCTGGCGCCGGTGATCGTCGCGGCAACTTCAGGCCAGCCATGGGGGACCAGCAGGCCCAGCGCCATCAGCAGGAGCCCGACCATGCCGACCACGAGCCCGCGCGTCAGCCGCTCGCGGATCAGCGTCGGGCCGAACGCGGCCGCGGCGAGCAGCACCGCGCCGAACATGCCGATGCGGTGGATTGCCGGATCGGTCCAGATCGAACCCGCAACCGAAAGCCCGGCGATCAGCACGACGCTGATCAGACAGTGCACCGCACAGAGCGCAGATAGGCCGATGGCAGCGCGGTCGAGCGCAGAAAGCATGGTGGAGCGGGGCACGGGGCAGCATATGGCATTTGATTGGTAAAGATACAACATATCACCCGCTGATTATCACCCTCCGACAATCACATCCGTTCGATTGCCGATCGTGGCGAACCCCCTATATGCGCGCCATGCCCCCAGCCCCGTCAGCCGCCCGGCCACGATCGATCGCGAACTGGCTGTTCGTCGTCGCGTTCCTCGTTTTCTTCATGGTCGTTGTCGGGGGCATTACGCGCCTGACCGAATCGGGACTGTCGATCACCGAATGGAAACCGGTTTCGGGCGCGATCCCGCCGCTGACCGCGGCCGACTGGCAGGCCGCCTTCGACGCGTACAAGCGCGTGCCGCAATATGCTGCGATCCATGCAAACATGACGATGGGGCAGTTCCAGTTCATTTTTTTCTGGGAATGGGTCCACCGGCTGCTCGGGCGGGTGATCGGGCTGGCCTTCGCGCTGCCGCTGGTCTGGTTCTGGCTGCGCCGCGCCATCCCTGCCGGGTATAAGCCGCGACTGCTCGCGCTACTGGCGCTCGGCGCGCTGCAGGGGGCGGTCGGCTGGTGGATGGTCAAGTCAGGCCTTTGGCAGGGGGTGTCGGTCAGCCATTACCGGCTTGCGCTGCATCTGCTGCTTGCGCTCACTATCCTGGCGTCGCTGGTGTGGACGGCGCTCGATCTGGTCGCTCTATCGCGCGACCTGCGGGCACGCCCTGCGCAGCTGACCGGCTTTGCCGTCGTCGTGGGGGCAGTGCTCTATATTCAGCTGCTCTACGGTGCCTGGGTTGCGGGCATGCGCGCGGGCAAGGTGACGCAGAACTGGCCGCTGATGAGCGACGCTTTCCTGCCGACCGGCGTCGACTGGTCGCAAGGGCTGGCCCATGCGTTCAGCAGCGATCCCTATCTCGTGCATTTCATCCATCGCTGGTGGGCGTGGGTGGCGGTCGCGGCGCTGGTGATGCTGGCAATCCGGGTCAAGCGCGCCGGAGTCCGCCGCGCGTCGTTCGCGATCCACAGCGCCTTTGGGACACAAGTACTGCTCGGCATTGCAACCGTCATGACAGGCGTGAACATCGGCCTGGCCGTTGCGCACCAGGCAGTCGGCGCACTGCTGGTTGCGAGCGTCGCATGGGGCGCGCATGCTGTCGGGCGCCAACGATAGCGGCCAAGACGAACGGAGAGCGTGCGATGACCGAACAACTTCCCTTAAAGAGCGGTTTTGGGATGAGGTCGACCGCCGCCGAGGTGATCGCGGGGATCGATCTGACGGGTAAGACGGCGCTGGTGACCGGCGGTTATTCGGGCCTGGGGCTCGAGACGGTGCGCGCGCTGGCGCGTGCCGGCGCGCGGGTCATCGTCGGCGCACGGCGGC
>JBMOGG010000105.1:0-10522 GCA_049318505.1 Sphingomonas sp. | reverse complement strand
CCCATATCACCGACGTGCAAAAGGTGTTTGCGCCAGTCTTCGATGCAGATGATGTTGCCTGCGATGGCCGCCAGTTCGACATCTTGATGGACGAGGGCGACACCCTGCCGCTGGGCGCACTATCAATCCGCGCGCTGCATACGCCCGGCCATACGCCGGCGTGCCTTACCTACCTTATCGGCGACGCGGCGTTCGTCGGCGATACCTTGTTCATGCCGGACTATGGCACGGCGCGGGCCGACTTTCCAGGCGGCGACGCCCGGAGCCTCTATCGTTCCATCCACAGGATCCTCGCGCTGCCCCCGGAGACACGCATCTTCGTCGGGCATGACTATCTTCCCGCTGGGCGAACCGATTATCGCTGGGAAACGACCGTCGGCGACGAAGCTCGCGAAAACATTCACGTCCACGGGCAAACAACCGAGGATGGCTTTGTCACCATGCGCGAGACCCGCGACAAGACTCTGGCCCCGCCGACGCTGATCCTGCCGTCGCTTCAGGTCAATATTCGGGGTGGCGCGCTTCCGCCTGTCGGCAATTCCGGGAAAACCTTCCTGAAGGTGCCAGTGACGTTCGTCTGATGTTGGGTGTTCGGATACTCGCTTCGCTGATGGTGATCGATGTAAAGCTTCGGCGCAAAACAATCCCATGCCCCGAACACGTCTCAGCAAAGCCGCGCCCTCGGCCCCTTCCCCTGACGCTTGGGCGCCGCCGGCCGGTTGGCCCGCTTTGGGCTCGATTTAGCTCCGCTAAATCCTCGCGGGGGCCAGCGCGTACGCCAACGTCAAAAAAACGTCACAATCAGCAATAGCATCTTCATCAAATCAGCGGCATAGCCTGTCGGGTGTCTGCTTTAACCTATGCCCCACCCAGCAAAGCCCGATGGGCTGCCGATTTTCCTCGCGCCCTTTGGGGTGCGGCGTCGCTGGTGTCCGCTCGTGCGCATCTGAACGCGGCACCGCGCGGGGACGGGCGGCCGGTGATGATCCTGCCGGGCATGTGTAATACCGAACGTTCGACCTTCGTCATGCGGCGCTTTCTGGAGCGGATCGGCTATGACGCGCGCGGCTGGGGGCTGGGGCGTAACCTGGCCAGCCGGACGATCGGCGCGGACAGCGAGCGCCTGTTCGCGGCGGTGGCGGCGTTCGCCGAGGAAACGGGCGAGCCGGTGACGCTGATCGGCGTGAGTCTGGGCGGCATCATGGCGCGGCTGGTGGCGCATCGCCATCCTGAGCTGGTACGCGAAGTCATTACCGTTGCCTCGCCCTATGCCGGAGATCCGCGAGCGACCAATGTGTGGCGCCTGTTCGAGCTGCTGACCGGCGACAAGATCGACAGTGCGGCGGTGGTCGCCCAGCGGCTCGAGATTGCCGCGCCTCTTTCGATGGCGGCGACCGCGATCTGGAGCCGGACCGACGGCTTCGTCAACGGCATGATCTGCCACGCGCCCGACGAGCCGGGCTGCCGCGCGATCGAGGTCGAGAGCGGTCATGTCGGCGTGCAGTTGCGGCCACAGGTTCTGCGCGCGATTGCCGATGTGCTGGCCGGGACGACCGAACCGCGCCACTGAGTGACGCTTGCATTGCTGTGAAATTTTGGGCGTGACGCGGCGCGCGCACGGGCTACACCTGCCAGCATAACAGGAGCCTGTCTGAATGTATCGTCCCACAACCGCGACTGCCCTTGCCCTTGTGATGTCTGCCGCTGTGCTCGGCGTGCCGCTGCGCGCGCAGGTCACGCCGCCCGCCATTGCCCCGACGGCGCCTGCCGCCAAGCCCGCGAAATGGGACATCAGCGCGCCGCGCGGCATGAAAACGCGCGAGATCCGCATCGATACCGACGAGGGCAGCTGGATGAACCTCGACTCCTCGCCCGACGGGCGACTGATCGCGTTCGACCTGCTCGGCGACATCTACACCCTGCCCGTCGCAGGCGGCACGCCGACGCGGATCGCCGAAGGGCTAGCCTTTGAGCACCAGCCGCGCTTTTCGCCCGACGGGCAGCGGATCGCCTTCACCTCCGACCGCGGCGGCGGCGACAACATCTGGGTGATGAACGTGGACGGCAGCGACAAGAGGCAGGTCACCAAGGAGGACTTTCGCCTGATGAACCAGCCGACGTGGAGCCCCGACGGGCGTTTCATCGTCGCCAAGAAGCATTTCACGACGGGGCGCAGCCTGGGGACGGGCGAGCTGTGGATGTACCATGTCTCGGGCGGCGGCGGCGTTCAACTGGTCAAGCGGGCGAGCGAACAGCTGCAGAAGGAACTGGGCGAGCCGATCTATGCGGGCGACGGCAAGAGCATCTTTTACACGCGTAACGTCACGCCGGGGCCGATCTTCGAATATGCGCAGAATTCGCGCACTGACCTGTTTGATATCGAGCGGTACGACATTGCCAGCGGTGAGGTGGAGACCGCGGTGAGCGGGGCAGGCGGCTCGGTCCGCCCGACGCCGAGCCGCGACGGCAAGCGCATTGCGTTCGTCCGGCGCGAGGGCAGCCAGACGAAACTATGGGTGAAGGATTTCGCGACCGGAGTGGAGCGCGTGGTCTATGACGCGCTCGACCGCGACGTGCAGGAAACCTGGGCGGTGACGGGCGTCTATCCAAACATGGCGTGGACCGCCGACGACCGCGCGATCCTGTTCTGGGCCGGCGGCAAGCTGCGCCGCGTGGATCCGGCGGGCGGGGCGGCGATGGTGATCCCCTTCAGGATCACCGACACACGCGTGGTCATCGACGCGACGCATCCGGTGGTCGACGTGTCGCCCGATCGCATCCAGACCAAGATGCCGCGCTGGGCGAGCGTGTCGCCCGACGGACGGCAGGTGGTGTTCGAAACGCTGGGCCGGTTATGGATCAAGCCTATGGCCGGGGGCGAGGCGCGTCGCCTGACGCGCAGCACCGAGATGGAGTTGTGGCCGAGCTGGTCGCGCGACGGGCGGCAGATCGTGTTCGTCGGCTGGACTGATGCCGGGCTGGGGATGGTCAAGATCGTCGCGGCGGGTGGCGGCGCCGCACGCGCGGTGACGACGGTTGCGGGCCATTACAGCCGCCCGCGCTTTTCGCCCGACGCCGGGATAATCGTGTTCGAACAGACCCAAGCCGGCGGCCTGACCGCGGCGCGTGGCAATCCGGGCAGCGGCGTCTATCGCGTCGCGGTCACCGGCGGTGCGCCAGTACGCGTCGCCAAGGACGCAGCAGGGCCGCAGTTCGGCGCGGAGAACGATCGCCTGTTCCTGGTGAAGAGTGAGAAGGGCAAGCGCCAGCTGGTCAGTGCCGACCTCAACGGCGAGGCACAGCGCATCCACGCAACGGGCGAACTCGTGAACGATTTTCAGGTCGCTCCGGCGGGTGACTATGTGGCTTTCCGGCAGAATTACGAAGCGTTCCTGATGCCGCTGATGCCGGGCAAGCAGGCCGTCGAGGTCGACAAGAAGGGCAATCCGCTACCTGTCGTTCAGGTCAGTGCCGAGGGGGCGGACTTCATCAACTGGTCCGACAATGGCAAGCGTGTGCATTGGAGCATGGGGCCGACGCTCTATTCAGCCGACACCGCCGCGCTGTTCGCCAGCGCGCCCGCCGCCGAAGGGGCGCCGAAGTTCGTGGCGCCGCGTACGGGCGTGTTACTGTCGATGGATGTTGCCGCGGCCAAGCCGACCGGCACGGTCGCGCTGACCGGCGCACGCGTGGTGACGATGAGCCGCGCCGATGGCGGCATCATCGACAATGCAACGATCCTGATCCGCGGGGAACGCATTGTTGCGGTGGGACCGCGCAGTGCGGTCACCATCCCCGCTGGAGCGGTGACCGTCGACGTGACCGGCAAGACGATCATCCCCGGCCTTGTCGACGCGCATGCGCACGGCAGCCAGGGCGAGGATGAGCTGGTCCCCGAGCAGAACTGGAACGCCATGGCCAATCTCGCCTTTGGCACGACGACGATCCACGATCCCTCGTCGCGCTCGGCCGAGATTTTTCCGGCGGCCGAGATGCAGCGAGCAGGCATGCGGCTCCAGCCGCGTACCTTCTCGACGGGAGAAATCATTTACGGCGCCAAGGCAGCGGACGTCTATGCGGAGATCAACAGCTATGACGACGCGCTGGCGGCCGTGCGCCGACTGAAGGCGCAAGGGGCACACAGCGTCAAGAACTACAACCAGCCGCGCCGCGAACAGCGCCAGATGGTTGTGGCGGCGGCACAAGCCGAAAACATGGAAGTCGTGCCCGAGGGGGGCTCGCTCTACACGATGGACGTGACGCTGGTGCAGGACGGCAATTCGACGGTCGAGCACAATGTCCCGCTCGAGCATTTCTACGGCGATTTCGTGCAGTTCTGGACGCAGACCAAGACCAACTACACGCCGACGCTGGTCGTGACTTACGGCGGCCCGGCGGGCGATCCCTATTGGCGGGCGCATACCGATGTGTGGCGCCAACCCTTGCTGATGCGCCACATACCCCCCGCGGCCTTGTCGGCACAGAATGCCCGGCGCATGCTCGCGCCCGAGGAAGACTATGTCGATGCCGCGAGCGCGCGCGAGGCAAAGAAACTGGCGGACAAGGGCGTACAGGTCTCGATCGGTGCGCATGGCCAGCAGCCAGGGCTGGGCGCGCATTGGGAAATGTGGAGCTTCGTCCGCGGCGGCTGGTCACCTGTCGAGGCGTTGCGCGCCGGCACGATCATGCCGGCGACGTCGCTGGGCTATGCCCGCGACATCGGTTCGCTCGAACCGGGCAAGCTCGCCGACCTCGTCGTGCTCGATGCCGATCCGACGACCGACATCCGCAATACCGAAAAGGTGCACCAAGTGATGTTGGGTGGCCGTCTCTACGATGCGGCAACCCTCAACGAGGTCGCAACCGGCACTTTCAAACGCCAGCCCTATTGGTGGGAGGGAAGCAGCGGCGGCCGTAGCGCCGGGGCGTCGCTGGCGACTGGACATGGCCATGGCGATTGGGGGCAGGATTAGCGTGAGCGCCGCGAGGGGTGAATGTCTGACAGTGATGGCTCGAGCACTTAAGCTGCTTTTCCTTGGCGCGAGCCCCTGCCAACGCTTCCTTGATCAGGCCGTGCATTTGTCCGCGAAGATTAGGCCAGGCACGTCACTTTCCGGTACCTAGAAACAGATACCAAGTCATTGTTCATACATGTTTTATGTTGAGTGCGGGATGAGCTGTGAATTGGCCGCCTGCGTCTTGCGCATATCTTGCCGCGAGGCACCTATCCCAATCCGCCCTGGGTAAGGAAAAAGCTTCGCCGCTCGCGCCGCAAGCTATCGGGGTCCAAGTAAACGAGTTCGTCGAGTTCCGCGCGCAGCGCAACCGACAGGCGTTTGACCGCGCCCGCATGGTCGCGGTGGGCGCCGCCTTTGGGCTCGTAAACGATCTTGTGGATCACGCCGAGCCGCAGCAAATCCGCCGCCGTCATCTTCATTGCTTCGGCCGCATCGGGCGCGCGGTCGGCACCGCGCCAGAGGATCGAGGCGCAGCCCTCGGGGGAGATGACTGAGTAGATTGCATGTTCGAGCATCAGGACGCGGTTGGCGGCGGCCAGACCGACAGCACCGCCCGATCCACCCTCGCCCACGATCACGGCAATCATCGGCACACCGAGCGACAGGCATTTCTCGGTGCTGCGTGCGATGGCCTCGGCTTGGCCACGCGCCTCGGCATCAATGCCTGGAAAGGCGCCTGGCGTATCGACCAAGGTCAGGACCGGAAGGCTGAACCGGTCGGCAAGGTCCATCAGCCTTATCGCCTTTCGATATCCCTCCGGTCGTGCCATCCCGAAATTATGCTGGAGGCGTGATGCCGTATCCTCGCCCTTGGCGTGGCCGATCACGACGACCGCACGTCCCCCGAACCGTGCAAAGCCGCCGATGATTGCCGTGTCGTCGGCAAAGGCGCGGTCCCCGGCCAGCGGCATGAAATCGTCGAACAAGCCGGCGATGAACTGGGGAAGGTGCGGCCGGTCGGGGTGCCGCGCTACTTGCGTCCGCTGCCACGGGGTCAGGCGCGCGTAGATATCGGCAAGCTGGCGCTCGGCCCGCTCGTCGAGCATCGCCGCTTCCTCTGCCAGCCCCCCTGACGCGCGCAAGTCGGCGGCTTTAGCCGCCAGCGCCTCAATCGGTTTTTCGAACGACAGATAGTGCATCAGACCGTCATCGACATGCCGCGATAGATGCGCGCACGATAGCGCGAGTCTTCGGCGTCGGGAAGCGGTGCGCCCAGCAGCAGGACCGCGCGCGCAAAGCGCTTTACCTCTTCGAGATGCTCGTCGAGGTCGCGCGGTTCCTCCGACTGTACCCGCCGTGTGAGGTTGACCTGATTGACCGGCACGTCGTGCACCAGCCGCTCGTTCTCCACCGCCAGCGTGGCCGTAAAGGAATGCAATGTCGTCTTGATGAAATTGGCAAGCGCAAAGGCGGGACTCTTGTCGCCCATGGGGACGTCGGGGGACGCGAGCACCAGCTGGCAATCGTCATAGAGCGATGCCTTGCGTGCGACCCGGAAATGACTGGTCAGGTTGTTGGCAATGACAAGGCGGAAGTCCTCGGGTGAGAGCGGGTCGTCCAACGCGAACAGTTTCTGCGGCAGCTCCTCGAACGGCGTCGACAGGATCGTGGTGGGGCGGCCCCATTGCAACATCGCGTGATCCATTGCGGTTTCGACTGATTCACCGCAGACCACCGATTGCAGCGCGGTCGCCGGTACGTCGCCGAGCGCGGCTTGCAACGCCGCATAACCTTCGGCTGTCCGCGTGATCATCACCACGTGCGCGACATGGCATTCCTCGATAAAGGCGCGTGCTGTCTCGCCGATGTAATCGACGAGATGCTCGCCGATGATCCAGACCGTCTTGCCGCGCAACTGGTCGAGCCGCTCCTGCTTCGGGCTGCCGAACAGTTCGCGCTCGGTGGTCGAGCGTTCGACCGACAGGCCGCCCGACGGCATGAAGGTTTCGCCCGAGGCGGCACGGTCGGCGAGGAAAAACACCGTTGCTTGCGCGACGTCCGCCTCGGTCGGCATTTTTCCCAGGTGAAGTTTGGACAGCACGCCGTTGCCTACCTTGTTGGCTTCGACGGCGATCTTGTCGGCCGGCAGGAACGGGGCGTCCTCGGGTGGCGTCCGCAGCAGCCAGCCGCCGTTGGAGTCAGGGGTATCGGGCCGGCCGGCCCAGCCCGGCGCATCGAGGAAGTAGCCGCCCTGCCGCAACCGCGAAACCAGCGCGGCGGCAATCGGCTTGGTCATCAGATACTGGTCCCAGGTGCACACCCCATCGCCTTCGCGCGCGCAAGCCAGCGCCAGGTCGCGAATTTCGCGCGGGTTGTTCGTGTCATGCGACATCCGCACGGTGTCATTGCGCGCGAGGCGCGTCAGCAAAGCCTCCACCCGGACGCCGCGCCGCAGTGCCTTGATCGCAGCAGCGTGGACAGCGTTCAGCCGTTTGTTTTCGAGGATCAGCTTGCCGCGGCGCTCGAACAGGCCGGGCTTGCCACCGGTGCCTGCCAGCCGGTCTCCATCCACCGGCCCCGGCGCGATGGCGTTGAACTGGATCTCGGGGCCCAGATACCGCGCCATGGATTCCACCATCGCGCGTTGCCCCGATTTCGACACGGCGTAGTCGGCGCGATTGGGATAGGCGACGGCCAGATATTTCTCGCCGCCGAAATAGGACGAGACGTTGAGGACATAGCCCGATCCCTGGCGCTTCATCAGCGGCGCCACATGATGGATTAGAAAATAGTTCGACACGAGATTGGCATCGAGCGTGTAGTTCCAGGCGTCGATGCTCATATCGACGACCATGTCCTCGGCACCTGCGACGCCGGCATTGTTGATCAGATAGTCGATGCGCCCGAACGCCGCGATCGTGGCATCGACGGCGCCCTTCAGCGAGTTGAAATCGCTGACATCGACATTTGCCAACGTCCGCACGCGACGCTCGACCCCGGCAAAGCCGATGTCCTCGAGTTCGTTGACGATGCGCGCGCGCGCAACGGCCAATTCGCTTTCGCGCCGGGCCACTATCATGACCCGCGCGCCGGCAAGCGCCAGCAGGCGCGCGACCTGGCCGCCAATGCCTGCCGAACCGCCGGTGATCAGCGCAACCTTTCCCAAATGTAGCCCGGTGATGTTTTCGCTGAATCCCGGCATCGATTTGCGCGCGCCGGTTGCTTCGCCGATGCTGGTCGGCACGTAGAGCGTGACCTCGCGGATCTTGCTCTCCTTCAGCAGGATGCGCGCGGCGTGCCCTCCGGTGAAGCGGATATTTTCTGGCTCGGTGTTAGCAAAGCGGACGATCTGGTTGCCCCATTCGGTCTGGCGTCGGCGCCCGTGCGCGACATCGACTTCGGATTCGTCGCGCCAGATGCGGATCAGCTGCTCGGTCGCGGCGCGCAGCATTTGCGCATAGACATTGCCTTGCCCATCGCTGGGGTTGGTAATGAACAGGAAACGCGGTTCCTGCAGCAGATTGTCGTTGCGCTTCCAATAGCGGCTGAGCGTGCGTGCAAGCGCAATGCTGCCGGCGAGTTCGACATCCATGAATGTCGCGACATCCTCGTCGGTTGCGTTGACAAGGTCGCCGACCAGCTCGCCCGCACCCAGCACGGGCAGGAACATCGCGCCGTTGATCGGCGCGTGTTCGGCCGTGTAGGCATTGAGCGCCGCTTCCATTGCCTCTGGCTCGGTGCGGTTGAAGCGCACAATGGTCAGCTTGTCACCAACGCCTTCTGCCTTGGCTTTTGCCTGCGCAATCGCGACATCGGCTTGTCGGGTCAGACCCAACAGCACGCGTGCGCCGGCCGCGAGCTGGATCTTCGCGATTTCCAGCGCATCCTGCCACCCGTCGCCGGCGGCAATCAGAACTGCCAGCCCTTCACCGTCCATCGAGCGCATCGTCGGGCGGGCCAGATAGACCGAGCGTTCTTCCTTCCGCACGGTCATGCCATGCGTCACTTCGAAATCATGACCGTTGAGGGATGCAGAATCATCGCTGCCCAGAAACACGCAGATCTTTGCGATATCGGGCGGCGTCGGATAGGTTTTTGCCTTCGGGTTGCCGTTGGTCGACCGCTCAAGCGACATCATGTCGAAGAACAGGTTGGCGGTCGTGCCCGGGGCGTCGCCGCGCATCGTGTCCATCGTCGAGAAAACCGACCGGATACGTTCGCTTTCAATGGGTCCCGGAAACACGAGATTTACGCGAATGCCGCGGGGCCCGATTTCGAGCGAAAGCTCGCGCGACCACGCATTCATCGCCGCTTTGGGGACAACATAGGCGGTCCGCGCGTAATATTGGGTGCGCGAGAAGATCGTCGAAATGTTGATGATCGAGCTGCCCTCGCCCATGTGCGGGGCCGCGGTGCGGATGAGATTCCAACCGACTCCCAAGAGGCTGCGCATCGCATCGCTGACGGTTTCGGTGTCGTTCGACCCTCGTTTCTGAAGCGCGGCGAGCTCGTCCCGGCTGAACGGCAAATGCTCGATCGGTTGCTTGGGGCCGGTCGAGCCCGCGTTGTTGACGAGGATATCGATCCGTCCAAAGCGCTCGACGATGCTGGCAATGGCATCGCGCACCGACTGCGGGTCGGCACCATCGAGCGTTGCCGTCGCGATGCGCGCTTCGTCGATTCCAAGCGCTTCACAAACCGCCGCCGCCGCAGCTTCGTTTCGCGCGGCCGTACGGCCCGTCATGACCACCGTCGCGCCCTCGGCCAGATAATGACGGACGATATAACCGCCAAGATTGCCGGCGGCGCCGGTGATCACGGCAATTTTTCCGGCAAGCCTGCCGGGCATAGTGGGGATCACTGCCGTCTTCGCCTTAGCCATATTACTCTCCCAATCGGTTTGGCGCTGCCAGCTTGTGCGCCTTGAATGTCGAATTGCCTGGGGAGGGCGGTGTGCAGTTTATCGCGGGAAACCGCGATTGAATATGATTATGGGTCGGGTGGTCGCGCCTCCGAGCTCGCCCATGCCTCAAGCAGTGCGTCGCGGCTACGCAGGCCAAGTTCAGGCAGCGCATGATTGACGACATAAGTCGCCCCCGAATGGCGGTTGTCCCACATCGCCTGATGCGCCTCGGGCAGCCCGTCCCATGGCACGACCTGCGGTTCGGTCACTTCGAGCAGCCCCGCCGCGATCATGTCGTTCATCCGCGCGACCTCGAACGCGTTGCACAGATGCGTCCCAAGGATCGAGGCGGTCGGCATGAGGATCTTGCGCTGCCGCGTCCAGACTTGCGGCGCATAGAAGGTGAAGCGCTGGCCTGCGAGATCTTCGGCGAACACGACGCGCCCTGTGAACGGCTTTACCAGCGACGTCGAAACGCCAAGCATATCCTGTGCGGCGCGTTCGATCACGAGATCGGGGCTGCCGCGCGGATTGTCGGGCGACCGCAGGATCTTGCCGATGGCCGAGCCGAACGGTTTCATCACCCGGTCCTGGTAATCGCGCACCGCGGCCTTGAAGACCTCGATATCGGCCTTGGCATCGGGCAGGCGCGGCATGGTAT
>JBMOGG010000104.1:0-10564 GCA_049318505.1 Sphingomonas sp. | reverse complement strand
CCTTGTACTTCATGCGCTTGTACTTGCCGCACAGGCACTCGTAATCCTTGATCGGACCGAAGATGCGCGCACAGAACAGGCCGTCACGCTCGGGCTTGAACGTGCGGTAGTTGATGGTTTCCGGCTTCTTGATCTCGCCGAACGACCACGAGCGAATACGCTCGGGGCTCGCGATGCCGATCTGGATCTGGTCGAACGTCTCGGCCTTGGCAACCGGGTTCATGAAGTTGGTCAGTTCGTTCATCTGTCTTCTTCCTATTCTCCCTCTCCCCTATGAGGAGAGGGCAGGGGAGAGGGGCAGTCTCTCCCGGCCGGGAAACTGGTGAGGAGACGGGCACTCGACCCCTCTCCCCGATCCTCTCCCCGGAAGGGAGAGGGGGAAGTGGACTACTCCGCCGCGATCGCCGGTGTGTCGTCCTCGTCGGGGATCACGTCGTTCATGTTGAGTTCGACGTTCAGGCCCAGCGAGCGCATTTCCTTGACGAGCACGTTAAAGCTTTCGGGGATGCCGGCCTCGAACGTGTCGTCACCCTTGACGATCGCCTCGTAGACCTTGGTGCGGCCGACGACGTCGTCGGACTTAACCGTCAGCATTTCCTGCAGCGTATAGGCGGCACCATATGCCTCGAGTGCCCAGACTTCCATTTCGCCGAAACGCTGTCCGCCGAACTGCGCCTTGCCACCCAGCGGCTGCTGCGTGACGAGCGAATACGGCCCGATCGAACGTGCGTGGATCTTGTCGTCGACGAGATGGTGTAGCTTGAGCATGTAGATGTAGCCCACGGTGACCTTGCGATCGAACGCGTCGCCCGTGCGGCCGTCATACAACTCGACCTGACCCGATGTATCGAGTCCGGCAAGCGTCAGCATCTCCGACACATCGGCTTCACGCGCGCCGTCGAACACCGGCGTTGCCATCGGCACGCCGTTCTTCAGCAGCTTGGCCATTTCGACGATGTCGTCGTCCGTCCGCTCGTCGATCTCGGCGTGATACTTCTCTCCATAGACCGTCTTCAGTCGCTCGCGAACAGCCTCGGGAGGTTTTGCTGCCTTGGCATCCGGATTGGCTTCTCGCCACGCTTCGAGTTCGGCCGTGATCTGCTTGCCCAGACCGCGAGCGGCCCAGCCCAAATGCGTTTCGAAGATTTGCCCAACGTTCATGCGTGACGGCACGCCCAGCGGGTTGAGCACGATGTCGACATGCGTGCCGTCCTCGAGGAACGGCATGTCCTCGCACGGCAGGATGCGCGAAATCACACCCTTGTTGCCGTGGCGACCGGCCATCTTGTCGCCCGGCTGCAGCTTGCGCTTCACCGCGACGAACACCTTGACCATCTTGAGCACACCGGGGGGCAGCTCGTCGCCGCGCTCCAGCTTCTCGACGCGATCCTCGTACTTAGCATTGATGATGCCGACAGCCTCATCATACTGCACCTTGACGGCTTCGAGATCGGCCTGACGCGTATCGTCGGCGACCGCGATCTTCCACCATTCGAACTTTTCGACGGTGTCGAGCGCTTCGTCGTCGATGACAATGCCCTTCTTGAGCGCCTTGGGCGCGGCACTGACCGTCTGGCCGAGCAGCATTTCGCGCAGGCGCGACCAGCTGGCACGGTTGAGGATCGAACGTTCGTCGTCGCGATCCTTGGCGAGGCGTTCCTTTTCCTCGGCCTGAATGGCGCGCGTACGGTCGTCGATGTCGATGCCGTGACGGTTGAACACGCGTACTTCGACAACCGTTCCGGTAACGCCGGGCGGCAGGCGGAGCGAGGTGTCGCGAACGTCCGATGCCTTTTCACCGAAGATGGCGCGAAGGAGCTTTTCCTCCGGCGTCATCGGGCTTTCGCCCTTCGGCGTGATCTTGCCGGCGAGAATATCACCCGGTTCGACTTCGGCGCCAATATACACGATGCCCGCTTCGTCGAGGTTGCGGAGCGCTTCCTCGCCAACATTGGGGATGTCGCGGGTGATGTCCTCCGGACCCAACTTGGTGTCGCGAGCCATCACCTCGAACTCTTCGATGTGGATCGACGTGAAAACGTCGTCCTTCACGATGCGCTCGGAGATGAGGATCGAATCCTCGTAGTTGTATCCATTCCACGGCATGAACGCGACGAGCGTATTACGGCCCAGGGCCAGCTCACCCAGCTCAGTCGACGGACCGTCGGCGATGATCTGGCCCTTCATGACCGCGTCACCGACCTTCACCAGCGGACGCTGGTTGATGCAGGTGTTCTGGTTCGACCGCTGGAACTTCATCAGCGTGTAGATGTCGACGCCCGAATGGCCGCTATCGACCTCACCGGTCGTGCGGATGACGATGCGGGTGGCGTCCACCTGATCGACGATACCGGCACGACGGGCACCGATGGCGGCACCTGAATCACGCGCAACCGTTTCTTCCATGCCGGTACCGACGAACGGTGCCTCGGCCTGGACGAGCGGCACAGCCTGACGCTGCATGTTCGATCCCATGAGCGCGCGGTTGGCGTCGTCGTTTTCGAGGAAAGGAATGAGCGATGCCGCGACCGAGACAAGCTGCTTGGGGCTGACGTCCATCAGTGTGATCGTATCGCGCGGCGCCATCAGGAATTCGCCCGCCTGACGCGACGAGACGATGTCCTCGACAAAGCCCTTGTTCGCGTCGAGCTCGGCGTTGGCCTGCGCGATCGTGTGCTTGGCCTCTTCCATCGCCGACAGGTACACGACGTCGTCGGTGACCTTGTTGTCGACGATCTTGCGGTACGGCGTTTCGATGAAGCCGTATTTGTTGACGCGGCTGAACGACGCGAGGCTGTTGATCAGACCGATGTTCGGGCCTTCCGGCGTTTCAATCGGGCAGATGCGGCCATAATGGGTCGGGTGAACGTCGCGGACTTCGAAGCCGGCACGCTCACGTGTCAGACCACCCGGCCCGAGTGCCGAAACGCGGCGCTTGTGGGTCACTTCCGAAAGCGGGTTGGTCTGGTCCATGAACTGCGACAGCTGCGACGAGCCGAAGAATTCACGAACGGCGGCAACCGCGGGCTTTGCGTTAATCAGGTCGTTCGGCATAACCGTCGACACATCGACCGACGACATGCGCTCTTTCACGGCGCGCTCCATGCGGAGAAGGCCGACGCGGTACTGGTTCTCGAGCAGTTCGCCGACCGAACGGACACGGCGGTTGCCGAGGTTGTCGATATCGTCGATTTCGCCCTTGCCGTCCTTCAGGCCAACCAGCGTCTTGACGACCGCGAGGATATCCTCGGTGCGCAAGGTGGTGTGGTCGTCCGGCGCGTCGAGGTCGAGGCGCATGTTCAGCTTGACGCGGCCGACGGCCGACAGGTCGTAGCGATCGGGATCGAAGAACAGGCCGGCAAATAGCGATTCCGCCGTTTCACGCGTCGGCGGTTCGCCGGGGCGCATGACGCGATAGATGTCGGACAGTGCGTGATCGCGGTCCTCGGCCTTGTCAGCGCGCAACGTGTTGCGGATCCAGGGACCCGTGTTGACATGGTCGATGTCGAGCAGCTCGAGCCGGTCGAGCCCGGCCTTGTCGATCTTCTCGAGATTTTCGGCCGACACTTCGTCGCCCGCCTCGATGTAGATTTCGCCGGTCGCCTCGTTGATCAGGTCGAGCGCGGAATAGCGGCCGAAGATTTCTTCGGTCGGGATCAGCAGCGCCTCGAGCCCGTCCTTGGCCGCCTTGTTTGCAGCGCGGGGCGAAACCTTCTGGCCGGCGGGGAACACGACTTCGCCGGTTTTTCCGTCGACGACGTCGTAAGTCGGCTTCTGGCCACGCCAGTTCTCGGCGACATAAGGAACCTGCCAGCCGCCGGTGCCACGCACCCAGGTGACGGTGTTGTAGAATTCGGCAAGGATGCCTTCCGGCGACAGGCCCAGCGCGAACAGCAGCGCCGTGACCGGCAGCTTGCGCTTGCGGTCAATGCGGACGTTGACGATGTCCTTGGCGTCGAATTCGAAGTCGAGCCACGAGCCACGGTACGGAATGACGCGCGCGGCGAACAGATACTTGCCCGACGAATGCGTCTTGCCGCGGTCATGGTCGAACAGGACTCCTGGCGAACGGTGCATCTGCGACACGATGACACGCTCGGTGCCGTTGATGATGAACGTGCCGTTCTGTGTCATGAGCGGCATGTCGCCCATGTAAACGTCCTGTTCCTTGATATCGAGGACCGAACGGGTTTCCGTCTCCGCGTCCACTTCGAACACGATGAGGCGCAAGGTCACGCGCATCGGCGCGGCATAGGTGATGCCACGCTGGCGGCACTCATCGGTGTCGAACTTGGGATCTTCGAGTTCGTAATGCACGAAATCGAGCTCGGCCGTGCCCGCAAAGTCGCGGATCGGGAACACCGACCGCAGCGTCTTTTCGAGACCGGACACATAACCGATCGCGGGATTCGAGCGCAGGAACTGCTCGTAGGATTCCCGCTGGACCTGGATCAGGTTCGGCATCTGCGTGACTTCGTGGATATTCCCGAAGACTTTGCGGATACGGGGACGATGAGCTTCGGTGTGCGCGTCGGGCGCGATCTGCGTTGCCATGAAAATATGTGCCTTCGTTCGTGTCTCGAAACGCACATGCGGACGCCAAAAGCCCCAGAAGGGGCGCTGTTTTCGGCGTCGCATGGAACCCAAAGCCGTTCATTCGTTCGGTGCACTGCGCGACGGCGCACCATGTCTCGAACAGCGGGGTGACTTAAACATATAGGAGAGCGAGGGCGGGGTGTCAAACGTCGCTCGGGGGTGCGCCTTGGCAGTGCCATGCTGTTGAAACAAAAAGGGCGGCGCCCGTTGGGGAGCCGCCCGATTTGGTGGCTGACATTGCCAAAGCCAAGGTCTGCCAGTCGGCGCGAGCGCCGCTGGCTGGCCTTGGGCGGGTCCAATTTAGCTGATGCTAAACCGGGATCGCCCAGCGGCTTACTTGAGTTCCACCGTCGCGCCGGCTTCTTCGAGCTGCTTCTTAAGCTTTTCGGCTTCGTCCTTATTGATACCTTCCTTGATCGCTTTCGGCGCCGATTCGACCAGCGTCTTGGCTTCGGTCAGGCCCAAGCCAGTGATGGCGCGGACTTCCTTGATGACGTTAATCTTCTTGCCACCGTCGCCGGTCAGGATCACATCGAACTCGGTCTTTTCTTCAGCGACCGGTGCAGCAGCAGCGCCGCCACCAGCGGCAGGTGCAGCCACAGCTGCAGCAGCCGAAACGCCCCACTTTTCTTCGAGCATTTTCGAAAGTTCAGCCGCTTCGATAACGGTCAGAGCCGACAGGTCGTCGACGAGCTTGTTGAGATCAGCCATTTTGTATTTCCTTCAGATCTAGTCGGTTGAATTGAGGTCGGGTTACGCGGCTTCTTTCGCTGCATAGGCGCCGAGGACGCGGGCGATCTGCCCGGCTGGTGCCTGAACGATCTGCACGATTTTCGTCGCAGGTGCCTGAACCAGGCCCACGATCTTGGCGCGCAATTCGTCGAGCGAAGGCAATGTTGCCAGCGCCTTGACCCCGTCCACGTCGAGGAGAGTGTCACCCATTGCGCCGCCCACGATTTCGAACCTGTCGTTCGTCTTCGCAAAATCGACCGCTACTTTCGCAGCGGCAACCGGGTCGGCAGAAGTGGCGAGCGCCGTCGGACCGGTCAGGAACTGACCGATCGATTCGTACGACGTACCCTCGATCGCGCGCTTGGCCAGGCGATTTTTCGCCACGCGGTAGTTGGCCCCGGCGTCGCGCATCTTACCCCGAAGGTCGGTCGATTGTGCAACCGTCATGCCCAGATTCCGGGTGACGACCACAACGCCCACATTGGCAAAAGTTGCGTTCAGCGCGTTGACCAGATCCGCTTTTTCAGCACGATCCATGCCATTACTCCACTTGCGGTCCCGGCGGGATTGCCGAAACCGTGTTGAGCCCTAAGAGGATCGCTGACGCGGGCCTCTCAAGGCCCGTCCGAGGGGTTGGTCGCGGGCGTCGCCGACACGCCGACGGGCGCGGTGCGGGCCGTAAAAACTGTTCCCCGTCTCGGCGAGAAATCAAGCCAGGCAAAATCCCGGCACTCGCTGTCTCGAACGGAACGCCACAGGCAAGCCTGTAAGCGGTGCGCGCGCCTATAGCGGCATGCGCCGCGGGGTCAAGCCATTACGCCTTGTCGGCGTAGAGCATCCGCCCGGGTCCGAGCAGTGTGACCACGGCATCCAGCATGTGCGGGGCAACGGCGAAACAGCCTTCCGAACGGCCGAGCTTTCCCCATTTCGCGACATGTTCCTCGGTCGCATAGGGGGCGCCGTGGATGACGATGGCGCGCGGATCGGCGAGGTCGTTGGTCGGCTCCAGCCCGTTCAGGCGCATCGCGCGGCCGTGGATGCCCTCGTAGATGTCGCCTGTCTTGTATGTGCCAGCAGAGGTGGCCAGCGATCCCATGTCGTTCGAGAAACGCTGCAGATAGCCGGTGTGTTCGGGGTCGGATCCCTTGCCGTGTGCGACAAGGTAGGACCAGCTCTGCCCGCTTATCAGATCGACGATATGGAAGCGAAAGTCGCGTGACGCGCGGTTGAAATCGGCGAACGCTAGCCTGTCGCGAAGCTTGAACTGCTCATGGTGGCGATCGAGCGCTGCCTTTGCTCGCTCCAGCAGTGGCGCATCGGTTGCGGTTGCAATGCTTGGCGGCGCCGACCCCACCAGCGGCGATGCTGGCAGCGGCGAAACAGCTGGCATGGCGGCCAGAGTCTGGGCGCGTGCGAGGGCCGATGGAACAGCGGCAAAGCCGAGGCCCGACAGCGCGAGCTTAGTGAATTCGCGACGATGCATAGAGGCTGTTTAACGCGCTGGCCGTTAAAACGCTACTCTGCCGGGCGCGTTTCATTGGCTTTTTGCCCCGGTGTCTCATCGGGAAGGCGCGCGGTCATGCCCGTCGCATCGGCATCGTCTTTCATTTGCTGCTCTTCGGTAAAGCCCGGTGCAGGCGCCGCCTCGGCCGTCGCATTCGATGGTTCTGTAACATTTGCGACTGGCGGCGGCGTGATGGCGATATCGGTATTTTCGGACAGGTTGCCGATTTCAGACATATTGTCATCGGGCAGCTTTTCCGAGCCCGCGCCGTTGCAGGCGGCGAGCATCAAGGCCGTTGCGAGTGTCAAGAAACCAAGCTTGCGCATCATCATTCTCCTGCCGGCGATAAACTGTTCGAGGCGACCTGCAGCGCGGCCGCGCGCTTGGCTGCCGCGTCGATCTTCGAGGCGAGCAGTTTGTCCCAGCCATAAGGATCAGCACGGAAATTCATGGCACCGTTCGAGCTGGAAAATGCGGTCCAGTAAAGCAGGTAAACCGAAACCTTTTGGGGCAGGGCGACCCGCTGCGTCTTGGTCGTGTCGATCAGCGCCTGGACCTGTCCACTTTTCACCGGGTCGTCTTTTAGCAGGAGTTCTGCCAGCGGGATCGGCTTTTCGAGCCGCACGCAGCCATGGCTTGCGAGCCGGTCGAAGCTCGAAAACTTCGCGCGGCTAGGTGTATCGTGCAGATAGACGGCGAACGGGTTGTCGAAATCGAATTTCAGCTGGCCAAGCGCACTGCTGGGACCTGCCGGTTGGACGATACGTTCGCCGCCTTCGGGCGTGCCGACGATCTTGTAACCTTGCGCAATCAGCGTCGCACGGCCCTTTGGCCAGAGTTCGCGCTTGGCAATACTGGTTGGCACGTTCCACGGCGGATTGAGGACGATCGAGTGGATGGCGGACGACAGCATGGGCGTCTGGTTCGTCGGGCTGCCGGTGACGGCGCGCATCGACTTGACGGGCGAGTCGCCTTCGAACACGGTCAGCACGGCGGCTGCGATGTTCACCTGAACGCGGTTCATCGGCAATTCGCGCGGCAGCCAGCGCCAGCGTTCCATGTTTGCCATGATCGAGCCGATCCGCTCGTCGACGGGCACGTTGAGTTCAGCGAGGGTCCGCGCATCGAGCAGGCCGGTGGGGTTGAGCCCATAGCGCCGCTGAGCCCGCTGTAACGCGCTGACGAGCGGCTCGGTCGGTGTAACGCTCTTGTCCTCAAGCGCGAGCCGCGCGCGTATCGCTGCGGCGTCCGACTTTGTCCCCAGCATTTTCCAGCCACCGGCGTCGCGAATGGCCTCATAGGTTGCCAGGCCGGCTTTCAGCCCCTCATAGCCCGAGTAGCGTGGGGTCAGTGTCGCCGCCCATTGCGGCAGGCGATCGGCGGCGACGGCGGCTGCAAAGCTGGGAAGCGGGTCCCAGATGACGGGACGCAGCGCCCAGACCTCGAGAAAATCGGCGCTGTCGATCCGCCCCGTGCGCAGGGCGCGGGCGCGGTCGAGTGCGGCGCGGACGAGTGCATTACCCGAAGGCGTGCTGGCAACTAATCCGATAACGTCGCGATCCACGCTCAGTCCCTGGTCGCGCCCACCGCTCAGCCATGCGGTCAGCCAGGAGGCCTGAGCTGCAGAAAGCGTAGGAAGGACGACCGGCGCGGTGGGCGGCACAGTCAGTACAGTCGGAGTTGGCGATACGGGGCTGGGCACTACCGGCGGTGTCGGAACAGACGTCGTAGCCAAGGGGGCACGCTCGATCGGCACCATTTGCGCAGAAGCGGGCACCGAAAGATTGGCTGCAATCAAAAGGATGATCAGGCAGGTGTTCATTGGCGTCCGGTTATCAAGGGCGTAACGCCAGATACAAGGTCCGGACGCCGGAGAAAATGCTTTCTTTGTTTTTCTGGGTGGGGAAGGGCGCCGCGAAAATGCCATGCCGGTGATATGGACGCCCGCGCGGAACCCGCGGGGGGAGCAAGAGCCGTCATGTCGCGTCTCCACGCTACGTTTGCCCTTTTAGCCTATCCGTGACCGGCAAGTCGTTTCCCTGCCATTTGGGTCTGTAGCAACGAGATCGCCGACTGTGCCGACTGCGCGGCACCCTCCTGCCACGCGGGCAGGTAACTTAGATGCTCTCCCGCAAACACCACTCGGTCCTCCGGGCTGCACAGCAATTTGTAATCAGCACCGCGCCCGCCAGGCATGTCGTCCCAAAACACCGCAACGCCTTTTGCCCAAGGACACTGTGCCCAGCCCACGGTCAGGTGCTTGGTGAGTTCTTTGGCGCGGCCCGGATGCAGCCGCTCAATCGTTGCGGCTGAAATCGCGATACGTTCAGCAGCCGAGCGTTCGCTGAAACGGCGCGCATTTTCCTCGCCGGTAAAGCCGGCGGCATAGGCGCCCACGATCACGCCTTTGGCGCTGTTGAATCCGATCTACGGATACCAGACGGCCTCATTTTCGGCCTGCGTCCAGGCAAAGCTACCGTAGATATGGTCATCCTCTTCCCAAAAGTGCCGCGCCTCGAACGCGACCTTCGTCGACGGGGCCATCGGGGTGCGTGCCGCAACAGCCTTTCGTTCGGCGCTGAAATCGCTGTCGAGGCGCGTGAGCATCGAGACCGGGAGCGTGCAGACCACGAAGTCGACATCGACCTGGCGGGGACTGGCAGCATCACCGACGTGGAGGATGACGCCGCTTGCCGTGCGTCGCAATTGCCGGACCGGGCAGTTTGTCGTGACTGCTGGTGCGACCTGTTTGTACAGCGCGTGAGCGATCCGGTCCATGCCACCGACCGGTTGGAACATCGGTGCCTGCTGGTCGAAAATCTCTTCGAAGCCGAGGCCGGCGCCCCAGAAGTTACGGTCGACAAGCGCTTTCAGGTCGAGCGGCGCAACCCGCGTTCCTGCGCGAGCATATCCGCCGGGCAGATCGCTATATCCCGAGCGCTCGGTCCCGCGAAACCGGTGGAGTTTGTCCAGATCGCCATAGCTGTCGAGCTGGGCAAGCAGCGCCTGTTTGTCGACGCCCGTCAATTCCTTGTCGAGCGCGCCGCGGTCGATCGCTTTGGCGAGCAATTCGGACAGTAGCCCGCGGGTGTCGTTCACGGCCTGCCGTTCCGTCACGGGTTTTCCGAAATCGAAATTCGCGCTGCGGTTGACATTGACCATCACTTCCAGCGTCACATTCAGCGACCGCGCATAGCCATGAATCGCATGATGATGGGTCGGCAGCCGCGCGGCGCCCGCGTTGAGATAAAGGCCTGCGTCGAATGTACATTGCTGGTCGGGACGACCGTCCTGCACGACGGTGTCGCCGCCACGGACCGTCCAGACGCGTCCGCCGATCCGGTTGTCGGCCTCGAACACCTGGACGGCATAGCCCGCCCGCTGCAACTCATAGGCCGCAACGAGGCCGGCGATTCCCGCCCCCAAAATGCCGACCCTGATCGGCGTGCCGTTCGCGTTGCCGCTCCCGGCGGGCAGGGCGAATGGCCGCGCCGGCGCGGCTGTGGCCGGCGCCAATAAGCCGAGCGTCTGCATGGCCGTATAGACGGCGCTGTAGCCGCCGACCCGGCCTAGTCCCTGGAGAAATTGCCGCCGCGTTGCCACCGTCTTGCCCCCGCCTGCCAAGCGAGAGGCTAATCAATCAGGTGGCGGAACGATAGGGGGCATAGGACTTCGATAAAAAAGGCCGGGGCGATTCCACCCCGGCCTTTCGTAATTCGTCGAGATCGGAAC
>JBMOGG010000103.1:0-10584 GCA_049318505.1 Sphingomonas sp. | reverse complement strand
GACTAGGTGCCCGACTGCTCATCGGCCTTCAGGCACAAACGTCGCGACCAGATCGAACCGGTCACCTCGGAATGTCTGGCAGACATAGGTCACCGGTTCCCCGGTCCGCCACGTCCAGCGTTCGACCAATAGGCAGGGGGTGTGCCGCGGAACGGCGAGATGCGTGCTGACCTCTGCACTTGCGCCAACTGCACTGATTCGGTGCCGCGCCTGGGTCCAAGGCACCGACCGAATGAGCCAGGTGCCGGGTGATTGTGTTGTGAAATCCGCTTCTGCCGCATGGGGTACCGCTGCAAGGCTGATCAGACGATCTTCAAAAGCAAAAGGGCCGTTCTGACCCTGATGGATACCGGTGACATGGCGCAAGCTGGTGTTACTCGAAAAATTCTGGCTGATCCCATCGACCTTACAGATTTCGGAGGACAGCAAATCGAAGCGGTAGCTGCCAGTGCGCGCGGCGATGGCCTTGCCGATGTCAGGGATGTCGAGAACGGCGGATTGCACGTGCGGATAAGCGACAAAGCTACCCGCCTTGCGCCGCCGTTCGATCAAGCCGGAACGAACCAGCGTCGCGAGCGCCTTGCCAACGGTTGCGCGCGCGCAGCCATATTGGGTGACAAGTTCGTGCTCGAACGGAACCCGGTGCCCCGGCGCCCATTCTCCCGATGCAATGCGCGCTTCGATGTCTGAACGGATCCTCTCCGCAATCGTCATCCGGCCATGATCCGGTCAACCACAGTCAGGTAACGCGCCGTCACAGCAGTGGAATCCCTGTGCCGGCCTTCGGACACCAACTTGCGTCCATGCTTCCAGACTGTGTCGATACAGCCGTTACGCGCAGCGAATATCCAGTTGTCGAGCAATTGATCTCCCTTGCGGCCATGCAGCGCGGGATGGACGGGATTGAGCGTCACAAAGTCCGCCGCTTGGCCCACCTTTAATCCCGGCGCTATGTTCAGGGCTTGTCCGCCGCCGGCCAGCGTGGCTTCGAACAGACGCCGCGCGACCGAAGGGTGCGTGGCATTGGCCAGAACATTGCGTGCCTGATGCGCGAGCCTTTGGCTGTACTCCAGACCGCGCAACTCCTGTGCGGGATCAATTAAGATGTTGGAGTCAGTGCCGGTGCCAATCCGCCCGCCGGCATTTAAAAAGCGCAGCGCAGGGAAAATGCCGTCACCCAGATTGGCTTCGGTTATCGGGCAAAGTCCGGCAACCGCATGGCTCGCGGCGAGCGCGTCAGTTTCCGCATCGGTTAGGTGCGTCGCGTGGATCAAACACCAGCGTTCATCGAGGCCGACATGGTCGAGCAGCCATTCGACCGGACGTTTTCCGGACCAGGCCAGACTGTCCTGTACTTCCTTTTGCTGTTCGGCAGCGTGGATATGGATTGGGCCTTGCGGGCGCATCGAGATGATCGCGGCAAGTTCTTCAGGTGTCACTGCGCGCAGGCTGTGCGGCGCGACGCCGAGTTGATCCCCCTCTGAGAGCAACGAAGTGCACGTCTCCAACAGGCGCGCAAAACTATCCAGATCATGGATGAAGCGCCGTTGGCCATGATTGGGCGCTTGTCCGCCAAAGTTGCTGTGCGCGTAGAAAACCGGAAGCAAGGTCAGGCCGATGCCCGTCGCTTTGGCCGCAGCAACTATGCGTGCGGCCATTTCGGCTGGATCGCTGTAAGCGCGGCCATTGGCGTCGTTGTGCAGATAGTGGAATTCACCGACATGGGTGTAGCCGGTTTCCAGCATCTCGGCATAGGCCAGGGCCGCAATCGCCTCCATATCGTCCGGGGTCAGCCGGTCGAGGAAGCGGTACATAACCTCGCGCCAGCTCCAGAAATTATCGTCGTTGTTGCGGTCGGTTCCATATCCCCGGTGTTCGGCAAGCCCTGCCATGCCGCGCTGAAAAGCGTGACTATGTACATTGGCAAGGCCTGGCACTGTGATCTGATGGATCTCGTCATCAGGCTGGGCGGGCGTATCGGCCACTATCGACGCAATCCGACCGGCCGCCACGGTGAACCGGACATTTTGCCCCCAGCCGTCAGGAAGCAAAGCGGTCGTGGACCAGAATGCGGGCATGAAGGACTCTCCTGCGAACGTCGATATTATGTCTAGACATAATGAATTTGATCTGCAACTCTTATGTCTATGAACAGCGAGTCCCCTCTTCTCTGTGACATTATTTGGCAAAACGCGCGCCTAGTGCCGATGACCGGAGCGAGCGTGGTGGAGGACGGCGTCGTCGCCTGCAAAAACGGGCTGATAGCCTATGCGGGCAGCCGATTGGATGCGCCCGCTTTTAAAGCGGCAGAGGTGATTGACTGTGCAGGCCGCTGGATCACGCCGGGGTTGATCGATTGTCACACGCACCTCGTCCACGCGGGCAACCGTGCTCATGAATTTGAGCTAAGGCTTGCCGGGGCGAGCTATGAAGAGATTGCCCGCGCTGGTGGCGGTATCGTCTCGACGATGAAGGCCACGCGCGCGGCGAGTGAGGCCGAACTGGTGCAGACCGCTCTGCCCCGCCTCGGTGCGCTGATCGCTGAGGGCGTGACAACAGTCGAGATCAAATCCGGCTACGGCCTGTCGCTTGATGATGAACTGAAAATGCTTCGGGCTGCGCGGCAACTGGGCACAGCGCGCGGGATGACGGTCAAGACCAGCCTGCTCGCCGCCCATGCCTTGCCGCCTGAATTTGCGGGAGATGCGGACGGGTACATAGACCACGTGTGCGATGCCATAATCCCGGCTGTGGCAAAGGCAGGATTGGCCGATGCGGTCGACGGGTTTTGCGAAACCATCGGTTTTACGACGGTCCAGATCGAACGGGTGTTTCGAGCCGCAAAGTCATACGGTCTGCCGGTGAAGCTCCATGCCGAGCAACTGTCCAATAGCGCCGGCGCGGCTCTCGCTGCCCGCTATGGCGCCCTTTCGGCGGATCATCTCGAGTATCTCGACGACGCGAGCATCGCCGCAATGGCGCGCGCGGGAACGGTGGCGGTGCTGTTGCCGGGAGCCTATTATTTCACGCGGGAGACCCAGCTTCCGCCCATCGCCAAACTGCGGGCAGCAGGTGTGCCGATGGCGCTGGCGACCGACTGCAACCCAGGCACTTCGCCGCTCACCTCGATATTGCTGGCGATGAACATGGGGGCGACGCTCTTTCGCCTGACCGTGGAGGAATGCCTTGCCGGGGTGACACGTGAAGCGGCACGCGCGCTGGGGATACTGAATCAGGCCGGAACATTGGAAGCGGGCAAGGTCTGCGATCTGGCCATCTGGAACATCGAGCGCCCGGCCGAACTGGTCTACCGGATCGGTGCAAACCCGCTCCACGGGCGCATCTGGAGGGGGCAATGAGCATCACTGTGAAGGCCGGGTCGGTATCGCTGGCTGATTGGCAGCGTATCTATCGTGGCGAAACGCCGGTACTTGACCCCGCCAGTCATCCAAAAATCACGGCGAGCGCAGAGTCGGTTGCTCGGATTTTAGCGCGGCATGAGCCCGTGTACGGAATCAACACCGGCTTTGGAAAACTTGCTAGCGTCAAGATCAGCGATGACGACCTGCTAACGCTGCAACGCAATATTGTGCTGAGTCATGCAGCGGGCGTCGGTGAGCCAACGCCCACGCCAATCGCGCGATTGATGATGGCACTTAAGCTTGCCAGTCTCGCCCAAGGGGCGTCAGGCGTGCAGTTGACCACCGTCGGGATGCTCGGCGCGCTGCTGGAAAAGGGGCTGACACCGGTCATCCCCGCACAAGGTTCGGTAGGCGCTTCGGGTGATTTGGCACCGCTTGCCCATATGGCCGCCGCGATGATCGGAACGGGCGAAATCTGGGTTGGCGATGTCTGCACGCCCGCGCTTCAGGCGCTGGCGGACGCTGGGCTATCGCCGATCACACTCGGCCCCAAAGAAGGCCTGGCGCTGCTCAATGGAACGCAGTTCTCATGTGCTTACGCGCTGGCCGGATTGTTTGAGGCGGAGCGATTATTTGCCTCCGCCTTGTTGACCGGCGCTCTCTCGACTGAAGCGGCCAAGGGCTCCGACGCGCCGTTCGATCCGCGCATCCATGCCTTACGCGGACACAAAGGCCAGATCGAAACAGCGGCGGCCCTGCGCACATTGATGGATGGCTCGGCAATCCGCGCGTCGCATCTGACCGGCGACACTCGTGTGCAAGATCCCTATTGCCTGCGCTGCCAGCCGCAAGTGATGGGCGCAGTGCTCGATATGCTGCGTCAGGCGGCAACCACATTGCTGACCGAGGCCAATGGTGTGTCCGACAACCCGCTGATTTTCGCCGAAACCGACGAAGCTCTATCCGGCGGCAACTTTCATGCCGAACCCGTGGCATTTGCAGCTGACATGATCGCTATGGGGCTTTGCGAAATTGGCTCGATCGCCGAACGGCGGATTGCGATGTTGGTCGATCCTGCTCTATCCGGCCTGCCCGCTTTCCTCACCCCGCGCCCTGGCCTCAATTCCGGCTTCATGATCCCGCAAGTCACAGCAGCTGCGCTGGTTTCTGAGAATAAGCAACGCGCCTATCCAGCAAGCGTCGATTCGATACCCACCTCTGCCAATCAGGAAGATCATGTTTCGATGGCTGCGCACGGAGCGCGGCGTTTGCTGGGCATGGCAGACAATGTCGCGGGCATTTTGGCCATCGAATATCTGGCCGCGGCGCAAGGCTGTGATTTCCAAGCCCCGCTCAAATCCAGCGGGACCCTCGAATCGGCGCGCGCGTTGCTAAGGGCCAAAGTACCAGCGCTCGATGAAGATCGGTATTTCCATCCCGACATCGCCCGGGCCCAGGCGCTGGTGGCATCAGGACAACTTGCAGCTCTGGCCACACTGCCGGGGTTGGCATGACTGATTGGCTTTCCGTTACACGGGGCGACGCGCCGCTTATCGTCAGCATTCCCCATGCCGGGACGCTCATCCCCGACGATATCTCCGGGCTAGTCTCGCTTGATCTGGCGCGGCGCGATGCGGATCATCATGTTGACCGCCTCTACGCCTTTGCTGCCGATCTGGGCGCGACGGTGATCCATAGCCACATGTCGCGCACGGTGATCGACCTCAACCGCGATCCATCGGGGAAATCGCTTTATCCAGGGCAGGCGACAACCGGGCTGTGTCCGGATGCGACGTTTGAAGGTGCGCCCCTTTATGAAGCTGGAGCAGAGCCAGATGCTGCGGAAATAGAACGGCGACGCGCAGCCTATTTCGTCCCTTATCACGCAGCAATTGCCGAACAGATCGATCGACTACAAGGGCTACACCCTGCAGTCGTCCTCTATGACGCACACTCGATCCGTAGCCATGTGCCGCGCCTGTTCGACGGCACATTGCCGCAGTTCAATATCGGCAGCTACGATGGAGCGAGTTGCGGGACTGGCCTCACGGATGCGATTGCTGCGGACTGCTCAAGCGACACCTTCGTCGTCAATGGCCGCTTCAAAGGCGGCTGGATCACGCGCCATTATGGCGACCCCGTGCACGGCATCCACGCCGTGCAGATGGAACTCGCGATCCGGGGCTATGCCAGCGAAGACGGTGCATGGCCGCCGCCTTGGGATGCTGCCCGCGCCGAACCGATGCAAGCCAAGCTCCGCTCCATTCTTACCAACTGCCTAGATTTCGCCAAGGAACAGAAATGAACCGCCTCGATAACAGTCGCGTGATCCGCGCAGCGCACGGCACCGAGCTTAGCGCCAAGAGCTGGCTGACCGAAGCCCCGCTGCGGATGCTGATGAACAATCTCGATCCCGACGTCGCCGAGGACCCGGCCTCATTGGTGGTTTACGGCGGCATTGGCCGCGCCGCGCGCAACTGGCAATGTTATGACCAGATTGTCGCGACGCTCAAGCGGCTGGAGGACGACCAGACGCTGCTGATCCAGTCGGGCAAGCCGGTTGGCGTGTTCCAAACCCACAAGGATGCACCGCGCGTCTTGCTCGCCAATTCCAATCTCGTGCCAGAATGGGCGACGTGGGAACATTTCAACGAACTCGATCGCGCCGGCTTGATGATGTACGGGCAGATGACGGCAGGTTCGTGGATATACATCGGCTCGCAGGGCATCGTGCAGGGCACGTACGAGACCTTTGTCGAAATGGGCCGCCAGCATTACCGTGGCGACCTTTCAGGCAAATGGATATTGACGGGGGGTCTTGGTGGCATGGGCGGCGCGCAGCCTCTGGCCGCGACGATGGCGGGGGCCAGCTGCCTTGCGGTCGAGTGCCAGCCCTCGCGCATCGAAATGCGCCTGCGCACGGGCTATATCGACCGCCAGACCGACAGCCTCGATGAAGCGCTGGAGATTATGGCGAACGCCAGGACGCCGGTCTCGGTCGGCCTGCTCGGCAACGCAGCAGATGTTTTCCCTGAAATCTACCGGCGCGGGGTGCGGCCCCATGCGGTCACCGACCAGACCTCCGCCCATGATCCGATCAATGGTTATCTGCCGCAAGGCTGGACGCTCGATCAGTGGATGACGGCGCGTGAACGTGATCCCGCCAGCGTCGAAAAGGCCGCGCGCGCCTCGATGGCGGTCCATGTCCGTGCGATGCTCGACTTCTGGCGCGCGGGCGTGCCGACGCTCGACTATGGCAACAACATCCGTCAGGTCGCCAAGGACGAAGGCGTGGCCGATGCCTTCGATTTCCCGGGCTTTGTACCCGCCTATATCCGTCCACTGTTTTGCCGGGGCGTGGGGCCGTTCCGCTGGGCGGCGCTGTCGGGCGATCCCGAAGACATCTACAGAACTGATGCCAAGGTGAAGGAGCTGATCCCCGACGATCCGCACCTGCACAATTGGCTCGACATGGCGCGCGAGCGGATTCATTTTCAGGGGCTTCCGGCGCGCATCTGCTGGGTCGGCCTTGGGCAGCGCCACCGGCTCGGCATGGCCTTTAATGAAATGGTCAAGAATGGCGAGCTGAAAGCGCCCGTCGTGATCGGCCGCGATCATCTCGATTCAGGTTCGGTCGCTAGTCCGAACCGAGAGACCGAAGCAATGAAAGACGGATCGGATGCGGTCTCCGATTGGCCCCTGCTCAATGCGCTGCTCAATACCGCGTCGGGTGCGACCTGGGTGTCGCTGCACCATGGTGGCGGAGTCGGCATGGGCTATTCGCAGCATTCGGGCATGGTCATCGTCGCCGACGGCACCGATGACGCTGCGCGGCGGCTGGGGCGCGTGCTGTGGAATGATCCGGGCACCGGCGTCATGCGCCACGCCGATGCGGGCTATGACATCGCGCTCGATTGCGCGCGCGAACAGGGACTGGACCTCCCGGGGATTTTGTAACGTCGAACGGCAGAGCATGAGGAAGAAGGACATGCGGGTTCAAAAACTGCTTCTGGGAGCCGGCTTGCTGCTCGCTGCGGCCAGCCCGGCGCTGGCCCGCGATGTCGTGATCCATGCCGGTACGCTGATCGACGGCGTCTCCCCCACCCCCCGCCAGCGCATGTCGATCCTGATCAAGGATGACCGCATCACCTCCGTTTCGCCCGGCTTCGTCGCCCCAATCGGGGCGGAGGTGATTGACCTGACGGATGGAACCGTCATGCCCGGTTTCATCGACGCCCATGTGCATATCGCTGCCAAACTGCCCAGCAGCACCAATATGGTCGAAGACTGGCTGACGCACTCCGACATCGATCGTGCTTTCGATGGCGCCAAATTCGGCGCGGCGATGCTGCAACAGGGCTTCACCGCCGCGCGTGATGTTGGCGGCGGGCCGGATACGGTGGCGCTGCGCAATGCCATTAATAGTGGAAAAGTTGCCGGGCCCCGGCTGTGGGTATCGCTCGAGGCTTTGGGCCCCACCGCAGGCCATGGTGATGCGCGTTACGGCTTGGATCCGCAGCTTTCGCATGCGGGTTGGGACAACAGCATCGTCGATTCCCCCGATCAAGCCCGCGCAAAAGTGCGTGAGCATAAGCGGCGCGGAGCCGATCTGATCAAGATCATGCCCTCGGGTGGAATTGCCTCATCGGGCGATGATCCTCGCCAAAAGCTGATGGAAGATGACGAAATCATCGCCGTCGTCACCACCGCTCACAGCCTTGGCATGAAGGTCGCCGCCCACGCCTATCCCTCGACAGCGATCGACGCCGCAGTGCGAGCGACAGTGGATTCCATCGAACATGGTTCTTTCGCTACAGCGGAGAGCCTCGCGCTGATGAAGGCCAATGGCACGTTCCTTGTCCCTACGCTGACTGTCTATGACATGTTCTACAAGGTCGCTCGCGACACGCCGCAGCTGCTGCGCCCTGGCACGGCAGCCAAAGAGATGGCGAACGATCTGATCCCAAAACAGAATTTCCCCAAAGCGCTGAAGTCGGGTGTGCGCATCGTGTACGGCACGGACCTTGGCGAAGGCGATCACAGCACCGAATTTCGTTTGTTTGCCGAAGGTGGCATGCCCCCGATGGACGCAATCCTCTCTGCGACGCGCAATGCGGCGGACTTGCTTGGGGTGTCGGCTGATATCGGCTCTGTGCAGCCGGGACGCTATGCCGATCTGGTCTCCGTAAAGGGCAATCCCCTGCAGTCACCAGCCTTGCTGGGCCAAATCGACTTCGTGATGAAAGGCGGCATCGTTCTCCGGCAGAATGGCACAGCGACGGGCAGGCAATAATTCAACACGGTTGTGCAGGGCTTGGGAAGGAGAAGATATGGCGGGTCTTGGCGTGGGGCAAACTGCAGAAGGGATCGACATCCTCGGTCCGCTGCCCATGTCGCGATTGCAGATTGCTGCCGTTGCAACAACCGTCGGACTGAACGGATTGGACGGGTTTGATGTCCTCGCCATCAGTTTTGCGTCGCCCGGCATTGCCAGCGACTGGGGTATCAATCGCGCCGCGCTGGGCTTCGTCCTGTCGATGGAACTCATCGGAATGGCTATCGGCTCAATCACGCTTGGCAATCTGGCGGATCGGATCGGGCGCCGCCCGACGATGCTCGCCTGCCTTGTTGTCATGACGTTCGGCATGGTCATGGCGACGACCGCGCAGAATGTGACCAGCCTCTCGATCTGGCGCGTGCTCACCGGCCTCGGAATTGGCGGCATGCTTGCAGCAACAAACGCGGTTGCTGCTGAATTTGCCAACACCCGCCGCCGCAGCCTGTGTCTCGCGCTGATGGTGATTGGCTATCCTATAGGTGCGGTCATCGGTGGGGCCATCGCGGCACAGTTGCTCGATGGCGGGCATTGGCGGATCGTGTTCGAGTTTGGCGCCTTTGCCACTGCGTTGTTCATACCACTCGTATGGTTTTTCGTGCCCGAGACGGTCGATTATCTGGCCAAGAAGCAGCCTGCAAACGCGCTTGCGCGGATCAACCAGACGCTGGCGCGCATGAGTCATGCGTTGCTCGACGCCTTGCCAAAGCTCGATGAGAATCAAGACAAGGCATCAATTGCCGCACTGTTCACACCCGCGTTGGCTGCGACCACTGTGCTCGTCACGATCGCCTATTTCGGGCACATCACCACCTTTTATTTCATCCTGAAATGGACGCCCAAGATCGTCGCCGACATGGGTTTTGCACCGGGGCTGGCGGGGGGTGTATTGGTGTGGGCCAATGTCGGCGGGGCGCTCGGCGGGGCGCTGTTTGGGCTGCTGACATTGCGCTTCGGACTGAAGCCGCTGACGCTGGCCATGCTTCTTCTGTCCGTCATCATGGTTGCAGCCTTCGGTCGCGGGTCGGATGACCTGAACCATTTGGCTCTGATGGCTGGGGCAGCGGGCTTTTTTACGGAGGCCGCAATTGTCGGACTCTATTCTGTGCTCGCGCAGGTTTTTCCCACTCACTTGCGGGCCAGTGGTACAGGCTTTGCGATCGGCGTAGGCCGCGGTGGGGCCGCTCTTTCTCCGATCCTTGCGGGCCTCTTGTTTCAGGCGGGCTTTAGCCTGCAGGCTGTCGCCATTGTGATGGGAAGCGGTTCGCTGATTGCGACGGGCGCGCTCCTCGCATTGCGCAGTGTTGCATTGAAACAAGCAGCGTCGCCGCAAGCTTAAGCAAACGATCCAACATCACAGCAGCAACATCTTTGAACGAAGGGCTGCTTGTCTATCGCGGCTTGAATCAACAGGCGCACGCCACTCTCCGCCGTCGCGAGTGCGCCGGTCGTGAACAATTGGTAGACGACGAAACGCAAAATGCTGGTGTTTCTGCCAGGCTTGAGGTCGCCACACGGGGTTCGTGCCTCTCTCGGGGGTCGACACATTGCCGCCCCATGATGGGGTCAGAAAAAGCGTTGTGGATCAATATTTTACCCGCCCTTGCCACTGGCGACAGGGCTGCAGCCGGTACGATCTCACGCCACCTTCGTCCCCGTGACGACCTCATCCTGCCGAGGGGTTGTGTGCGTCAACCCAACTTTGTCGCCATATGTTCATGCTACCCTAGGTAGCTTTTTGCATCGGACGCTCTGCGACATTTCAAGAACGATATGGCATAAGAATCCCAGATTTTCGGTATTTCTGGACTCTTGCGGCGGCACCAGGACCCACTGATTTCAGCCTTTAGACACTGGACATATGGGTGGCTATGTCCGGTTTTGAGG
>JBMOGG010000102.1:0-10687 GCA_049318505.1 Sphingomonas sp. | reverse complement strand
CAGGGCCAGGCGTTCGCCGATGTCGCGACCAAGGTCGCCGACTGGCTGAAGGATCACTGAGATGCCCCTGACCACCGATGACGAAATCGCCGAGCTGCTCTCTACAGTTCGCACCATCGCTATGATCGGCGCGTCGGACCGCCCCGACCGGCCGAGCTACGGCGTGATGAAGTTCCTGCAGGACCATGGTTACCGCGTCATACCCGTGAACCCGCCGATCACCGGCGAGCATATCCATGGCGAATTCGTATGGCGCGACCTGTCGGAAATCGGCGACCCGATCGATATGGTCGACATCTTTCGCCGCAGCGGAGAAGCGGGTGAAGCCGTTGATCAGGCAATCGCAGCGGGTGCCAGGGCAGTGTGGATGCAACGGGGCATCGTCAACGAAGCCGCCGCGGCCCGCGCTGAAGCCGCCGGACTCAAGGTTGTGATGGACCGTTGCACGAAGGTCGAGATCGCAAGGCTGGGTTTGCCGCCGCTTCGTCAATTGCCCGACGGCGGCTATTCGCACGAGCTGAGCCGCGGTGTTCTGGAACACCGCATCGGCCGGGCATGATACAACCGATCGGGCACCTTTTTGGGCATCAAAAGCTTCGGTAAACGCCCGTTGCAAATTGCGCCTCGATTATACTCAGATTGCGACAAATGAAGTCGCGACAAAAGTTCGCTTCGGTCCATGCCAACGTCCACAACCATTTCTCTTCCGAACGCGACATCGTTGATCGCCAGACCTACAAAGAGCGCCGCTCAGCGGCGCTCACCGAGTGGCGTCAGCTCGCCAACTCGCCCGCAAATATCAAGGACCGAACTGCAACATGGGGAGAGCGGTTCGCAGAAGACTGACAACACCCAATCGCGCGACCAAAGTTTCGAGAAAGTCGGATCGACATGCCCGGCGCCGATGGTGGAAACTCATCGCAACACCTGGTGATCGCCAAGCCACGAGCGGACGATACGATCGCAAGGTCTTCAACTGCGTGATGTCACGGTGATGGCAATGGTTTAGCCGGCCACCCCTTAAACCGGCTAACTCATTGAAAAATGGTGCTGCCGGTGAGGATTGAACTCACGACCTCAGCCTTACCAAGGATGCGCTCTACCACTGAGCTACGGCAGCATACCGGCGGGTGTCATTGCAGGTAGGCGCGGGCCTATGAAGAAAGCGTGTGGACCCGTCAAGGCGCGTAGGGCTATTGCATGCCGATGGCCAAGGCAGATCCCGACGCGCTCGCAGCGGCGCTCCGCGAAAACCTGAAGAAGCGGAAAGAAAGGATGCGCGCCGCGCAGGATAGCGGGGCGGCGATCGAGACCTTTGGTTCCGACGAGGAAGGCGATGTCCCCATGCCCGAGGACGGCTCGCGTCTGGGGGCATGGGTCAATATCGGATCGAAAAAGACCTAGCTCAGCGCGGGGCCATACGAATAGCGCCGTCGAGGCGGACATCCTCGCCGTTGAAATAGCTGTTCTCGATCATGGTCAGCGCCAGATGCGCATATTCCTCGGGCTTGCCGAGCCGCTTGGGGAAGGGCACCGACGCTGCAAGCGCATCCTTCACCTGTTGCGGGGCGCCCATCATCAGCGGCGTTTCGAAAATGCCGGGCAGGATGGTGTTCACGCGAATCCCTTCGCTCATCAGGTCGCGCGCGATGGGCAGCGTCATGCCGATGACGCCGGCCTTCGATGCCGAATAGGCGACCTGGCCCATCTGCCCGTCTTCGCCTGCGACCGAGGCCGTGTTGACGATGGCGCCGCGCTCGCCGTCCGCGTTCTGCGGCTCGAGCGTCATCATGCCTGCCGCCGACAGGGCGACACAGCGGAATGTACCGACAAGGTTGATCTGGATCAGCCAGTTGAACGCGTCCGCCGGATAATGCTTGATGCTGCCGTCCTGTTTCGACCGGCTGGCGGTCTTCATCGCCGCACCGGTGCCCGCGCAGCAGACGAGCACGCGCTCCTGACCATGCGCTGCCCGCGCCTTTTCGAAACCGGCTATTACGCTTTCGTCGCTGGTCACGTTCACTTCGCAGAACACGCCGCCGATTTCGGTGGCGATCGCTTCACCCTTTTCGGCCTGCAGGTCGAAAATTGCGACTTTGACGCCTTTTGCCGCGAGAGCGCGGGCGGTGGCGGCACCAAGGCCTGAGGCGCCGCCGGTGACGACGGCCGAAACTGTTGAGTCGAGGATCATTTTGAGCTCCTTAGAGCCCCTCCCCTTCAAGGGAGGGGAGAGACAGTTAAAGCCGTTCTATAATCGTAACGTTGGCGATGCCGCCGCCTTCGCACATCGTCTGCAGGCCATAGCGTCCGCCACGCGCCTTCAGCGCATGGACCAGCGTCGCCATCAGCTTGGTGCCCGACGCCCCGAGAGGGTGGCCGAGCGCGATCGCGCCGCCGTTGACGTTGAGCTTGGCGTAGTCGGCGCCAACGTGCTTCATCCACGCCATCGGTACGGGCGCGAAGGCTTCGTTGACTTCATACAGGTCGATGTCCTCGATTCGCATGCCAGCGCGCTTAAGCGCACGGTCGGTCGCGAACAGCGGCTCTTCGAGCATGATCACGGGGTCGCCGCCGGTCACGGTCAAATTGTGGATCCGTGCCAGCGGGGTCAGGCCATGTGCCTTTAGCGCGGCTTCGTTGACGATCAGAACCGCGCTCGATCCGTCGCAGATCTGGCTGGCGTTGGCGGCCGTGATGCTGCCCCCTTCCTGCAACAGCTTGACGGCTGCCAGGCTCTCAGGGCTGGCGTCATAGCGGATGCCTTCGTCGGTGCGGTGGGTTAGCGTGCCTTCGGGCGTTTCGATATCGAGCGGTACGATTTCGGCGTCGAACGCGCCCGCCTGCGTCGCGGCTGCAGCGCGACGGTGCGATTCGAGCGCATAGGCATCGAGCATCTCGCGGTTGAAGCCGTGCTTCTTGACGATCATCTCGGCGCCCATGAACTGGCTGAACATGATGCCGGGATATCTTTCCTCAAGCCGCGGCGACTTATAGTTGCCCAGCCCCTCTTTCATGAAAAGCATCGCCGTCGAGCCCATGGGCACGCGCGACATGCTCTCCACACCGGCGGCAATGACCATGTCCTGCGTGCCCGACATTACGGCCTGCGCCGCGAACTGCATCGACTGTTGCGACGATCCGCACTGGCGATCGATCGAGACGGCGGGGACGCTGTCGGGCAGGTTCTTCGACGCGAGCACGGCATTGCGGCCGACCTGCCCGGCTTGTTCGCCGCCCTGCATGACGCAGCCCATGATAACATCATCGACCGCTGCGCCGTCGATACCGGTGCGCGCAACCAGCGCGTCGAGCGTGGCGGCGGCCATGTCGACCGGGTGCCAGCCCATCAGCTTCCCGTTGCGTTTCCCGCCTGCAGTACGAACTGCGTCCACGATATAGGCTTCGGCCATCCTCTTTACCTTTCCGTTTACGTCAACTTTGTGCTTCAATCGCGCATGCGCGCGTCGCGCGCAAGGCGAATTGGAGACAAGACGATGCGCATCAGCGATGCTTTGGCCGCCCGGCGATCGGTGCGCGGGTTCCTCGATACGCCCGTGGATCTTGATCTGGTCAGGTCGCTCGTCGCTCAGGCGTCGCGCTCGCCTTCGGGCGGCAACCTCCAGCCCTGGCATGTCGACATTGTTGCGGGCGACGCCATGAACCGGCTGAAACAGACGATGATGGCCAAGCTGGCGAGCGGGCAGGAAGAGCCGGAGTACGATATCTATCCGAAGGAACTCGTCGCCCCCTACCGCGACCGGCGCTTTGCCGTCGGTGAGGCGATGTATGCGCACATTGGCGTCCCGCGCGAAGATAAGGTCGCGCGGCGGATGTGGTTTGCGCGCAACTTCGCCTTTTTCGGCGCGCCGCTCGCGTTGTTCATGACGGTCGACCGACGCATGGGGCCGCCGCAGTGGAGCGACCTGGGCATGTTCCTGCAAAGCTTCATGCTGCTCGCGGTCGAGGCGGGGCTCGCCACCTGTGCACAGGAATGCTGGGCGGTGTATCCGCAGACGGTCAAGGCGTTCCTGGGGACACCCGATGAACGCATGCTGTTTTGCGGCATGGCGGTGGGGTACGAGGACGTGGCGGAACCGGCGAATGCCTTGCGGACGGAGCGGGCGCATGTCGGCGAATGGATGCGAACGCTGACGGATTGAGCGACTGTCCCGCCGGCGTTTGGTGCCGCTGGTTGGCTGCTAAGATCTTGCCAGCGCGCAATAGGCGCCGCGCCGGCCATAATGCTGGCCGCCGATCGTGATCATGATCGCGCCCCATAGGTCGTTCGGGCCAAAAGCGATGGTCGTGCCGCACACTGGCTTTTCGAGGAGGTTGCCCCAGCTGCCACTTCTGGCGCGCCCGTAAAGCTGGATCGCCCTGCGGGCGCCGCAGGCCGCAGAGCGTATTGCAGCACCGATCTGTTTGCTGTTGCAATACGCTCTCCGGCCTAAATCGACGCCTCTGCAAGCCACGCTTGCGGGTTCAGGGCGAAGGTCAGCTTCTCGCAGATGGCAATCTTGCGCGCCGCCTCGGCTGCAAGGCCCGAACAGGCGAGATTGATCGGTGTCGTGCTCCCCGGCGCCGCCTACAAAGGTGGCGCGGCGGCGAATGCGGCGAGAACGGCTGGCGCAAGTCTACGTCAACGCATGGTTTTCTCAGCACTGAAGAAGTATGAAACCCGACGTAATTCTATTTTTGCGAAGTGTGAAAGGCCAGCTTCCCGTGCGCGCGCTAGTGCGCTTTGCCACGGGCCTTCTGGAACCCTGCCACCATCAAGGCGATCACGCCACCGATTGCCAGCCCGACCACACCCGAAAACCCGGCATCCGCGAGCCAGTGCACGAAGCCGCTACCGCCGCCGACTGCCTCGATGAAGTGGGGCGTCATGTGCAGGCCGTGGACGATGATCCCGCCGCCAACCCAGACCATTGCTGCCGTGCCGAGCACCGACAGGAAGCGCAGCAGCCATGGCATGGCCTCGACCAGCCCGCGCCCCAGTCCGCGCAAGGGTGACTGCTTGTTCTTCGCCAGATGCACGCCAATGTCGTCCATCTTCACAATGAGCGCGACGACACCGTAAACACCGACGGTCACGCCGAGCGCGACCAAAGCCAGGCTTGCGGCCTGTCCCCAGATCGACTGCTCGGCGACCTCGGCGAGCGCGATCGCCATGATTTCGCCCGACAGGATGAAGTCGGTGCGGATCGCGCCGGCAATTTTGGTCTCCTCGAGCAAGGCGTGGTCGGCGCCGCCGTCGGGGATCAGTTCCTCGCCTGCGTGATGGCCGGTAAAGACATGGATGACCTTTTCTGCGCCTTCAAAACACAGATAGGCGCCGCCGATCATCAATATGGGCGTGATGAGAAACGGGGCGAACGCGCTGAGCAAGAGCGCGGCGGGCAGCAGGATAACGATCTTGTTCTTGAGTGACCCGACGGCGATCTTCCAGATGATCGGCAACTCGCGGTCGGGCGTGAAGCCGGTCACATAGGTCGGCGTGACCGCGGTATCGTCGATGACGACACCCGCTGCCTTGGTTCCTGCCTTGGCGGCGGCGGCCCCCACATCGTCGATCGAGGCGGCGGCAAGTTTGGCGATTCCTGCGACATCGTCGAGGAGGGCGGCGAGACCGGACGGCATGGAGAATCCTGTTTGACGAAGGCGATGCGTAATACTTGGCATCGTGCGACCGGCTCGGCTAGCCTTGGCGCATGAAACATCTGTTCACGCTCGCGCTCGCTCTTTCACTGCCCACTGGGGCGGTTGCGCAACTCTCTGCCGCTGAAGCCAAAATGGCCGCGCACGTGGACACGATTTACGAACCGTCGGTCACCTTGCTTCAGCAACTCGTCGACGTGAACAGCGGGTCGATGAACTTTGCCGGTGTCGAGCAAGTCGGGCGCGTGATGCGCGCCGAGCTTGAGACATTGGGTTTCAAGGTCGACTGGAAGCCGATGGCCGCCGCCAACCGCGCCGGACACATCATCGCCACCCATACCGGCAAGCCGGGCACCAAGCGGATGCTGTTAATCGGCCATCTCGATACCGTGTTCGAGAAAGATTCGCCGTTCCAGAAATTCGTGCGCAAGGGGGAGCAAGGGGAGGGCCCTGGTGCGGGCGACGATAAGGGCGGGATGGTCGTCCTCCTGATGGCATTGAAGGCCATGAAGGCAGCGGGCACGCTGGCGGGCGCCAACATCGAAATCGTGCTGACCGGCGATGAAGAAGATTCGGGTGACCCTATCGACGTGGCGCGCGCCGACCTGATCGCGGCGGGCAAGCGCGCCGATGTCGCGCTCGATTTCGAGGGCCTCGTGATCGAAAACGGCCGCGACATGGGCTCGATTGCGCGGCGCTCGTCGAACTCGTGGACGCTGACGGCGACCGGCAAGGCCGGGCATTCATCGGGCATCTTCAGCGCAAGCGCGGGCGATGGCGCGATCAACGAACTGGCGCGCATCGTGGCGACGTTTCGCAAAGAACTGCCCGAGCCTAACCTGACCTTCAACGTCGGCCTGATCGCAGGGGGGCAGAGCGCTGCCTTCGATACCGACGGCGTGCGCGCGACCGCGACGGGCAAGTCGAACATCATTGCCGGCATCGCTATTGCCAAGGGCGATTTCCGAACGCTTTCCGAGGACCAGACCGCGCGCGTGAAGGCGAAGATGACGGCCATTGTCGCCGCCCATGCGCCGTTGACAAATGCCGAGATCAGGTTCGAGGCGGGCGGCTATCCCGCCATGGCCCCGACCGACGGCAACCGCGCCATCCTGTCGGCGCTAAATGGCGTCAACGCCGACCTCGGCCTGCCCGAAATGCCGCCGCTCGACCCGCTGAAGCGCGGGGCGGGAGATATCTCGTTTGTCGCAAACGACGTCAGCGGGTTGGCGGGGCTGGGTCCGTCGAGCAAGGGCGACCATGCGCCGGGTGAAACGGTCGACCTCGCGAGCATGAAGCGCCAGGCGAAACGCGCGGCGATCCTGATGACGCGACTCAGCGCGCAGAAGCGCTGAGTCTAGGCCCCGATCGCATCGAGCGTGGCCATCGCACCGTCTGGCAGGTCGAGCGATGCGGCAGCCAGATTTTCCTCCAGATGCCCGAGCGACGACGTCCCCGGGATCAGCAAAATGTTGGGCGCACGGCGTAGCAGCCAGGCCAGCGCCACTTGCATCGGGGTCGCATCGAGGTTCGCGGCCACTGCCGACAGCGCGTCCGACTGGAGCGGGCTGAACCCGCCGAGCGGGAAGAAGGGCACATAGGCGATGCCGGCCGCGCCGAGCACGTCGATCATCGCATCGTCGCCGCGTTGCACGAGATTATAGTGGTTCTGCACGCAGGCGATGGTGCACATCGTGCGCCCGTCGGCGACCTGCTTCGGCGTCACGTTGCTGAGCCCGACATGGCGGACGAGGCCTTGCCGCTGCAAATCGGCCAGTACCTCCAGCTCGGCGTCCAATGACCCCTCGGCAGGGCCCATCGGGCTGAACATGCTGCGCAGGTTGATCGCGTAAAGCTGGTCGACGCTCAGACGCTTCAGATTGTCGTGAACGGCCTGCGTCAGCTGTTCTTTCGACATCGCCGGCAGCCAAGATCCGTCGGCGCCGCGAATCGCCCCGATCTTGGAGACGAGCACAAGATCGTCCGGATAGGGGTAGAGTGCCTCGCGGATGATCTCGTTGACGACGAACGGGCCGTAATAGTCGCTGGTGTCGATGTGGTTGACCCCGGCCTCCACCGCGCGGCGCAGGACCGCGATCGCCGCCGCCCGGTCGCGCGGCGGGCCGAACACACGCGGGCCCGCCAGCTGCATCGCGCCATAGCCCATGCGGCGGACGCTGCGATCACCAAAGCTGAAGCGCCCCGCGCGGTCGATACCGGTCATGCTGCCAGTCCGCTTATGATCGCGGCGCGACTGTTGCCGTAACCCGCGTCAGCCGGGTCTGGTTGCGGAACGACCATGTGCCCGCGCCAACGGGGCTGACTTCCTTGACGGCGATCAATGTATCGCCAGTGCGTGTCTCGGTCACGCGGATGTCGGCAGGCTTGTCGTCGTCGCTGCTCGTCTGGCGGTAGATGAGCGTCCAGCTGGTCGGGCTCGCATATCGGGCGACCTCGACTGCTTCGGTTTCAGGCTCGACCTTGTTTCCGGCACGCAAGGTGGCCGACGTCACCGTCCCCGCTTTCGGATCGTCGAGGCTGGCGGTTGTGATCCAGACCGGCTTGCGGCCCGGCCCCTCGTCGAAGCGCGACGTGCGTATTTGGGTCCTCCCGTCGGCCACGCTGTCGATCCGTGTCTCGACCGACAACTCGTTCAGCTTGTTCGTCTGATAGTCGCTATATCCGAGCGCCCCCGTCCACGCGCCGGCAAGGCCGGCGCGCAGCGCTGCTGCCGATGGCCTCTCCTCTGCGTGCACCGGTAGCGCCAAGGCGGACAGCGCAACACCGAGAAGAACGCCGCGCCTCACAGCTTGCGCCCGATCAGCTCCTTCATGATCTCGTTCGTGCCACCGAAGATCCGCGTCACGCGCGCGCCACGCCACATCTTGGCGATGGGATATTCGTTCATATAGCCCGCACCGCCGTGGAGTTGCAGGCACTTGTCCATCACTTCCCACTGGAATTCGGTATGCCACAGCTTTGCGGCGGCGCCTTCCTCGGCGGTCAGCTCCTTCTTCAGGTGGCGCGCGATCGCCCAGTCGAGATGGGCCCATCCAACCTGCAGCTTCGACTTGAGATCGGCGAGCGTGAAGCGGGTATTTTGGAAATCGATGACGGGCTTACCGAACGCCTTGCGGTCACGGACGAAGGCGACCGTTTCATCATAGGCGCGCTGGGCAGAGGCTTGCGCGCCGATCGCGATCGACAGGCGTTCCTGCGGCAATTCGCTCATCAGGTAGATGAAGCCCTTGCCCTCTTCGCCCAGGCAATTGGTCATCGGGACGCGAACGTCCTCGAAGAACAGCTCCGACGTATCGGCCGCATCTTGCCCGATCTTGTCGAGGTTGCGCCCGCGCTTGAACCCTTCACGCTCGGCCTCGACCAGGATGATCGACACGCCTTTCCAGGCCGGTTGCACCTCGGTGTCGGTCTTGGCGCAGACGAGGATCAGATCGGCGTTCTGGCCGTTGGTGATGTAGGTCTTGCTGCCGTTGATGACGTAAT
The DNA here is from genome assembly GCA_049318505.1 of Sphingomonas sp. Classification (GTDB taxonomy): domain Bacteria; phylum Pseudomonadota; class Alphaproteobacteria; order Sphingomonadales; family Sphingomonadaceae; genus Sphingomonas_O. Next base: position 1,525 of record JBMOGG010000102.1, on the reverse strand, counting down.
GATTGCCGTCCTTCTTGGCGGTCGTGCGGATCCCCTGAAGGTCGCTGCCGACGCCCGGCTCGGTCATGGCGATTGCCGTGACGACTTCGCCGGAGACGAGCTTGGGCAGCCAGTGGCGCTTCTGCTCTTCGCTGCCATAGCTGACGATGTAATTGACGACGATGTCCGACTGCAGGCTGAAACCGAGCGCGGTGCCACCGTACGAAATCTCTTCGTCGATGATCGCGTTATATCCGAAGTCGAGCCCCAGCCCGCCGTATTCCTCAGGCACTGTCGGGCACAGCATGCCGACGGCACCGGCCTTGGGCCAGATTGCCTTTTCAACGATGCCGGCTTCGTCCCACTTGTCGATATTGGGCACGACCTCCTGCTTGATGAAGCTGCGCACCGTGTCGCGAAAGGCTTCATGGTCCTCATTGTAGGCAGTGCGTCCGGCGACATCGAGCGTCATGGCAGTCTCTCCAGCTTTACGTTTGCGTAAGGGTTAGCGGCGGCGAGGCATGCCCGCAACGCGTTTTCGAGCGTTGTAATATTGTTGCGCGCAGCTAATGCTTGGGCCTCAGGAGAACCGCGTGTCTGAGTCGTTGTCAAACCCTCGTCGCCCCAACCTGACGCCGCTGTCGCTGCACGTCCCGGAACCGCAGTTCCGCCCCGGTGACGAGGCCGAATTCGTCAGCGTCGAGGTGCTCGCGGCCGGTGTTACGCCGCGACCGGACAGCGCGGCCGATGCCGGCACAATGCGCGACCTGGCCTATGGTCTCGTCCGTGTGCTCGACGACGAGGGCAGGGCTGTCGGCCCCTGGGATCCCCGCCTTTCGCCCGATTTGCTGCGTCGGATGCTGCGCAGCATGGCGCTGACCCGCGCATTCGACGAGCGCATGTTCCGGGCCCAGCGGCAGGGCAAGACCAGCTTCTACATGAAGTCGACCGGCGAAGAGGCGGTGGCGGTCGCGGCCACCTATGCGCTCGACCGCGACGACATGTGCTTTCCCAGCTACCGCCAGCAGGGTATCCTGATCGCGCGCGACTGGCCCATTGTCGACATGATGAACCAAATTTATTCGAACCGTGCCGACCGGCTGAAGGGCCGACAACTGCCGATCATGTATTCGACCAAGGAAGGCGCGTTTTTCTCGATCTCGGGCAATCTCGCCACGCAATATCCGCAGGCTGTCGGCTGGGCGATGGCGAGCGCCGCCAAGGGCGATACGCGGATCGCAGCGACATGGTGCGGCGAGGGCTCGACCGCGGAAGGCGATTTTCATTCGGCGTGCATGTTCGCCACCGTCTACCGCGCCCCCGTCATCATGAACGTGGTCAACAACCAATGGGCGATCAGTTCGTTTGCGGGCTTTGCGGGCGGCGAGGCGACGACATTTGCTGCGCGCGCGGTTGGCTATGGAATTGCCGGGCTCCGCGTGGACGGCAATGACGCTATCGCGGTCTATGCGGCCACCGCGTGGGCCGCCGAGCGCGCGCGGACCAACAAGGGGCCGACGCTGATCGAGCACTTCACCTATCGTGC
>JBMOGG010000101.1:0-10703 GCA_049318505.1 Sphingomonas sp. | reverse complement strand
CGGGCGGGGGTGGGACCTGGATCGGGGGAAATGTCCGGAGGTCGATTCCGTCTTCAGGGTCGATCAGGATTTCCCAATGGTAGCTCAGGATCGCCCCAAGCATGCCGATGTACAGCACGACAGCGGCCGCGAGGAGCCCGGGGTGGCGACTTTTCCTGCCGAGATATCCGTAAATGGGGACCGAGTGAGGGGCATGCATGACATCCTCCTTGTTCCAGAGCGATGCCGCGAGCCGGTTGCCCATGCATTTGATGACATAAAGTAATATTTTATACGCGAGCCTGTTTATGCGGACAGGCGATTGAGCGCCTCCGTACGGCCGATCAGGGGCAGCAGTGCCGCCATGTCGGGTCCGTGATCGAGGCCGGTCAGGGCTCGGCGCAACGGCAGGAACAGCGACTTGCCCTTGCGGTCGGTCTCTGTTTTCAACGCGTTTGTGAGCGCATGCCAGGGATCGGCGCCCCAATCGATCCCGGCGGCGACGCGTGCGGCGGCGGCCAGGAATTCCGCATCTTCGCGGGCGACGTCGCTGTCGATCGGTCCCTTGACGATTCGCCACCAGTCGGTGGCCTCCGAAATTTGTGTCAAATTGGGACGGATCACGTCCCACGCCGTCTCGTTCATGCCCTGAGGCAAGCGCGCCGCCACGGCGTCATAGGGCATCTGATGCAACATCTTGGCGTTGAGCGACGCCAGCTCGCCGACGTCGAAGCGCGCGGGCGCGCGGCCGAACCGACCGAAATCAATGCCCTGGATCAGCGGGGCAAAGCTGTCGACTGGCACGACAGAGTCGCTCGTCCCCAGCCGCGCGAGCAGTGCCGCCACAGCCAGCGGCTCGATCCCCTCGGCGCGCAGGGCATCGCAATCGAGGCTGCCGAGACGTTTCGACAGCTTGCCCTCACTGCCAACCAGCAGCGCCTCATGCGCAAAGGCGGGCGGTTGGGCGCCGAACGCCAAGAACATCTGGAGCTGGCTGGCCGTATTCGACACATGGTCCTCGCCGCGCACGACGGTGGTCACGCCCATGTCGATGTCGTCGATGACGCTGGGCAACAGATAGAGCCAGGACCCGTCGGCACGACGGACGACAGGGTCCGAGATCAGCCGGGGATCGAAATACTGGGGCCCGCGAACGAGGTCGTCCCAGTCGATCATGACGTCATGATCGAGCTTGAACCGCCAGTGCGGCGCGCGACCTTCGGGGATGGGCGCTTGCGGGTCGGGCCTTTCATAGATCGGCGGCAGGCCGCGCCCAAGCAGCACCTTGCGCCGCAGATCGAGTTCCTCTGGGGTTTCGTAGCAGGCGTAGACGCGACCCGAAATGCGCAACCGTTCGAACTGCGTCTCGTAAAGCGTAAAACGCGCCGATTGGCGCTCCTCCCCATCGCGGATCAGCCCCAGCCAGTCGAGGTCGGTCCGAATCGCGTCGACAAAGGCCTCGGTCGAGCGTGCGGCATCGGTATCGTCGATGCGCAGCAGGAAGCGCCCGCCGTGCTTGCGCGCCCACAGGAAGCAATGAAGCGCGGTGCGAATATTGCCGATGTGCAGGCGGCCGGTCGGCGAGGGAGCGAAGCGGGTGACGATGGTCATGCGGTGGGGTCGTAGACGAGAGAAACCCCGGCGGCGAGCGCGGCGGTTGCCAAAGCCTTGTCACTGGTCAACAGCGCAGCCCCGTGGTTCAAGCTTAATTGCAGATAGCACGCATCAGCCCCACGCAACCGAAACCGACGGCACAAGGAGGACAGGCCGCCAAAGTCGGTCGTCGGTTCAAGCTCAACAGTCTGGATGATCTCGTTGACGAGTTGCAAAGCAGCATCTGTATCTTCACCCGAACGCCTGCCGATCCACTCGGCCATGGCGATTGCCCCGACCACTTCGACCGGCATAATCGCGGGTGCGAACTGATCCGCCCTTTCCAAAGTCCGGCGCGTTGCGGCAATCAGCTGATTATCTGTTTCTGCCAGAGCGACTGCAATGATCGCCGACGCATCAATAACAACGGTCACCGGCGCTGTGCATCAATCAGAGCGATGACCTCGTCGTGGTTCAGACCATCGCCGCACGCCGCCATACGCGCCCGATAGGCGTCGAGGCTTGCAAGGACGGCCGTGCGCTGCCGCTGGCGCTGCGCCACTTCATCGACGGCCACGAGCTTGGCATAAGGGCGTCCATGCCGGGTGATCACGATCTCCTCGCCAGCGGCGGCGGCGGCGGCATATTCGGAGAACTTGTCTTTAGCGACCGCGAGCGAGACTTCACGCATATTCTGGCTCCTTTTTTGTAAAATATAGCCAGAATTGCCGCCTATGTCTAGCTCGTCCGAAAGGCATTCGTGATCGGATAGCGGCGATCGCGGCCGAAGTTGCGGCTGCCGAGCTTGACACCGGGCGGTGACTGGCGACGCTTGTATTCGGCGACATAGAGCAGGCGTTCGATACGGATCACGGTATCGCGGTCGAAGCCGCGCGCGACAATCTCGTTCACCGAAAGCTCTTCCTCGACCAGAGCGCGCAGGATGGGGTCAAGAATTTCGTAGGGCGGCAGCGAATCGTCATCGCGCTGGTCGTCTCGCAGCTCGGCGGACGGCGGGCGCGTGATCACCCTTTCGGGCATCACGGCGCCTTTGGGACCGAGGCCCAGACGCGGCTTGTTGGCGTTGCGCCAGCGCGACAGCTCGAACACGGTCGTCTTGTAGGCGTCCTTCAGCACTGAATAACCGCCGGCCATGTCGCCATAGATCGTCGCATAGCCGACCGACATTTCGGACTTGTTGCCGGTGGTGAGCAACATCGGGCCGAACTTGTTGCTGATCGCCATCAGGGTGAGGCCGCGGATGCGCGACTGGATGTTTTCCTCGGCAAGATCGGGAGCGCGCCCAGCGAAGACACCCGACAGCATCGAGTCAAAGGCTGTCATGGCTTGAGCGATGGGGATGGTATCGAGCCGGACACCGAGCAACCGCGCGCATTCCGCCGCGTCGCTTTCCGAAATGTCTGCCGTGTAGCGCGACGGCAGCATCACGCACCACACGCGCTCTGCGCCAAGCGCATCGACCGCGACCGCCGCCGACAGCGCCGAATCGATGCCGCCCGAGAGACCAAGCACGACGCCCGGGAAGCGATTGGTGTTCACATAGTCGCGCAAGCCGACAATCATGGCGTGGTAGATGTCGGCCGGATGGGGATCGAGCCGCGTGATGGTGCCGGGTTCGCAGCACCAGCCCGTGGCGCCGCGCGTCCAGACAGTTTCGACCAGCGTCTCGTTCCAATCGGGCAGCTGGTGCGCGACCGAACCATCGGCGTTGAGCACGAACGACGCGCCGTCGAAGACGATTTCGTCCTGCCCGCCGACCCGGTTGACGAAAGCAAGCGGCAGGCCCGTTTCCGCGACACGCAAGGCGGCCACGCCATTGACGCGCAGTTCGTCCTTGTCGATTTCATAGGGGCTGCCATGCGGGGAAATCAGCAGTTCCGCCCCGAGCGCCTTCAGATGGCCGCAGACCGTGGGGAACCAGATGTCCTCGCACAGGGGAAGGCCGATGTTGACGCCCTTGAACACCACGGGTTCGGGCAGCGGCCCCGGCGTGAAGATGCGCTTTTCATCGAACGTGCCATAGTTCGGCAATTCGTGCTTGCGCGTGGTCGCGGTGACCTGCCCGCCTTCGCAAAGCGCCAGGATGTTGTAGACCCTGTCCTCGACGCGCTCGATGCTACCGACGATCATCGCTGGGCCACCGTCCGCCGTTGCGGCGGCAAGTCGTGCCAGTTCGATAGCGGCGCGCTCGGCAAGCGCCGGTTTCAGCACCAGATCCTCGGGCGGGTACCCGATCAGTTGCAGCTCGGGAAAGACGATCAGATCGGCCGTGGTGCGCGCGCGAAGCCCGAGCATCGCATCGGCGTTGGCGGCCAAGTCCCCGACGCGTTGGTTCAGCTGGGCAATGGCGATCGTGAGACGGTCGGTCATAGCTGCGCTCTAGGCTTCCCCTTTGACACCGGGCAAGTGGCGTTTATGGGCAGCCCCACAGGGGAAGATCATGAAGCTGCTGACCGGAAACGCGAACCTGCCGCTGGCCAAGGCGATCGCCGAATATCTCGAGATGCCGCTGACCGAGGCGAGCGTGCGCCGCTTTGCCGACGAGGAAGTGTTCGTCGAGATCCACGAGAATGTCCGCGGCGAAGACGTGTTCGTACTGCAGTCGACGGGATTTCCCGCCAACGACAATCTGATGGAGCTGCTAATCTGCATCGACGCGCTGAAGCGCGCGTCGGCGAAGCGGATCACCGCGGTCGTCCCTTATTTCGGCTATGCGCGGCAGGACCGCAAACCCGGACCCCGCACGCCGATTTCGGCAAAACTCGTCGCCAACATGATCACCGTTGCCGGCGCGCACCGTGTGCTGTCGGTCGATCTACATGCGGGTCAGATCCAGGGATTTTTCGACATCCCGACCGACAATCTGTTTGCCGCCCCCGTCATGGCCGCCGATATCCAGGCGCGCTTCCCGACCGACAATCTGATGGTGGTCAGCCCCGACGTTGGCGGCGTGGTGCGTGCCCGGGCACTTGCCAAGCGGCTCAACAACGCACCGCTCGCGATCGTCGACAAGCGCCGTGAAAAGGCTGGCGAAAGTGAAGTCATGAATATCATCGGCGACGTCACGGGGCGCTTCTGCGTGCTGATCGACGATATCGTCGATTCGGCGGGAACGCTGTGCAACGCTGCCAAGGCGCTGCGCGATGCCGGTGCCTCCGACGTCGTGGCCTATGTGACGCACGGGGTGCTCTCGGGAGGCGCGGTGGCGCGGGTCGACGGATCGGTGCTGCGCGAACTCGTTGTCACCGATTCGATCCAGCCCCCCGAAGCCGCCAATGGTGCGCACAACATCCGTTTGCTGACCATCGCGCCGCTGGTGGCCGAAGCGATCAAGCGTATCGCCGACGAAAGCTCGGTCAGTTCGCTGTTCGACTGAACGATGCCGCGCCTGATCGAGCTCAATCACGTCATCGAAGACGGGATGATCACCTACAAGGGCCTGCCGGCGCCAGTCATCTGCGATTTCCTGAGCCGGAGCGGCTCACGCGCCAATTACGCGGCCAGAACCGAATGCCATATCGGCATGATCACCCTGTGCTCGAATACCGGCACCTATCTCGATACCGCGTTTCACTGCTATGCCGATGGCGACGACCTGGCTGCCATGCCGCTGGAAAGAGTAGCCGCGTTTCCAGGGTGCGCCTTGCCGAGTCCCGGTTGGCGGTCGACGTGGATTATCTTTCGACAACCGAGGTTCGCGGGCGCGCGGCCCTGCTGGGGGCGGGCATCCCGATCGTCGAGCATATGACCGGCCTGGCGCAACTTCCCGACGCGGACTTCGTTTTTCATACAGCGCCGCCACGGGTAAAGGGCATGGGAACGTTCCCGGTCCGCGCCCATGCCATCCGCAACGAATAGGTCACAGACATGCGCCCCGCCGACGTCGAACTCGCCGAACGCCTTGCCGATGCAGCCGGGGCAGCCATCCGCCCGTTTTTCCGCGCCAAGTTCGAAAGTGAGACCAAGGCCGATGCCTCGCCTGTGACCGAAGCCGACCGCGCGGCAGAGGCTGCGATGCGACGGATCATCGAAGCGGAATACCCACGCGACGGGATCATCGGGGAAGAATACGGCGTCAAGGAAGGATCGACCGGGCGCAGCTGGGTACTCGACCCGATCGACGGCACAACGAGCTTCATTGCCGGACGGCCGATTTTCGGGACCCTTGTGGCGCTCGTCGAGGAGGGGTGGCCGGTAATTGGCGTGATCGACCAGCCGGTGGCGCGCGAGCGCTGGCTGGGGGTGGTCGGCCGGCCGACATTGTTCAGGGGCGAAGCCGTCCGCGCACGCCGCTGTCCCGGGCTTGTGACCGCTTCGCTTGCCACCAGCAGCCCGCATTATTTCACCGACGACGATGCCGTGAAGTTCCTCGCGCTCGCGTCGAAAGTGGCCCGGCGGCGCATCATCTATGGCGGGGATTGCTATAACTACGGTCTGGTGGCCTCCGGCCATATCGATATCGTTATCGAATCGGGACTGAAGATCTACGACTTTGCGGCACTCGTGCCCATTGTCGAGGGCGCGGGCGGCACGATGTGCGACTGGGCAGGGGATCCGCTCAATGCCGAGAGCACGGGCGATGTCGTCGCACTGGGGGATCCCGCGCGGCTCGAGGACGTGATCGACGCGCTGAACGTCTGACCGCTTGCTTTTCGGCGGGCTTTTCTCCATAGGCCGCCGCTTCAAAGAACGACCCGCTACGAATCGCCTGGCTGAAAGGGCTGCCATGGCGACTTCAGGGACGTCATTCGAAAGGACGAAAATGCCCAAACTGAAGACCAAGAGCGGTGTGAAGAAGCGCTTCACGCTCACCGCGACCGGCAAGCTGAAGCATGGCGTAGCCGGCAAGCGCCACCGCCTGATCAGCCACAATGCCAAGTACATCCGCCAGAACCGCGGGACCAAGCTGTTGTCGAAGGCCGATACGGCCACCGTCAAGGCCTGGGCACCCTACGGCCTATCATAAGGAGCGCGGATAGATGGCACGCGTAAAACGCGGCGTAACAACGCACGCAAAGCACAAGAAGGTTCTGGAGCAGGCCAAGGGTTACTACGGCCGCCGCAAGAACACGATCCGTATCGCCAAGCAGGCGGTCGAGAAGGCGGGTCAATACGCCTATCGCGATCGCAAGGTGAAGAAGCGCAATTTCCGCGCGCTCTGGATCCAGCGCATCAACGCCGCCGTGCGTATGGAGGGCCTGACCTATGGCCAGTTCATGCATGGACTGAAGCTTGCGGGTGTCGAACTCGATCGGAAGGTCCTGGCCGACCTGGCGATGCACGAAGGTGCGTCGTTTAGCACCATCATCGCGCAGGCGAAGGACGCACTGCCCAAGGCGGCATAACGCGACTTTCGTAAAGGATGCGCAAGAGGGCGTGAGCGGGTTGCCGCTCGCGCCCTTTTGCTTATGGGGCTGGGGCTATGGATGAACACGAAATCACCGCACAAATCACGGCCGCGGCCGATCTGGACGCGCTGGAAGCGATACGCATTGCGCTGTTGGGCAAGAACGGTTCGATCAGTGCGCTGTTGAAGACATTGGGCGGCATGTCGCCCGAGCAACGTCAGGCAGAAGGGCCGCGGATCAACGGGCTTCGCCTTGCCGCGACCGACGCGATCGCCGCGCGCAAGGCCGCGCTCGAAGGCGCGGCGCTCGACGCGCGGCTCGCGACCGAACGCCTCGACATGACCCTGCCGGCGCCCGCCACCCCGCGCGGGTCGGTCCATCCGGTCAGCCAGGTGATGGACGAGCTCGCCGAGATTTTCGCCGACATGGGCTTTGCCGTCGCAACCGGGCCCGAGATCGAGGATCAGTGGCATAATTTCACCGCGCTCAACATGCCCGAGACACACCCCGCGCGCGCGATGCACGATACCTTCTACCTGCAGGCGGCCGAGGGCGAAGAGGCAAAGGTGCTTCGCACGCACACGTCCCCGGTGCAAATCCGCACCATGACGTCACAAAAGCCGCCGATCCGCATCATCGCTCCCGGGCGCGTCTACCGGTCGGACAGCGATGCAACGCATACGCCGATGTTCCACCAGATCGAGGGGCTGGTCGTCGACAAGGGCATTCACCTTGGCCACCTCAAGTGGACCCTCGAGACGTTCCTGAAGGCGTTTTTTGAGCGCGACGACATCGTGCTGCGGCTACGGCCCAGCTATTTTCCGTTCACCGAACCCTCGGTCGAGGTCGATGTCGGGTTCAGCATCGAAAAAGGCAAGCGCGTGCTAGGTGGAACGGGGGGCTGGATGGAGCTGCTGGGTAGCGGCATGGTCCATCCGCGCGTGTTGCGCGCCTGCGGCATCGATCCGGATGAATATTCTGGCTTCGCCTTTGGCGTCGGCGTCGACCGGCTGGCGATGCTCAAATATGGCATGGACGACCTGCGCGCCTTTTTCGACGGCGATAATCGCTGGCTGAAGCATTACGGGTTCGGCGCGCTCGACGTGCCCACCCTATCGGCCGGAGTGGGGGCATGAAGTTCACGCTCAGCTGGCTCAAGGTGCATCTCGACACCGCAGCGACGGTCGATCAGCTTGCCGACACGCTCAACGCGATCGGCCTCGAGGTCGAAGGCATCGAGAATCCAGCCGAAAAGCTGTCAGCATTCCGCATCGCGCGCGTGGTGACCGCGGCGCCGCATCCCCAGGCCGACAAGCTGCAGGTGCTGTCGGTCGATGCCGGGGACGGCCCTTTGCAGGTCGTCTGCGGCGCGCCCAATGCGCGGGCTGGCCTCGTCGGCGTGTTCGGCGCGCCGGGCGCGGTCGTGCCGGCCAATGGCATGGTGCTGAAGATCGCCGCGATCCGTGGGGTCGAATCGAACGGCATGATGTGCTCGGTGCGCGAGCTGGAACTCGGCGACGAGCATGACGGCATCATCGAATTACCCGAAGATGCGCCGGTAGGGGCGTCGTTCGCCGGCTATGCGGGGATCGACGATCCGGTGTTCGACGTCGCGATCACGCCGAACCGGCAGGACTGCATGGGCGTGCGCGGCATCGCGCGCGATCTGGCAGCGGCGGGGCTTGGCACACTCAAGCCGCTCGCGGTTCCTGACATTAAGGGGAGCGGACCCAGCAAAATCGAAATCCGCACGGACGACATTGAGGGCTGCCCCGCCTTTTATGGCCGGACGATCAGCGGCGTCACCAACGGCACCGCGCCCGAGTGGATGGCGCGCCGCCTGAAGGCGGTCGGGCAACGCTCGATCTCGACGCTTGTCGACATCACCAACTATGTGATGCTCGATCTGGGGCGACCGAGCCATGCTTATGACATGGCGAAGCTCACCGGTCCCGTCGTTGCGCGGCGCGCCACTATGGGCGAGACGGTAACCGTGCTCAACGGCAAGACGTTCGCCCTGTCGCCCGACATGACCGTGATCGCCGATGCCAACGAAGTGCACGACATTGCGGGTATCATGGGCGGCGAGCATTCGGGGATCGCCGACGATACGACCGACGTACTGCTCGAAATCGCCTATTTCACGCCCGAGCGGATCGCCAAGACCGGTCAGACGCTGGCACTGACCAGCGATGCACGGACACGGTTCGAGCGCGGCGTGGACCCGGCGTTCCTCGACGATGCCGTTGCGATCCTGACCGGCCTGATCGTCGAGCATTGCGGGGGGACGCCATCGGAAATCGTCCGCGCGGGAACCCCAGAGCTCGATGGGCGGACATTGTCATACGACCCGACACTATGCGCGCGGCTCGGCGGGATCGATGTTCCGACGACTGTTCAACAGGCAATATTGGTTCGATTGGGGTTCGGTCTAACGTGGGACGAGGACGGTCCAGATGATGGCGGATTATTGAATGTCACCATTCCCAGCTGGCGGCGTGACGTCGATGGCCCTGCGGATCTGGTCGAGGAAGTCGTCCGCATTGTAGGGCTTGACAACATCTTCTCGACCCCGCTGCCCCGCACCGACGGCGTGGCCCGGCCGACCGCAACGCCGGTACAAAAGGTCGAGCGGCGCGTCCGGCGCACGGCGGCAGCACGCGGGCTAAACGAGGCGATTACCTGGAGCTTCATCAGCGAAACCGAAGCTGCCGCTTTTGGCGGCGGCGACTGGACGCTGGCGAACCCGATCTCGGAAGAGCTGAAGGTTATGCGACCCTCGCTGCTGCCCGGCCTGCTGTCGGCGGCGCAGCGCAACCTCAATCGCAGCGCCGAGAGCGTGCGGCTGTTCGAGATCGGGCGCCGCTATCTCGCGGACAAAGAGCATCTGACCGCGGGTGTCGTCCTTACGGGCGAGCGCACGCCGCGTGGCTGGGCAACCGGTAAGGCGCAATCGTTCGATGCCTTCGACGCCAAGGCCGAGGCGCTGGCGCTGCTCGAGGCGGCCGGTGCACCGATCGAGAATCTGCAGGTCATGGCAGAGGTCGGCGCACATTATCATCCCGGCCAGTCCGGGACATTGCGGCTGGGCCCCAAGACCGTGCTTGCAAGCTTTGGCATGCTCCACCCAATGACCGCCAGGGCGTTCGACCTGGGCGGCGCGGTGGCGGCATGCGAAGTGTATCTTGATGCGGTTCCCGCGAAGCGAACCAGCGGATTTATGCGCACGGCTTACATGCCGCCCGCGTTACAAGTCGTGCGCCGCGACTTTGCCTTCCTCGTGCCGGTCGATGTCATGAGCGATGCGCTGGTCCGCGCCGTGAAGGGCGCCGACAAGGCCGCGATCACCGATGCGCGCCTGTTCGACGTGTTCACGGGCGCGGGCGTACCCGAAGGACGCAAATCGCTCGCGGTCGAAGTCACGCTGCAGCCAGCGGAGAAGAGCTTTGCCGAGGAGGAGCTGGCCGCAATTGCCGCAAGGGTCGTGGCTGCCGCCGAAAAGCTGGGGGCGACGCTTCGTGGATGAGGCGTCGCGCCGTGCACTTGACCACGCAGCTGCAACTGCCATCGCCTATCGGCCGAAGACCTCCGATGCGGGGCATACGCCTGTGGCCGACGATCGTACGATCCGCGACGTCCTTGCAGCGCCGCTACCGGAAGCGGGCGCCGATATCGACGTCGTTCCCCCCCTGATCGAGGGCGCGACGCCCGGCATCCGCGCGCTGACGGGGCCGCGCTTCTTCTGTTGGGTGATCGGGGATT
>JBMOGG010000100.1:0-10728 GCA_049318505.1 Sphingomonas sp. | reverse complement strand
AAGGTCCTGAACGCGAGGTCATTTTCCGACAGGACCATCCGCCTGGCCATCAGTCGTTATGCGATTTTACCGAGCCGGCAGATCTCGACGTAACCATAGGCGGCTTGCCGTTTGACCATCTGCTTTTTTCATTTCTGGCTGGCCTTTTCAGGCTGGCAGTAACCCGCAAAGGGCCCGAAGCCGCAATCGCCTGCCGCAGCCAATGATTCAGCCGCTGGTCTCAGGAGACTTTCCAGCTTCCACCAGTACCTCGAGCTGAGCCGAGCACCCTCGTTCGATCAGCCCCTTCGCAACATCGTCGGGTGCGGGACTCATCTCTGTAAATGGGACGAACCGAATAACGGTCGGGCTGGCCATGCCGGCAGCGCTGATCCGGTATTGGGTGTTCATTTCCAACGGCATGTCTGCAATGGGCCAGGGTTTAACCGCTTGGCCGACGCCATAGGCAAGTTGGACCACTACGCCAGCGCCGCTGAGCGTGACCGTGACGGGCTGTGACATATCGGCACGCCATAGGTTCGCTTTCGACGGGTCCTTAAGGCAAACTGTCCCGCCCTTCGAGATGTCGATATACCAAAGGCTGGCGACCCGCACCGGGCTGGCATTGGCGCCACGAACTGCCCCGGTACGGACTTGGCGCGTTCCGGCATTGGCGATCAGTGCTGTGAATGCAGACGGTGCTTCCGCCCCCTTGGTTGCGGTCCCGACCTCGAAGTTACCAGCGCCGGTAAGTGTCCGTGTGCCTTTTGGATCGAGCAGCACCAACGTATCGCCAGTTTTTAGGGCGACGCGTTGACCCTCGGCCAGCGCCTTGCCGACTGGAAAAGCCTTTGCCGAAGGCCCGCTCGCGCGGATAACGATCGTGCCCGCCATTGACGATGACGCGGCGACCAGCGCGCCCACGCCTGCGAAAACTTTCTGCGTCTTAGTCCAGGACAAAATAGCCTCCTTCGGTTCGCTCGATTAGCCGATACACCAAGTTACGTAGTGCCACATCATTGGGGTGCAACTCGGTCAGCGCTTGCAACTCGGCCAGCGCCGCGTGATTGCCCAGCGCGGCATGCTCGACCCATCCCGCAAACTTGACAAGCTCGTCTGTGGAGATGTCAGAAGGTTCGACAATTTCGATCGGTGTGATACGCCCACGCAGCTCGATCCTGCCCAGCGCCCTGAAGCCGATCAATCCCGACCGATCCGCAGCCTCGCGGCTGATGAGCACCGAAGTCCCCAGCTGCTTATTCGCTGATTCGAGCCGTGACGCCGTGTTCATCGCATCGCCCAGCGCGGTGTACTGGATGCGCCCTTCGCCCCCAAAATTGCCAACGATGACTTCGCCGAAATGCAGGCCAACGCGCGTCCGCCCGATAGCAGGCACGCCGTCCGGCACGGTCGTGCGGAACACTTCGCCTGCTGCATGCATCGCAATTGCTGCTTTCACGGCCCGGGCCCCGTCATCCGGCCGGGCAACAGGCGCGCCCCAAAACGCGACAACGGCATCACCAACGAACTTGTCGATTGTTCCTCCGTGCGCCAGCACGACTTCGCTCAACGTCTCAAGATAGCGGTTAAGCAATGTCGCGACGACGCTGGGGTCGATGGCATGGCTCAGCTTGGTAAAGCCCTCCAGGTCGCTGAACAACACGAACAGCTCGCGCTTTTCGCCCTTAAGCGATAGGCCCTCGGGATCACGCAGGATTTGCGCGGCAATGTCGCGCGGCAGGTATTTGCCAAGCGCCGACTGGGCAAAACGCCGCTGTTCAGACCCGATAACCCGGGCGGCGCTGCCCATGGCAATGAACGACGTGATCCATGCCGCGCTCCAGCCGAAGACCGGAAGGCCATAGGTTTCGGCCATCTTCTCATGGAGAAGAAAAGGAAACGCCCCAATCAATGCCAGCTGCGCCACCAGCACGATGATCAGCGTCATCGGGCGCATCGAGCCGAGCGCTGTCAGCGCCCCTGCGGCGACCGCGATCGCCGCCGCCAGCCATAGCTGCCAAGGGGGAATCGGCGCATAATGCTGCCCGTCGAGTAACTGCGCGAGCATTTGAGCGAAAACGTCGAGGCCCCACATCTGCTTGCCTGTCACCCGGGCGAGCGGTGTCGCGAACAGGTCGATGTCCTGGATATGGCCGCCGATCAGGATGTGCTTACCCGCGATCTGGGTGCGAAACAGTGCCGCTGCTTCGGGGACAGCGAACAGATCGTCGTTGGCGAGGGTCTGAATAGGAATTGTCGTGAATAATTCCCGATCGGCTGACGCGGGCCGCCGCCAGTGCACGCTTGCATCGCCGGTCTGCCCGAGTTCAGGCAGCACCGCATGCGGCAGTAATGGCGGTAATTCGGCCCTGGGTTCGGGCCAGCGCCGCAGCACATTGTCGCTGTCGGCTGCCAGTCGGATGCTGGCCGAATGCACATTTCCCGGCTTCAGGCCCGTCGTGAAGCGTTCGAGGAATTGCTGCTGCTCGAATGTAATCTTGTCGCCATTCGTGGCGTTCGAAGCATAGGCGAGCCAAGTCGGTGATTTCATCGCGCGGAACGCGGCGATGAGCGTGGGATCTTCGGGTTGCGGCTGGTCGATAAGGACGTCGATGCCGATCGATTTCGGCGCCATAGTGTCGATCCGGGCGAGCGCCTTGGCAAGCACTGTCCGGTCGAGCGGCGATCTCTTCCCGGTCAATAAAAGCGTATCGTCATCGTACACGACAAGGACGATCCGTGGATCGGGCGCAACCCGCGGTGCTGCGGCGGCGCTGCGCATGTCGTAGAGAATGGCCTCTGCATCGCGCGCGCCAAGCAGGTCCCAGCTAAACCGCCCCAACAGCAGTGCCAGCACGAATATCAGGGCCATGGCGATAAGGCGCAACAGCCCGAGTTGGCGGATGATCAGCGTCGCACGCTTTAAGATACCCCGTGATCCGCTGCCGGCTCTCATCGTCGCTATTCCCCAGCTCCTGGCTATCGGATAACGCGGCCGCCATCACCAACGATCGCGAATGCCGCCCAATAATAGGGGTGCGACGTGACCGGATCATCCATCATTTTGCGTTGGCTTGCGCGCATCGCGGTCGCCATCGGCGTCCCGGGAGCGGCAGAGAAGACTCCCTGTATGAGTCGTTTAGTTGCCCCGAAATCGTCGGGCACCGGCCAATGGCTCGCGATTACAGTCCTCGCGCCCGCGCCGACGAAAGCACGCACCAACCCGTCAAGCGCGAAATTGCCGCCCGTAGAGACACCCGCTTCGCGGGTCGCCGCTATCGTTGCCATGCCGGCGGTATCGCATGCCGAAAGGATGACGACATCGGCGTCGAGCTTCAGGTCGAAGATCTCCCGGAAGCTCAGCAGGCCATCGGATCCGTCAGCACCGAACGACGTCAGCAATGCAGGGCGCGCAGGGCATTGGGGCCGAGGTGCGGTCACGAGCCCGTGGGTTGCGAAATGCAGAATGCGAAAATCGGACAGGTCCGTACGGTCCTTGATCGCCGTGTCTGAGAAGTCCACGCCGGTGATGACTTCCAAGCGGCCTACCCCCATCGCCTGGCTCGCGACAAGCAATTCATCGGGCGAAATCGGACTGCGCCACGCCGACAGCGGCCACGAGCAATCGATCGCGTCACCAGCCACGGTTGGCGTCAGCCGGGCAGTCGGGATCGCGTTCTGGCCGAGCCCGAGATAGGGTTTGGCTCCCTTGGCAGCAGGGATCGCGCGAACGTCAACGAACGAGCGTGGCGACACGGCTGTCGAGATATCGCGATCGCGGCCTAACCAGGCCACGCCGGTAAAATCGAAGGCGTCACCCCCTCTCGTAACGCGCGCTGCATAGGCGTCTACACCGGCTCGCTCCATGACGAGCAGGTTTGGAGGCAGCTGCAGCAGGGCGCCATCGGGTTCCCAGATGAGATTGGTGACCCCGCGCGTCGCGTCACCGAACGGCTTGAACAGAACTTCGTAAAGCCGATGTGCGAGTGCGACGTCGAATGGGTAGGTTTGGGGATTGCCTGCCTCCAGCGTCACGATCGTCGAGCGCAGCGAGGCCACAGCGTCTTCAAGGTCCTTGGCGGTCATCGAGAGCTTCGCGGCGCGGACACCGTCAGGCGTGATGAACATAGCGACGGCATCCTGCCCAATCAGGCGGAGTTGATAATAGCCCTCTCCTGGACGCAGCGCGGCCTGGAGTTGCTGCAGGGTCAACATCGGCGGCGCGAGAACGCGATAGCGTTGGAATTCGCCGAGCTTCGATTGCACGATGGTCTGTTGGCTTTGCAAAGCCGCAAGGCGGGTACGAGCAAGCGCAATCTCGGCCGCGATTTCGGCCGAAGGTTGAGGATTTTCAGTGATCAACCGCGAAATCTCGCCATCGGTGCGCGCAATGTCGCGCGTCTGCGCGACCGACTGACGGAAAAGCTGCGATGCCTCGTCACTGCCGCCCGACAACTCGCGCGCGAGCACCGCCTGTGTCTGTGCAACGCCGGGGCGGAGCATGATCTGGGTTGCGGCAAACATCGCCGTCGCCGCCTTCGGGTCGGTCGCTGTTCGATCGATGAGCAGGCTGAAATAGGGCGCGAGCTGCTTGCGCATTGTCGCCGCTGAACCTGGCAGCCGTTCGCTCTCGGCAACGACATCGCCGTAAAGCGCAATTGCGCGATCGGCCTGGCCCCGGCGGCTCAGATAGGCGGCAAGTCTTGCCTTTGCGGCAAGCCCCGCCGAGGATTTCGGATAATCGACTTCGAGGATCTGCATCGATAGGACGTAACTCGCTTCGGCACCGTCGAAATTGCCTAAAGCCTCCTGATTTCGCCCCACTTCGGCAAAGTTTTCCGATCGGAGGAATCCGGTCGAAACCACGCGTCCGTCGCGCACGCCGGAAATTAATGCGCTGGATGATTTCAACGCGGCGAGCGCCTCAGGATAGCGCCCGCCGATGCGCAGGGCAACGCCGCGTAGCAGCGCTGCCTGGCCGTCGAGGATTTGTGCGCGCTCGCTTGGGCGCAACCGCCCGTCGATGCCACCAAGCCTTTCGAGCGATCCGTTCTCGCGATTGATCAGGTCAGCAAGGCTAGGCGAGATCGTCCCCGTGCCAAGGTCTGAAGTAAGGTCGATATCGCGGCGAATAGCCGGAACTGGACGCGCGAGCTCGGCAAGCGCGGCCGCCCCGCGCTGTTGATTCAGGAGATTGATCGCGCGAAAGTTGCGCGCCAGCCGACTGATGACCGGGTCGCGAAGTGCCGCGCTGCGATCGAGTTGCTGAAACAACTCGGAAGCGACCGGAAAATTGCCGAGATTCGATTGCTGTAGCGCGTCATTGACGAGATATTCGCTTGCGCGGACACCACCGCGTTGCGCGGCCGTATCGTTCGCGGCTAGCGTTTCGAAGAATTCCGCAGCTTCGGCGAAGCTGCCGACATTGTTGCGCAGATACGCTTCGTTTAGCGCACTGTCGCGATCGAGGCTGCCCGCCTGGACGCGCGCAAATGCCGCCGGATCATCTGCGGATGTCGAAGCAACCTTGACTTCGCCCTCAGCCAGGCGGTCGGTCACGATCGACCGGAGGCCAAGCTTAAGGACCGAATCATAGCCGCCCAGTCCTTCGGCGACATAAACGGTCTTGCCGCGCGTGACCGAATAGCTGTGATAGTTGACCTTAGTGGCCGTCGATGTGCAGTTTGCCATCGAGACGGCGCTCAGCCCTTGGATTGTGGCGCTGGTCGGGGCATCGCAGATGATGTCGGCGGGGCGTCGAGCGGCGATCGACTTCAGCGGGTCGCCGTCGGTCGCGCGCAGCGCATAAAGCGTGCCGACGGCTGAGGCGGCATCGCGACAAATAACCGCATAACCGCGATCGAACATGCCGCGCAAATTTGGATCAAGCGGGCGCGTCTGCGCCGTGCACAGCACGCCGCTGGTGCCGATGCGAAAGCTGTCGCTGATGCTCGGAGATTTCGGTGTCGCTGCGATCGCCCCGAAAGCCAGTGCCGTGACCAGCGGCACTGCGCCAAGCCGTGAAGCGGTCCGGATCATTTCTGTTCCCCTTCGCTGGGTGAGGGCTTTGGTTTTGGCGCGTCGTCGGCGTCGCTCCCTTCCCACAAACTCGGATTGCCACCGCCTGTGACGGTCTCTTCGACAACGGGATCGGTGACAAGAGCCTTGGCGTCGATGACGGTAACCAGGTTGATCGTTGGCAAGTTGATGGCTTCGGCGATCGTCGATCCGGCGGTCGCCGCAGCGGCAGATTGGGCAACCGACTCGACCGGCGAGCCGGCGATCGACGGCGAGCCGGTGATCGGATGGCTGCTGCCCGAGATCTCACGCACATCGGTGACGATCTGCCCGATCTTGATTGCCTGCGCTTCCCCGGCAACGCATGGGCCGTTGCCAATCGGGCAGCCATTGACCGTGGAGAGCGTGGCGAAGCTGGTCAGCGGTGCCTGCTGCGCGTTTATGCTCCGATAGATAATGTTGTTGCGGGTAGCGGCGTTGGTGATGAACGCGCCCGCAGTGCCGAGTATGCGGCCGTTCACCACGAGATCGAGTCCGCGGCTTGGGTCGGCGGGATCAGCTATATTCGTACCAGTCGCAGTAATGCTCATGCCGCCGCTGCCGGCGGTGAAACCTGCGGCGAGCGCACCGGTCCCGCTGTTCTGGATCACCAGGAAATCTTCGGCCGCAAGGTCAATGCGATTTGCCTGGAGCGACCCTTCAGGTTTCACGATCCGGGAAGGTGTATTGATCGCGTTCACCACTTGTTGCGGGCTGACCGTGTCGAAATCGGTTGCACCGGAGAGCGCGAACAAGGCCGCATCGGCGACGCTGATGTCCGTCGCTCGGATCGAAAGCACGCCGCCCAGCGCCGTTGCCGATCCGAACACGCCGACCGAGCCGGCATCGGTAACCAGATCGAAACTGTCGACCGCGTTGAACGAAAGGGTGTTGCCGTCAGCGGCGTTATTGAGCCGGATATTGCCGAGGACCTGAATCGACCCGTCCGACGAAATGCTGAAGCTGCCGGTCGCGCTCGTGATGTTGGCCGTCCCGCTCGGCGCGTTCGACCCGTTGATCGTAAAGTCACGCAAAGTCAGCTGATAGGGTAGCGTCGGACTGAAACCGACCTCGGCAAATCCGATACTGCCCGCTTGCAGGCGCGAGATTTCAACCGAATCGAGCTGATAGCCCGGCGCGGTGGAGGCTGGTCCGCCCAATGTCGCGGCGCCGACTGCGGTCAGGTTGAGCGTTTGCGTCTGCGCATTGCCCAGCCCGCCCGTTGCGCCGATCTGGACATTCGCCGACCGGATGTCGATCGCTGGGGCTGCTGCCAGCGAAGAAAAGGTCGCTGTGCCGGTGGCGACAATGCCAATACGGCTGGCCGCAGTCATCGTATCGGATGCCGTGAAGTCGCCGCCTGCACCGGCGCGAAACAGTGCGGTCGACACCGCGCCGCCGATTGTCACATTGCTGCCTGTGAGCGCAGGGGTCGCGGTGAGGAAGCCAGCGGGATTGAAACCGTTTGTCCCTGTGAACTGGCTGGCATTGCCGATGAAAGTAAGGTTGCCTGCCGCCTGCGAGGTCTGGATGCCGCCGGTCACGAGCGATGTCGCGGCCAGCAATATGGCGCTGTTGCCGGCAGCGATGCTGCCCGCAGTGACGCTGCCCGTGCGCGACAGCAGCCCGACATTGTTGACGGCGGTCAGCGCGCCGGCCTGCAGCGTGCCGGTGGCAATGATGCCGATGTTGTTCGCGCCTGGCTGGCCGTTGCCGGTGACCGTGCGGGCACTGGCAACCGTGACGTTGCCGCCGCCCTCGATCGCAATGCCATTCCCCGACGACAGAGCGCCGGTGGTGATACTTCCGGCAGGGACGGGGGCTGCGGTGAGCGTAATGCCGTTGGGCGTCGAGATCGCGCCGGTCGCGATGCTGCTGCCGGTCGACTGGAAAGAGGCGCTGGCCGCGTTAACATTGCCGGTCGAGATCGCGCCTGCGGCCTGGAGGCGCATGGCTGTCGTCGCCGTCAGCGCGCCGGTCGAGATCGCGCCGAGCGCGTCGATGAAAAACCGGTTGGGCGCCGTGATCCCTTGTGATGTGAATGTGCTTCCCGAAGCCGCTACGAATTTACCTGCCGAGGCGGCGCCGGTCAGCGTGATGGCGCCAACCGTGCGGACCGGTGTCAGGTTGCCGATCGCGTCGACGTTCAATCTGGCATAGTCGAGCCCGCTGGCGAAATTGGCGAAGAACGGGTCGGTCTGGGTAATGCTGATGTTCGAAATGAAGATGCTGTCGACCGCGTCGGTGCCGCCGGTAACGCCGCCGACCGAAATCGAACCGCCGCCCAGCGCAAACACTGTATCGACCGCACTGACCGAGCCAGTCGCGATATTGCCGTTCGCAGCCAAGCCGACCGAGCCGACGCCGCTGATGTTACCTGCCGTCAGATTGCCGCGCGCGCGCAGCCCGATGCGATAGCCATTCTCGCCTGGGACGATCGGCACGCCCAGATTGGTCGTCGTCACTGAGCCTACGGTCAGATTGGCGCCGCCATCGACCACAATATTCTGCGCGGCCAGACTGCCCGTCGCGATGTTGCCATAGGGCGCGTTGCCGTCGAAGTTGAAACCCATATCGATGTTGAGCGCATTGACATTGCCGGTCGTGATCGGGCCGTCGGCTTCGATGTCGACGCGGCCGAATTCGGTCAGGTCAGGTGCTGTGGCGGCCTGTGTTCCGGCGACAATATTGCCGGTAACGATCCCCGAAACGTTGCGCACGCCAGGTGCGCCGGTGCCAAGCCGTACCGAATTGCCGGCAGTAATGGTGCCGGTCCTGATGCTGCCAGTGCCCGTTGAGACACTCACATTGCTATTGGCGCTGCGCAGATTGCCGATCGAGATATTAGCAGCAGGGCCGCCGAATGCATTCAACGCTAAGTTGTTGGTCCCAATTAAATTCGCGCCGGTCACAATGCCGTTGCGCCCTGTCAGTGAGATCGTGTTCGCAGTGATCGTACCGGAGTTTGCCGGCGCAACGCCTGCCTCACTGTGAATGATGCTTGCGCCGTTCAATAAGAAATCAGTGCCGACATTGATGGCGCCGCCATTGTCGACGAACAGACCGATTTTGTCCCCTGTCTGGAAGGACATGGCGTTGGCGACGGTGAGCGTCGCGTCGGCGACATTGATTTCGGAGAAGAATCCGTCGATGCGCGGCGCGCCGGTCGACGAGAAACTGATGCTGCCGACCGATGCCGTGGCGTTGGTTACGACCAAATCGGCTGCGCCCGATGTCGACGTCCCGTTGACACTGCCTGCACCACCAAGGCCGCCCGCTGAAAAAACGACATTGGCGGCGGAGAAAGATCCGCGCTCGGGCCGCTGGAAACGCTTTGTGACGAGAAGCCCAATCTGGCCGCCAATGGCGTTACCGCCAACTCCAGCAACCGATCCCGTGCCGCCATTCCCGCCGGTTGCGATCCCAGAGACGAGCACATCGCCAGCGACGACCGGTGTTCCACGGGCAATCAGCCCGCCGCCGCCGCCGGTGGCGTCGCCGCCGCGCCCGCCGATGCCCTGCGTTACGCCCGTGCCACCGTTGCCACCATTTCCGCCGACACCGGACATTAGAAATTCTACATTGCCCAGCGTGGCGCTGCCGCTGTTGCCCGGCGTCGCGGCGAGGCCGCTCGCGGTACCCGAGCTGGTGAAGCCGCCCCTCGCGTCGCCGCCGCGGCCGCCAGCGCCGCCTGCGACCGTAGGTCCGCCTGCGCCGCCATCGCCGCCCGCGCCACCGGTTGCGGCGAGTGATTGTGTGAGCGAAGCGGTTCGCAACTTGCCGCTGCTCGCCTCAGCGAAGATGTTTGTCCGCGCGAAACCATCGATGTTCGCGTCGCCGCCACGACCGCCGCTGCCGCCCGGCGCGCCGTTTCCGCCGCGTCCGCCGAATGTGTTCGCGGTCACCAAAACCGTGCCCAAGGTGATGCTGCTCGGTGTCCCGTCCGCCGGCGTTCCGCCGCTCGCGTGCGCGATCATGTTAAACCCGCCGTTGTTGCCGATGGTGCCGGTGCCGCCCGCGCCGCCGCCAATCGTCGAGGTCGAGACCGCGTCGCCACCACGGCCATCGATGTTGATCGTGAAGGTCGATGCCACCGGTGCGCTGATCGCAGCGCCGAACGCGACGACGTTGCCGAAGCCGCCCATGCCATTGCCGCCACTGGTGCCCGTACCGCCTGCGCCGGTCGAGGATATGGCAACTGTGCTTCCAAGTGTCACATTGCCGCCATCAGCAACGATCTGAACTCCCTGGTTGAAGGGGCCAGTGACATTGTTGACGGGCATTCCCCCAACGCCATCGCCACCGCGCGCGCCAAACCCGTTTCCGCCGGTGCCGTCTGCGCTGATCGTGACGGCGCCGTTGATCGTCGCCGATCCGTTGGTCAGCGCAGCGATCGGCGCATGCCCGCCGCGACCATTGCCGCCAAAGCCGGATGCGGTAGGAGCGGTTGTACCACCGAGCCCCGACGCATTGGCGTTCAGCGTGCTGCGCAACAGGACCGATCCGAGATTGCCAGAGGTGCGCGCCGCTCCGCCTAAACCATTACCACCACCCCCGATTGCGCCCTCGGTCTTTCCGCCGCCGGTTCCGGTTGTCGAAATCGTCGTGGCGCCGGTGACATCGACCGCCCCGGCTGAATTGATGTTCGCGAGACCGCCGGTTCCGGTGCCGCCAATGCCATCGCCGCCGCCC
>JBMOGG010000099.1:0-10738 GCA_049318505.1 Sphingomonas sp. | reverse complement strand
CACCCTCGAAGCAACGAGTGCCGAACATGCTGCGCGATCCAAGCCTGAAATACCGCCCCTTCCCCCAGATCTACCTGCCCGACCGCCAATGGCCGTCGCGCACCATCACCCATGCGCCACGCTGGTTGTCCACCGATATGCGCGATGGCAACCAGGCGCTAATCGACCCGATGGACAGCGAGAAGAAGCAGCGCTTTTTCGAGCTGCTGTGCCGCATCGGCGTAAAGGAAATCGAGGTCGGTTTCCCAAGCGCCGGCGCAACCGAGTTCGATTTCATCTCGGGGTTGGTCAGGAACAACCGGATCCCTGCCGATGTCACTGTGCAAGTGCTGACCCAGGCACGGCGCGATCTGATCGAGACCAGCTTCGCCAGCCTTGCCGGCGCGCCCCGCGCGATCGTGCATGTCTACAACGCTGTCAGCCCGGCATGGCGCAAGATCGTGTTTGGGATGGACAAGGCAGCGATCAAGCAGATCGCGGTCGATGCCGCGATGATGTTGCGTGACGAAGCCGCCAAGCGGCCCGAAACCGATTGGCACTTCGAATATTCACCCGAAACATTCTCGACCGCCGAGATCGAGTTCTCGACCGAAGTATGCGCGGCGGTCATGGACGTGCTGCAGCCGACGGCCGCGAAACCCATCATCTTCAACCTGCCAGCCACCGTCGAATGCGCGACACCGAATATTTATGCGGACCAGATCGAATGGTTTGGTCGGAATATCCCCAACCGTGAGGCTGTGATCATCTCGCTCCACACGCACAACGACCGCGGCACCGGTGTGGCAGCGACCGAGCTTGGTCTGCTGGCGGGTGCGGACCGCGTCGAAGGCTGCCTGCTGGGCAATGGCGAGCGCACCGGCAATGTGGACCTCGTGACAGTTGCGCTCAACATGTACACGCAAGGCGTCGACCCCGGGCTCGACTTCTCGGACATCGACAGCATCGTAAAGACGGTCGAGTATTGCACGAACATCCCGACGCACCCGCGCCAACCTTATGTGGGCGATCTCGTCTTCACAGCTTTTAGCGGCTCGCACCAGGATGCGATCAAAAAGGGATTTGCAGCGCAGGAAGCGCGGAACGACGCGCTTTGGGAAGTGCCTTATCTGCCCATCGACCCCAAGGATCTGGGCCGCGACTACGAAGCGGTCATCCGCGTCAATTCGCAGAGCGGCAAAGGCGGCGTGGCCTGGGTGCTGGAACAGGACAAGGGCCTGAAACTTCCAAAGCGGATGCAGGCGGATTTCAGCCGTCATGTACAGGCGCTGGCTGACGAAACCAGCCGCGAACTCAATGCCGCCGATATCTGGGGCGCGTTCGAACGCGTTTATCTGGGTGAAGGCCGTTTTGCGCTCGGCGATTACGAAGAAACCCGTGCGTCGAACGGCGACCGGCTTTTCGTTGGCAAGCTTGTCGTCGACGGGACTGAAAAGTCGGTCAGCGGTCGAGGCAACGGGCTCATCTCTTCTGTAGTCTCAGCCATAGCGGAACAGGGCGTTGCTCTGGATATCCTCGATTATTCGGAACACACCCTCGGCTTAGGCAGCGACGCGCAGGCGGCCGCCTATGTCGAATGCCGGACGACGGGCGGCAAGACGGTGTGGGGCGTCGGCATCGACGTGGACGTCGCGACGGCAAGCGTTCGCGCGGTGCTGGGGGCAGCAAATGCCGCCTAGCGCATAACCGCGGCCATTTTGACCGACTTCTCAGGCGCGTTGGTCAACTGGACGATGTAGCGACCCGCAACGACGTCGAAGCTGACTGATTTGCGCCGACCCGGGCACGTCTTCAGGTCGGTATGGCTGTTCGACTTCAGGGTATGCCCGTTGCGCACGGGATCGACATAGGTCGGGTTCGACAAAATCACGTCGAGCTTGCCCTGCCTCGTCACATCGAGTGCAGCGAGGCCTGCGGTGCTGTCGGCTTTGGGCGGACGCTCACCCTTTATGGCAAGTTTGACGGCGTTTGCCCGAAGCAGGGCGCTCTCGTTCGACGCGCCGGTCGCCAGCGCAAATTTCAGCTCGGCTGTGTGCGCTGCAAGATGGCGGACAGGGTTGGTCTAACCAGCATGCGATGTAAATCCCTGTACCATTGACGCTAAATCCATTGATATTTCAATTAAGACCACAGTACGTATCACTTTCTCCCGAACAGTTTCTCAATATCGCTATGCGCAAGTTTTATCCATGTTGGCCGACCATGGTTGCACTGTCCAGAGTGGGGCGTCACTTCCATTTCGCGTAGTAACGCGTTCATTTCGGCGACCGACAAGATACGACCCGCCCGGACGGAACCATGGCAGGCCATTGTTGCAACAACTTGGTCGAGACGCTCTTGCAGCGACAAGGCTTCGCCGAACGCTGCGAGTTCGTCGGCGAGATCGGTGACGAGGCCGCGCACATCGCTTTTCCCGAGCATGGCGGGCACGCCGCGCACCAGCATTGCCGCTGGCCCGAAGCGCTCAAGGTCGAGCCCGAGCTCGGCCAGTTCGGCGATGCGTGTTTCGAGGCGATCACATGCGGTTTCCTCGAGTTCAACGACTTCTGGCAGCAACAAGGGCTGCGAGGCGACCGTACCACCCGCCGTCGCGCGCCGCATCCGTTCAAGCACCAGCCGTTCGTGCGCGGCATGCTGATCGACGATGACAAGGCCGTCCTCGGCCTCGGCGACGATATATGTCGCAGCAACCTGACCGCGAGCCACGCCCATGGGGAAAGTGTTTGTGGGCGCGGTCGCAGGCTCTGCGCGAGCTGCGGGCCGATAGTCGTAGAAGGTGTCGCGAACGAAACCCCCATCCCCTTCAACCGAGGGCCCGGAGGTGGGGTGTGTCTGCCTAAACAGGGACCGATCGGTCGTGGACAGCCCCCTTGCCAACCCCTCCCCTGAAGCGGGGGGGCTAGAAGTCCACATGCCCAGAGCCGCCGCACTGGGTCGCGGTTGGCTGCGATGTCCCGCGGCGTCGAGCGCCGCCCTCAACCCACCGACGATCAACCCGCGGATCATGGCCGGGTCGCGAAACCGCACCTCGGTCTTTGCCGGGTGTACGTTGACGTCGACCTGGTCGCTGGGCACGTCGAGGAAGAGCGCCACGACGGCGTGACGGTCGCGGGCCAGCATTTCGGCATAGGCCCCGCGCACTGCGCCGATCAGCAGCCGATCCTTCACCGGCCGATTGTTCACGAACAGATATTGATGATCCGCAACGCCCCGGTTGAACGTCGGCAGACCTGCAACGCCGCCGAGCCGGACCCCCTCTCGCGCCGCGTCCACCGCGACGCTGTTATCGATGAGTAAGCGGTCGGTCAGCGCCGCGACCCGCGCCGCCTGCGCCTCGGCCGCGACCGACAGCGACCGCCGGCCATCATGGTCGAGCGTAAACGCAATGTCCGGGCGCGCCATCGCCAGTCGTTTCAGCACATCGACGCAGGCGGCATATTCGCTGCGCGGGCTTCTCAGGAATTTGGCGCGAGCGGGCACGCGGGCGAACAATTGCTCGACCTTTACCCGAGTACCTGGCGGCAGCGCAGCAGGTCCGTCAGCGATCACGGCGCCATTATCGACTGTGCGTGACCAGCCTTCCCCTCCGGGTATCCGGCTTTCGATGGTCAGTCGCGCCACGCTCGCAATCGATGGCAGCGCTTCGCCGCGAAAGCCCATCGTCGAGACGTTTTCGATGGCCTCATCGGGCAATTTCGACGTGGCATGGCGTTCAAGGGCCAAAGCGATATCGTCGCGACCGATGCCGCAGCCGTCGTCGACGACCTCGATCCCGTCGATTCCGCCGCCCTTCACCACGACCGAAATGCGGCTCGCACGTGCGTCTATCGCGTTTTCGATGAGTTCCTTTAACGCCGAAGCCGGGCGCTCAACTACTTCGCCAGCGGCGATACGATTCACGAGGTGCGGCGGCAGGCGGCGTATTGACATTCCACACCCTCTAGACCAAGCGCAGCCATCCCGCGACCCCGGCCCGGCAGCGGAATTCCTCAGGCATTCTCAGACGGGCCCAACCGGCTACGAGACTGCACACCTATGGCATTTCCCTTTTCGCGTTTCTTCAAATTCATGTCGCACGATATGGCGATCGACCTCGGTACCGCGAACACGGTGGTCTACGTCCGCGGGCGCGGGATTGTGCTCAACGAACCCTCGGTTGTCGCGATCGAGACGATCAATGGCGTCAGGCGCGTCAAAGCCGTCGGCGATGACGCCAAGATGATGATGGGCAAGACGCCCGGGAGCATCGAGGCGATCCGCCCGCTGCGCGACGGTGTTATCGCCGACATCGATGTCGCAGAGGAAATGATCAAACATTTCATCCGCAAGGTACACGGCGGCAAGGCGCGGGCATGGCGCTTCCCGGAGATCGTGATCTGCGTTCCGTCGGGATCGACCAGCGTCGAGCGCCGCGCCATTCGCGATGCCGCGTCGAATGCCGGCGCCAGCCAGGTGTTCCTGATCGAGGAGCCGATGGCCGCCGCAATCGGTGCCGACATGCCGATCACCGAGCCCATTGGCAGCATGGTCGTCGATATCGGCGGCGGTACGACCGAAGTGGCGGTACTGAGCTTGCGTGGCGTCGCCTATTCGACATCGGTCCGCGTGGGCGGCGACAAGATGGACGAAGCCATCGTCAGCTATGTCCGCCGCAATCACAACCTGCTGATCGGGGAAGCGACTGCCGAGCGGATCAAGCAGGAAGTCGGCATCGCCAAGGCGCCTGCCGACGGCATCGGCCTGACGATCCACATCAAGGGTCGCGATCTGGTCAATGGTGTGCCCAAGGAAATCACGATCAATCAGGGTCAAATTGCCGAGGCACTGTCGGAACCCGTCGGACAGATCGTCGAAGGGGTCCGCATTGCGCTTGAGAATACAGCGCCCGAACTGGCGGCAGATATTGTCGATCAGGGTATTGTCCTGACTGGCGGTGGCGCGCTTTTGCAAGGCCTTGATGAGGTGTTGCGCGACGAGACGGGGCTGCCGGTGACCATTGCCGACGATCCGTTGATATGCGTCGCCCTGGGGACTGGCCGCGCGTTGGAAGACCCGATGTTTCGCGGCGTCCTTCAGACGGCTTAACGGACGGGATCGCCGATGGCGCCGCCAAAGACCCGGCGCACCGGCTTTTCGCGACGCGCGCAATATGGGCTTTTTGCGAGCTATGTGATCGCCGTCACAGGACTGTTTGCGGGACTGTTGCTGGCGATCACGGCGCGTTTCGATCCGGCAGGGCATGCGGCCATTCAGGGTGTTTTTGCCGATCTGACCTCTCCCATTTCAGGCGCGGCGCGCAGTATTGTGGGCGGGGTGTCAGCCGGGATCAACGGCGTGTCCGCCTATATCGACGCGGGATCGAAGAATGCTGCCCTGGAAGCCGAACTCCGCGCCGCCCGGACCCGGCTTATTGAAGCTCAGGCAGAAGCACGCGATAATCTGCGCCTGAAGCGGCTGCTGCAGCTGCGCGAGACCGCGAGCGAAACGGTCGCCACTGCCCGGCTGATTGCATCGACGGGTGCCAGCACGCGCCGCTATGCGACACTTTCGGCGGGATCGGTACAAGGTGTCGAGACTGGGCAGCCGGTGCGATCGCCCGAAGGGCTGGTGGGCCGCGTCGTCATGGCGTCACAGATCACCTCGCGCGTCCTGCTGATTACCGACGGCGGCAACGTCATCCCCGTCAAACGGGCTCGGGATGGCATGCCGGCGCTTGCTACGGGCCGAGGAGACGGCGCTCTTGACATCCGGGCGCTCGAGGCCGGGTCAAACCCGTTCAGGGTCGGTGATGTTTTTGTCACGTCGGGCGCCGGCGGCGTTTATCCCCCCAACGTGCCGCTCGGCCTGGTGCTCAAGTCAAACCGCGATCTGGCCATCGCCCGCCCGTTCGCCGATCCCAATCGGCTCGATTTTGCAATTACCCTGCCACCCTACGTCCCGCCCATAGTTGACGCGCCGCCCGCCCAAGGCAAACCCTGAGCATGTTGCCGCTTAAGCGCCGCACACGGTTCACGCCGCCACCAACCGCCCTCGAGGCGCAATTAGTACCAGTCATTTCCACGATGATCGGTTCGCTGGCGGTCCTTGCACCCAATGTTGCAAGCGAGCCGTTGATGCCGCCTTTCGGGCTCATGATCTTTCTGGGCTGGCGGCTGTTGCGCGGCGACATCTGGCCATTGTGGATGGGTCTCCCGCTGGGCATATGGGATGATCTGTTCAGCGGGCAGCCACTGGGCACAGCGATGTGCGGCTGGACAGCGATTATGCTCGCGCTCGACAGTTTCGACCGCCGCGTCCCGTTTCGTGATCATCGCCAGGACTGGCTCACCGCGGCCCTTGCAATTGGCGGCTATCTGCTGTTCGCGTTGCTGATCGCGCGGTTTACCGGAGGCGTGACCTCTCCAATTGCACTTCTGCCCCAGATCCTTTTGTCAGCGCTGCTTTTTCCACTGATCGCGCGGCTTTGCGCCACGCTCGACCGGTGGCGCTCTCCGCGCTAAGGGCGTCATCATGAAACTCGACCGCTTGCTCGGCAAGCGCAGCCTCTCTGAAGCCCAGGTGCAGATGAGCTTTACCCGGCGCGGGTTTGTGCTGGGCGCAGCGCAGGTCGGCCTGTGCGGAGTGCTTGCCGGACGCATGGCCTGGCTGTCGATCATCGAAAACGACAAATATAAATTGCTGGCCGAAAGCAACCGGGTCAACCTGTCGCTGATCCCACCGCGGCGTGGCTGGGTCATCGATCGCCATGGCAAACCGCTGGCGCTCAACCGCACGATCTTTCGTGTCGACATCATCCCCGACCGGCTGATCGACAAGGAAGCCACTCTCGACGAGCTGCAGCAGATCCTCGGCTTCGATGCGGACGTACGCCAGCGCATCTCCGATGACATCAAGGCGGCGGCCGGGTTCCAGCCGGTGCAGGTCGCCGAGAATTTGAGCTGGGAACATTATGCTACACTTTCGGTGCACGCGACCGAACTCGCCGGCGTCATTCCGGCACAGGGGTACGCGCGCTACTATCCGGACGGCGCCGCAGTCGGGCATCTGCTGGGTTATGTCGGTGCCGCGAGTGCCACCGATTACGAGAAGACCAAGGATCCGCTTCTGCTGATCCCAGGTTACAAGGTCGGCAAGGACGCCATCGAAAAGACTTTTGAGCCGTTGCTGCGCGGCGCCCCAGGCGCCCGGCGCACCGAAGTTACCGCACGGGGCAAGCTCGTGCGTGACCTGTCGACGCGTGCCGACGTTCCGGGCAAGACGCTCCAACTGACCATCGACAAGGGACTACAGGCCTATGCCGCGCGCCGGCTGGGCACCAACTCCGGGTCGGCGGTCGTCATGGACTGCCTGACCGGCGAAATGCTGGCGATGGTCTCGATGCCGGCCTACGATCCTAACAGCTTTTCCGACGGCATCAGCCGTGCCGAATGGAAGATGCTGTCGGATAACGACCATGTGCCCCTGATGAACAAGACGCTGCAGGGGCTTTACCCGCCTGGCTCGACAGTAAAACCCATGAACGGCCTGGCCCTGCTCGAAGCAGGGGTCAGCCCGTCCGACCGCATTTTTTGCTCAGGGTCGCTCAGGGTTGGAAACGGCATTTTCCATTGCCACAAGCGGCACGGGCATGGGCCGCTCGATCTCAAGCAGGCCATCATGTATAGCTGCGACATCTATTTTTACGAAATGGTGCGCAGGCTGGGCTATGATCGTATCGCACCGATTGCCCGCCTGACCGGGCTCGGTGAGAAATATGATCTGCCGTTCTCGACGCAACGCTATGGCACCGTTCCCGACAGCGTCTGGAAACAGCGCAAATACAAGCAAGACTGGACCGTCGCCGACTCGCTGAACGCATCGATCGGCCAGGGTTATGTGCTCGCCAACCCGCTCCAGCTCGCCGTGATGGCGGCGCGTATCGCTTCAGGCAAAGCGGTGCAGCCGCACCTGGTGAAGGGCCGCAACAGCGCGGCAGCGGCCGCCCTTCCCGTCACGGCCGAGCACTTGTTGCGTGTCCGCGAGGCGATGGCAGGCGTGGTCAACGGCGGTGGCACGGGGGGTGCCGCACGGATGCAGCTGCCCGGGATCACGCTTGCCGCAAAGACCGGCACGGCGCAGGTGCGGCGGATCACCATGGCCGAACGGGGATCGGGCGTGTTGGGTAACGCCGCCCTTCCCTTCAAGCTGCGCGACCACGCGCTGTTCGTATGTTTTGCCCCGGCAGAGGCGCCACGCTACGCTGCGGCGATCGTGCTGGAACACAATGGTCATACCGTACGCAATCTCGATACGCCGCTGACGGGCCGGGACATCATGACCTATTTGTTCGACCCGGACCTCGCGATGAAAAACCTGGGCGACGTGGAAGCGAGCTGGGGCGGTGACATTAAGACCCGCATGGCAGCGGATGCAGACGCCCGCGATACGCAGCCCGCCCCACCGCCTGCAGAACTGCCAGCCAACGCCACACAGGACTTGCCCGATTGAGCGCGCAACCTGGCATCGTTCCTGCACCACTGCGCGCCCTGCCCTGGCGGGTGCTGCTCTTGATTGTCGCGATCGGCGGCTTTGGGCTGGTCGTGCTCTACTCGGCTGCGGGGGGCTCGCTCAGCCCGTGGGCCGCCTCGCAAGGCGCCAAGTTCGCTGTATTTCTGGCCATGGCGTTGATGATGTCGCGTGTCCCGGTTTCGGTCTGGAAGGACGGCGCCTGGCCCGCCTTTGCAGTCATCCTTGTCATGCTGGTCGCCGTCCAATTGCTTGGCGCTGTTTCGGGGGGCAGTCGGCGCTGGCTCGATACCGGGATTATCCGGCTGCAGCCCTCGGAGCTCATGAAGCTGACCATCGTGCTTGCCCTCGCCAAGTTCTATGATCAGCTACCTCCGAGCGAAATCCGCGGCTGGAACGCGCTTTGGCCGGCAGGGCTTGCGGTACTGATTCCCTTTGGGCTCGTGCTCACCCAACCTGACCTGGGTACGGCAACGATGATTGCGGCAGGCGGGATCGTGATCGTGTTCCTCGCGGGCGCGCCGATGCGACTGTTCGCGGCTGCCGGGGCAACGCTGGCGGCGGCGCTGCCGATCGTTTGGTCTTTGATGCACGATTATCAGCGCAACCGCGTGCTCATCTTCCTTAATCCCGAAAGCGACCCGCTTGGCACCGGCTATCACATAACCCAGTCGAAGATCGCGATCGGATCGGGCGGCATCTTCGGGAAGGGATTCCTGCAAGGCAGCCAATCGCACCTGAAATACTTGCCCGAACCGCAAACCGATTTCGTGTTCGCGACGATGGCGGAAGAATGGGGATTCATTGGCGGGTTGTTCATTATCGGCGCCTTTCTCTTGCTCTTCCGCTGGGGCATGCGGGTATCGAGCCGTGCGCCGACCCGTTTTGGGCAGCTGACCGCAGCAGGGCTGACCGCAACGATATTTTTTTACGTCGCCATCAACCTGATGATGGTCATGGGCCTGGCGCCAGTGGTCGGCATTCCGTTGCCGCTTGTCAGCCATGGCGGGACTGCGATGCTGACGGTGATGCTCTGCATCGGTATCCTGATGAGTATTGAGCGCGAAGGACAGGTGCGGCGCAGCGGGTTCAATTGAGTGCGTTGCCTATGAGGCGTGCGGGCATTAGTCGGGCGCGATGATCGATTACCTGGATTTCGAAAAGGCCGTCGCGGCGCTTGCTCGCAGTGCGGGCGAACTTCGCGCCACCGATACCCCCGAAGCTGCTGCCGAAGCCGACCGGCTCGACACGCGTGCCGCCAAAATGCTTGCAGACCTCTATGCCCGGCTAACACCCTGGCAGCGGACACAGGTAGCGCGACACCCACACCGACCTCGGTTTTCAGCGTACCGCGCGGCGCTGACCGATGACTGGATACCGCTGTCGGGCGATCGCGCTTTTGCCGACGACCCCGCCATCATTGGCGGCCTTGCAACCATCGGCAGGCGAAAGGTCGTGCTGATCGGTCATGAAAAGGGCCACGACACCAACAGCCGCCTGACGCACAACTTTGGCATGGGCCGGCCGGAAGGCTATCGGAAAGCCATTCGCCTGATGCAGCTCGCCGGACGGTTCGGCTTGCCGGTGGTGACGCTGGTCGACACGGCTGGTGCCTTCCCCGGCATCGATGCCGAAGCCCGTGGCCAGGCCGAGGCGATCGCACGTGCCACCGCAGCATGCCTTGCGCTACCCGTGCCCATGGTTTCGGCCATCGTCGGTGAAGGCGGCAGCGGCGGCGCGGTCGCCCTGGCCGCCGCCAATCGCGTGCTGATGTTCGAAAATGCGATCTATTCGGTCATCAGTCCTGAAGGCTGCGCCTCGATCCTCTGGCGCGCTGACGGTAGCACGAGCAATCAGGCGGCATTAGCCGCCGAAGCGATGAAAGTCACCGCGCAGGACCTGCTGAGGCTGGGCGTCATCGACCGCATTGTCGCCGAACCGACGGGCGGCGCACACCGTGCACCTGCAGCTGCGACATCGGCATTGAAAACGGCACTGAGCGAAGAGCTCGATATATTGTCGCGTGAAACCCCCGCGGCGCTACAGGCCGCCCGTCGCCGAAAATTCCTCACCATCGGCTCCCTCTGACCCCTTGCGCACCCGGGGGTGCGATGCTAGCGGCGCACCTCTTCGCGGCCCGGAAGCGGGAATGGCGACGGACGCATAGCTCAGTTGGTAGAGCAGCTGACTCTTAATCAGCGGGTCCTTGGTTCGAGCCCAAGTGCGTCCACCA
>JBMOGG010000098.1:0-10826 GCA_049318505.1 Sphingomonas sp. | reverse complement strand
GCACGATGATGGAAATCTCCTCCGGGCGGCTAACGGCACGCGTCGATCCGCAGGGGGCCGAACTCCAGTCGCTGACCGATGCGCAGGGGCAACAGTTCATGTGGTCGGGCGACCCGACGTTTTGGACCGGGCGGGCGCCGCTGCTTTTCCCGATCGTGGGGCGGCTGAACGGTGATGTGCTATATGTCGACGGCACGGCATATCCGATGGAAAAACACGGCTTTGCGCGGCGTTCGGCGTTCGAGATTGTCCGTCATGACGCCGCTTCCGCCCTCTTCAGGCTGACCGATAGCACTGCGACACGTGCAGCCTACCCCTTTGCTTTTGCACTCGACGTTGGTTTCGCGCTGGCAGATGACACGCTGTCGATGACGGCCGTAGTGCGCAATCCGGGTGCTACGCCCTTGCCCGCGAGCTTTGGCTATCACCCCGCCTTTGCCTGGCCACTGCCGGACACGAAGCGGGCCGACCATAATGTTGTTTTCGAGCACACCGAGCCGGCACCCTTGCGGCAGCTGACTCCCGAAGGGCTAATCGACCCGCGCCCGCGGCTCTTGCCGATGGACGGCAACCGGCTAACCCTCAGCGACGCGCTGTTCGCGGACGACGCACTGATTTGGACCGGTCTGAACAGCCGTCGCCTGACCTATGGTGTGCCCGGTGGGCCGCATCTTGACATTGCCTTTCCCGACACGCCGCATCTCGGCATCTGGACCAAGCCCGGCGCCGGATATCTGTGCATCGAACCCTGGGCCGGCTTTGCCGATCCCGACGGCTATACCGGCGAGTTCCATGACAAGCCGGGGGTGATCAACATCCCCCCCGGCACGGAACGCGTTTTCCGCATGGATGTTACCGTCAGAACTTGACACCGACCGTCGCAAAGACCTGGCGCGGATTGCCGTAATAGGCCGTCAGCACGCCTTCACCACCGAGCGTCGAGCTGATCCCCGGCGTGCCATTGGCCAGAATGAAGTTACCCGTATCGGGGTTCTGGCGCAGGAAGTTGTAGCCCGCCACGATATAGCGCTTGTTCGTCAGGTTGCGCCCGTGGACACCGACCGACCAGCGATCGTTTTCCGCCGTGTAGACTAGGCTTGCGTCGAGCAACGTGTAGCGCCGCTGGTCGAGGCCCGGGGTGCGCAGCTCGAACTGCTGCGAATCGCCGCGGTATGCCAGCGTTGTCGAGGCATTCAACGCGCCGCCACCAAGAGGCACGTTGTAAGACAGCGTTTCCGAAATGGTCAGGTCGGGCGTGTTCTGGATTGCCCTACGACTGGCGACGTCGATGCCGCGCGAATCGATGAACTGCGTATATTTCGCATCAATGTAGCCAGCCGCCACCTGTAGGCCAAGGCGCGCGCCAGGAATGAAGGCATCGCGCGCCACCAGATTTCCCTCGAATTCGAGCCCACGGAAGCGCGCCTTGCCGGCATTGGTGGTGATCCCGATGAAGGTCTGGATGCCACCGACCGTCGCACCGACCGAACCCGGCACCTGCACATCAGTGTAATCGGCGTGGAACGCCGACAGCGCAAAGGTAAAGGCGCGGTCGAACAGTGCACCCTTCCAGCCGATTTCATAGCTGTCGACCTTTTCGGGGCGGAACGACAAGAAGCGGTAGATGTCGGCCTGGTCACCGCCCGCGCCCGTCACGCCATTGCCGTTGAAGTCGGGCGCCGCCGTGCCGACACCGCGTGGATCGAACCCGCCGCCCTTGAAGCCATTCGAGTAGCTGGCGTAGATATTGTGGTTAGGGGCCGGCCTGAAGCTGATCGAGGCACGCGGCGTGAACTGCTTGAAGTCTGCCGAGCCATTGAAGTCGGTCTGGCGAACGATCGGGTTGGTGGTCCCCCCGAAGAACGGCGAACTGCCCAGATAGACGTTGCGCTGGACCTGCGAGGTGCGCCTGTCCCAGGTATAGCGTCCACCGGCAGACAGGCTGATCTGGTCGGTCACATCTAAGGTAAAATCGCCGAAGATCGCAGCCGTGTCGGTCTTGACGTTGCCAAAGGTCAGCGCTGTGACGGTCCCGGGCAGCCGGACGTCGAACACCGTTCGCGATGTGGCGTTGAGATAATAGGCACCGAGCAGCCCGTTGAAGCGACCGGCGTTGACGAGGAGCTGCAGCTCCTGCGACGTCTGCTTGTTGTTGTAGAACGCCGGCACGTCGACATCGACGGCGGGCAGCGCGTCGAAATCGATGGGGGTCGCAGAATCGTCCTGCCGGTAGGCCGTGATGCTACGCGCCGTAAGCCAGTCGGTCGGCTTGCCCTCGAGGAAGAGCGAAACGCCATATGCCTCCACGTCCTGGGTGGGCGCGACGAGTGCACCCCGGCTGTCGTAGACGTTGGCGAGCACAGGCGCCGCCGTCGCCAGCGACGTTATCAGCCGATGGCCGCCGCGGGTGTTGCTCTTGTCGCGGGTATAGTCAGCCGCGAGCCGCGCGAAGATGCCGTTACCGTGCGCTTCAGCAGTCAGACGGCCGGCCAGCACATTCTTGTTGTAGTTCGCCAGTCCGGTGGTGAGGTTGCGGCCAAAGCCATCGCGGGTCAGCTTTGCAACCGCGCCGCCGAGGCGCAGCGTGCCATCGCCTATTGGCACGCTTGCGCTAATGACGCCGTCGGCCTGGTTATAGCTGCCATAGGCGCCCCGCAGCGACAGCGCCGCCCTGTCGGGCAGCTTCTTCGTCACATATTTGACGGCGCCGCCGATGGTGTTGCGGCCGTAGAGCGTCCCCTGCGGTCCGCGCAGAACTTCGACGCGCTCGACCTCATAGATATCGAGCACGGCGGCCTGCGGACGGTTGAGGTAGACGTCGTCGAGATAAAGACCGACGCCGGCTTCGAACCCGGCGACCGGATCTTGCTGGCCGACGCCGCGGATGAAGGCGGATAGCGTTGAGTTGGTGCCGCGCGACACTTCGAGCGTGACGTTCGGGGCCGAATTGGCGACATCGGTAATGTCGATCGCGCCCTGGCGTTCGAGTTGCGCGCCGCTGATTGCGGTGATCGCGATGGGCACGTCGATCAGGTTTTCCTCACGACGACGCGCGGTGACGACGATATCACCGTCACTGGCCGAGGTGCCGGCGGCTTGCTGCGCGAGCGCGGGCGTGCCCGCAAGCCCAAGGAGCGCGACACCCGAAAACAATGCACTGCGGAACCGGTTTGCCATTATAAGGTCTTCCCTTTGGTAGCGCAGGAGATCTTGCGCTCGTTGGGAAGTGCGAATACTGAAAGTTGAACCATGTTTCAACTATGGAATCAAGCGTGGTCGATCCGGGGATGAATTGATGGGTGAGCGTGGCGCGATGGCAACAGTCGCAACGGCGACTGAGAGCGACAAGACGCCGCGCACCGAGCGCGGGCGGCGCACCCACCGCGCCATATTGGACGCGGCCGCGATCGAATTCGGCACCCGGGGGTTTCACGAAACCTCGATCGTCGGGATCACCAGCCGCGCAGGTGTCGCCCTCGGCAGCTTTTACACCTATTTCAGTTCGAAGGACGAGCTGTTCCGCGCTCTTGTCCGCGACATGAGCACACAAGTCGGCATCGTTGGCGCCGCCGCCAGCCAGGGTGCCACGACGGTTCTCGACGGCGAGCGGGCGGTTCTGGCCTCGTTCATTGGCTTTGCCCGCGAACACCGCGAACTTTACCGCATCATCGACGAAGCCGAGTTCGTCGATCCGGCGAGCTATCGCGCCCATTACGAGAATGCCGCAGCACGCATCGGCGCCCGCCTGCGGCAGGGATCGGAAAAGGGCGAATTGCGCAACGGGATCGGCGAAACCGAAGCTTGGGCGATCATGGGCATGAACGTATTTTTGGGATTGCGCTATGGCGTCATGGATGACGCGGCCGATCTGGAACTCGTGGCGAGCGCCGCCAATGCGCTGCTAGGCCGGGGACTGGCGCGATAGCAGGAACACGGCGTGTTCGGCGAAGATGTTCGCCGCCGCGCTCGAAATCGCCTTGTCATCGCGAAGAAACCATTGCTGTTCGATTTTCACGCCACGCGCCCGAAGAAGCGCCCGAAAATCATCGATCGTCACATGGTGGATGTTCGGCGTGTCGTACCAGCGCGACGGGAGCAGCCGGGTCACCGGCATCCGCCCGCCGAACATCAGGGCAAGACGGATACGCCACTGGGCAAAATTGGGGAAGGACACAAAGGCACGCTCGCCGATACGGAGCAGCTGGTCGACGACGAGGTCGGGTCGGCGCGTCGTCTGCAAGGTCTGGCTGAGGATGGCGTAGTCGAAGCTGGCATCGGGATAAGCGGCAAGGTCGGCATCCGCATCGCCCTGGATGACGGACAATCCACGCTCGAGCGCCGCCGTGACGTCCGTCCCGTCGATCTCGATCCCGCGCGCATCACAGCCCTTTGCGCGCAGCTCTGCCATCAATGCGCCATCGCCACAGCCAACGTCGAGAACACGCGCACCCGACCGGACATTGTCGGCGATAATCGCGAGATCAGGGCGCAACACCATCAGCAATCTGCACAAAGGAAGCCCGACACCACGCGGTCGAGTGCAGGGACGTTGAGGAAAAAGGCGTCATGGCCATAAGGGCTTGAAAGCTCCACGAAGCTGACCGGTGCGCCTGCCGCGTTCAGTGCGTGCGCGATCGATTTGGATTCCGCCGTCGGATAAAGCCAGTCGGTATCGAAGCTGACAATGGCAAAGCGCGTCTTTGTGTCCTTGAACGCGTTCGCCAGCCGCCCGCCAAATTCCTCCGCAAGGTCGAAATAGTCGATTGCACGCGTGATGTAGAGGTAGGAATTTGCATCGAAGCGGTCGGTGAAGCTGATCCCCTGGTGCCGCAGATAGCTTTCGACCTGGAAATCGGCGTCAAAGCCGAAAGTCTTGGCGTCGCGTTCCTGCAGGCGGCGACCGAATTTTTCGGTCAGCCCTGTTTCCGACAAATAGGTGATGTGCGCGGCCATGCGCGCGACAGCCAGCCCAGCTGCCGGAGAGATCCCATCGGCATAATAATCGCCGCCACGCCAATTGCGGTCGGCCATGATCGCCTGGCGCCCGACCTCGTGAAACGCGATGTTCTGGGCACTATGCTTGGCCGTTGAGGCAATGATCAGCGCGGCGCCGACCCGCGCCGGAAAATGCGCTGCCCAGCTGAGCGCCTGCATGCCGCCCATCGACCCGCCGACGACGGCATGAAGTCGCCCGATACCAAGGTAGTCCATCAACATCGTCTGGCTGCGCGCCATGTCGCTGACGGTGATGACGGGAAAGCGCATGGCATAGGGCCGCCCATCAGGCGCCAGGCTCTGCGGGCCCGAGGAGCCCATGCACCCGCCGATGGCGTTGGCGGCGACAACGCAGAAGCGGTCGGTGTCGATCGGTCGACCGGGACCCACCATTCGTGCCCACCAGCCGGGTTTGCCGGTGATAGGATGTGTGCTGGCGACATGCTGGTCGCCGGTCAGCGCGTGGCAGATCAGGACGGCGTTCGACGCGTCTGCGTCAAGCGCGCCATAGGTCTCGTAGCCAAGCTCAACGGGCGCGAGAGTCCCGCCGCCGTCGAGCGCAAGCGGCCCGGGCAATGTCACGCGGCGGTTGAGGCCGAAACGTTCGTCCATATCCGCGCGGCTAGGGTGCATGACTGGACAGCGCAAGCATCATCCGGCTAGCGCGCCGGGATGCTGCCGTTCGAACGCGTCTCAATTATCGGGCTAGGCCTGATCGGATCTTCGATCGCGCGGGCGGTGCGCGCAGCGATGCCGACGGTGCGGCTGACCGGGCATGATGCCAGTGCCGATGTGCGCGAGACCGTACGTGCGCTGCACCTGTGCGACGACGTGGCCGATACGCCCGGCACCGCGGTGACCGACGCCGACCTCGTCATCCTGTGCGTGCCCGTCGGCGCGATGGGCGATCTGGCCGCGGTTCTGGCGGCGGATATGCCTCGTGATGCGATTATCAGCGATGTGGGGTCTTCAAAGGCGGGCGTCGCCAACGCCCTGGCCAAGGCGCTGCCGGACAACATCGTCGTTCCCGCCCACCCCGTTGCGGGGACCGAGCGCAGCGGGCCAGAGGCCGGATTTGCCGCGCTGTTCCATCAACGCTGGTGCATCCTGACGCCCGCCCCGGGCACGCCCGAGGCGGCGATTGCAC
Organism: Sphingomonas sp.; assembly: GCA_049318505.1. Classification (GTDB taxonomy): domain Bacteria; phylum Pseudomonadota; class Alphaproteobacteria; order Sphingomonadales; family Sphingomonadaceae; genus Sphingomonas_O. Next base: position 4,684 of record JBMOGG010000098.1, on the reverse strand, counting down.
GGGTTTCGATATTTTGGGAACGCCTGGGCTCAAACGTCGAGATCATGGACCCGGCGCATCACGACCTGGTACTCGCGATCACCAGCCACCTGCCGCATCTGATCGCCTATACGATCGTCGGCACGGCGTCCGACCTGGAAAGCGTCACCCAGTCCGAAGTCATCAAATATTCGGCTGGCGGCTTCCGCGACTTCACCCGAATCGCCGCATCCGATCCGGTGATGTGGCGCGACGTCTTCCTGACCAACAAGGACGCGGTGCTCGAGATGCTGCAGCGGTTCAGCGAAGATCTGACCGCGCTCCAACGCGCGATCCGCTGGGGCGATGGCGACGCACTGTTCGAGCTCTTCACCCGCACGCGGGCCGTTCGGCGGTCGATCATCGAACAGGGGCAGGACGACGCGCGTCCCGATTTCGGGCGCGGCGACCACTGACGATCAGAGGTTCAGCGCGTTGATGCCCGCATGGATGCGTGACTCGACCTCTTCGCGCGGCAGGCCCGTGGGGATCACTTCGCCAACACGGAAGGTGACAATGCCCGCGTGTTTCACAAAACTGCGCCGATGCCACAGGCGACCGCTATCAAGCGCGACAGGGACGACAGGCAGGTTCAGCGCTTTGTAGAGCCCGGCGACCCCGGGCCGGAGGGGGGCCTTTTCGCCGTGCGGCACCCGCGTTCCTTCAGGAAAAATGATCACCGGGCGTGCTTCGGCAATCGCCTCGCGCCCCGCTTTTAACATCCGGCGCAGCGCCGTCGCTCCCGTCTCGCGGGCCACAGGGATCACGCCATGCGCAACCGCTGCAGACCCCCATAGCGGAATTCTTAATAATTCAGCCTTGAACACGACGGCTGGTCGGTCGAACAGGCGCAGAACCTCAGTCGTTTCCAGCATCGATTCATGCTTGAAGGCAACGATGGCGCCGGTCTGGGGCAGCTCTCCCTCAACTACGACGCGGATCCCCAGCAACCAGCGCATGCAGAAGTAATGAAACTGCGCCCATCCCCGCGGCGCATAATAGATGACCGGTCGTCCGAACGGGATGCTTGCAAAGGATGCCACCGTGTAAACGATGCTGCCAAGATAGAAGACGATCGTGTAAACGATCGAGCGCAGCAGGCTTACCATCCAGCAGCCACTGCTGCCCGACGCAGCAGATATTTGTTGTATTCGCGCATCAGCACGCTGAAATCGGCCTGGCTGTCGACGGCGTCATCGATGATCCGAACATCGGCGTCCACCGCCTGGTCGAGCTCGAGGCGCGCGCGCGGCATGTGCCAGTCTGTCGTGACCAGGCGCACGCTGCGGGCCTTGCGCTTGCGCAGCCAAGCGGACGTTTCTTCCGCGTTCGAGCGCGTGTCGCTCGCCTCGCGGCCGAGATCGACACAACAGGCGAAAAGGCGCTTGTCGAGGTGGTTTTGCGCCGCGATCTCATGCCCCTTCGTCGTGGTTGCGACGCCGCTGATGAACATGCGCGTCGCGCTGCCTGCCTCAAGCATTTCAGCCCCGCGGGCCGTCCGGCCGACGCCACCGGTCGGAACGACGATAACGTCCGTCTTCAGCTTTAGATCCGCAGCGCGCGGCAGCAGCACGACGAAAGCGACGAAGCCGAGCATCCAGAGGAGCAGGGCAAGCGCGGCAAGACGGACGACGATACGGATCACAGCATACGCGCCAGCGAACGCAAGACAGTGAGACGCGCGGCGCCGATGGCCACTCCGACACCGGCTACGGGCAAAAGGGCGATCAAGACCCAGTCGAGCCAGCCCAAGGTGCTTCCCCCGACAAGCGCCGAATCGACGGCATTGATCCGCCAGCCAAGGACGATGAGCGCCAAAATGGCAACGACAAAACCCAGGGCCGCTCCGGAAATGGCGTCCTGAGCGACCCGTCGTTCGAACAGGCGCGAAATCTGGCGATCAGTTGCGCCCATCAGGTGCATGACGTCGATGGTCGCACGGTGCTGGTCGAGCGCCGCCCGCGCGCCGAGGATAACGGCGGCTGCCGTGGCCGTTGCGGTGAGCAAGACGAGCGTTACTGCAAGCCAGCGCAGCGTGTCGAGCAGTCCGCCGAGCGGGCCAAGCCAATCTGCATGCCGGTCGACCCGCGTGCCGCCGGACACTGCCTGCACCGTGCGGGTGATATCGGCGACCGCCGTGGGTGAGCTGTCGATCAGCGTCGCATCGATCAGCGCTGGCACCGGCAAATCGCTCTCGAGCCCGTCGGCGCCCAGCCAAGGTGTCAACAGGTCGCGCACCTGCGCGTCTCCGATTTCATTCACTTCCGTTATGTTCGAGTGTCGGCGCAGTTCGCTGACGATGGCGACGCGCTGGCGTGCACGAATATCCGGGTTGGCCTCGACCAGTTGGACAGTGACGCGTCCGGCGATGGCCCCTTGCATGGTCGTAGCGGCGTGCGCGATCGCCAGCGCAGCCGCGGCTGCCAGCACGGCCAGGAACATCATGATCGCAATGACCCAGGGCATCGGCCCGGCAAAACGTCCTTCCGGGAGCACGCGGCGCGGCGCGCCATCCACGGCGCCGGTCATAGGGTCGTTTCCGCCGACTGCGGCGGGTAGCGCAGGCTGCCCGTGGGATCAGCGAGCCGCCCCTTGTCCAGCCGCATCATCTGTGCGGAGGGGATGCGCCCGATCAGGTGCATGTCGTGCGTTGCCACGACGATCGTCGTCCCCAGCCGGTTCAGACCGTCGAACAGGTGAAGTAAACGTAACGCCATTTCTGCATCGACGTTACCCGTGGGTTCGTCGGCTACCAACACATCGGGCCGGGCAATGACCGCGCGGGCGATGGCCACACGCTGCTGTTCGCCACCGGATAACGTAGCGGGGCGCGCCGAAGCGCGATCCGAAAGCCCGACCCAAGCCAGCATTTCCTCGACCGGCGCCGGAATCTCGCGCTCGTCCGTCCCGGCCAGGCGCAGGGGAAGCGCGACATTGTCAAAGGCAGAGAGATGCGGCACCAGCCGGAAATCCTGGAACACAACGCCAATACGTCGCCGCAGTTTCGGGAGCCGGCTGCGCGGCATAGTGACCAGATCCTCACCGAACAGCCTAATGGCGCCACGACTGGGACGCTGGGCCAGATAGAGGAGCTTGAGCAGCGACGTCTTGCCTGCGCCGGACGGGCCGGTCAGGAAATAAAAGCTGCCGCTGGCCAGCGAGAACGACACGTCGGACAACGTTTCCGCCCCCGTGCCATAGCGCAGGCCTACATTGTCGAACTGGACGATATTGGCCATTGGTGTTTGTGTAACTGCCCTTTGCTGCTGCGCCAATCGCACGGCCAGGGCGTATCCGTAAAGACAGACGTCAGGCCACGGTACACGCTGCCCTTGCCAGAAAGGCGGCAAGGGTGCTTTACCATATCATAGTTATGAGGCACTTACCCCTGTGATCCTGTCCTGTCCTGCCTGCCGTACCCGCTATGTCGTGCCAGACACCGCTATTGGCGCCACCGGGCGTCAGGTACGATGTGCCGCGTGTCGGCACAGCTGGTTCCAGGATCCGCCAAACTATGAGCTTCCCGGCGACCTGGTCGATCGTGCGGCATTTGCCGAACCGGTAGCAGCTGCGGCACCGGTCGCCCCGCCCGCTGTCAAGTCTCGCGTTCCTGCGGTTCCCGAGCCAGACCCTGCCGGCGATGCCCAGGACGAGACGGATTACGACGCCTATGCGCATAAGCCGCCCTTTCGTCCCCGTCGCAACCCGGCGCGGATGTGGACGATCTATGCCGCTGCCGCCGCACTGGTCCTCGCGTCGATCGGTGGAGCTGTGGCATTTTACGGTCCCGCGCGCGTTATGGCGCTGTTCGGGATCGGCGGCGCCGAATTCGACGTACCGCTGCTGATCATGGCCAAGGCCGATGCACCACGCACCCAGGCAAGCGGCGCCGTTGTGCAACCGGTTTCGGGACGGGTGATCAATCCAACCGACACCGATCAGCCGCTGTACGACATCTTGGTTGAGATGCGCGATGCGGGTGGCCGTGTCGTCTACAGCTGGACGATCCCGCGCCCCGCTGCAACGCTGGGGCCGCGCAAATCTGTATCATTTGATTCCGCCACCGTGAATCCGCCGAAAAATGCGGTCAAGATGAAGTTTGTTTTTATCGGCGCGACGGTGAAATAGCCGCCGACGCTGACCCGAGTGCAACCCCCATTGCGGGGGCCGCATCGCTTTGCTAGGGCGCCGCTCCTACCTCCTCCGGTCCGTCAGGCTGGAGTGCTTGACTGTGCGGTCGTGGCGGAACTGGTAGACGCGCAACGTTGAGGTCGTTGTGGCCGAAAGGCCGTGGAAGTTCGAGTCTTCTCGACCGCACCAAAGCCTATCGAGCTCGGGAATAGCCAGCTATTTCCAACGTTCTGCGACTGGCTCGGCCGTCCTCGCCCCGGCGAAACCGGCGGCTTGGCTTTGCCACGGCGGACCCAAGACATAACGCCTAATTCCCGGCCGGCAGCACTGCTGCTGGCTCCGCCGCCACGGCCCCCAGGTGCACCGAGGGCTGTTTGTCGGTGACGACGGCCGCACCTGCGCGCACTGGCGACAGCTTGATCGTATCCGCTGCGAGTTGGTCCAGCCCTCACAGAATAGCGGCCATAGGGCACGCGCTCGAAGAGGAACAAGCCCTCGAAATCGGTGCGGGTGCAGGCCACGATGCGGCGTTCAA
>JBMOGG010000097.1:0-10906 GCA_049318505.1 Sphingomonas sp. | reverse complement strand
TGTTCATGACGGGACAGGGCGGAGGCGGCGCCGGCTGTTCGGCCTGCCACGCACCGCCGACCTTTGCGCTCACTGCAAATTCGGATAGCAACGGCCTCGACGCGGGCGAAACGACCATTTTCAAATCGCCCTCGCTCAAAAATGTCGCCCTGTCGGTCGCCTTCATGCATGATGGGCGCTTTGCAACGCTCGACCAGGTCGTCGAACATTATAACAGCGGCGTGCAGGCCGGCCCCGCGCTCGACAATCGCCTGAAAGGCCCGGGCGGCGCGCCCCAGCGGCTGAACCTGTCGGTGGCGGACAAGGCCGCGCTGGTCGCCTTCATGCGGACATTGACCGATACGTCGCTGAGCACGGATCCGCGCTTCTCGAGCCCCTTCCGCTGATAGGCGGGCGCGTCAGTCCGTAAAGACGGGCGCGCGCTTGCCCATGTTGGCGGCGACGGCCTCCATCATGTTGGGCTTGCCGATCACCGCGATCTGCTCGGTGGTTTCCATCTTGAGCATCGCGCGCGGGTCAAGGTCGTGCGCGGCATTGCACAACCGCTTGGCGCCTCGAATAGCGTGCGGGCTCTTTGCTGCGATCATGGTCGCAAGCTCCATCGCGGCGGCATGCGGGTCGTCGGCAATACGCGTGATGAATCCGTGGTGCAGCGCCTCTTGCGCGTCGAACTCGCGCGCCGTGTAGACCAGCTCGCGCAACACATCGTCGCGGACCAGCCCGCGCCAGATCGGGAAGCCTGCCATGTCGGGGACCAGCCCCCAGTAGCTCTCACGAATTGCAAAGCGCGTGCCGGGCGCCACGATCCGGATGTCGGCACCCGACATGATCTGGAAACCCCCGCCAAACGCCACGCCATGGACAGCGGCGATTACCGGCATCGGCAACTGACGCCAGCCCCAGGTGACGTGCTGTGGCAGGATGCTGCCCTGATCGTTGCGCTCGGCGCCGGTGCCCGACCCGCCCGTGGCCATGCTGGCCATGTCGAGCCCCGCACAGAACCCCCGTCCTTCTCCCGACAGCACGACGCAGCGCACATCGGTGCGGGTCGCGAGGCTGTCGATCGCGGCACCGATCTCGCGAAACATGGCGGGATCAAGCGCATTCATCTTGTCGGCGCGCGTCAGGCGAACATCGGCGATGTGATCGGTAACGGTGATGGATATGCGGTCGGTCATAATGTCTCCGTAGACCCCCGCCCCTTCAGGGCAGGGGTTGGGGTGGTGCCTGTCCGCGAAAATTTGCCGTGGAGCTGGTGGACAGTCCCCGCCCCCAGCCCTCCCCTGAAGGGGAGGGAAACTAACTTGTCTCCTTTGCCCAATAGGCATCCCTGATCAGCCGCTTGTAAAGCTTGCCGGTGTCGTGGCGCGGCAATTCAGCCATGAAATCGATGCGGCGCGGAATTTTCGGGCCTGACAGGCTGGCACGGCAATAGGCGGTCAGTTCCGCTGCCAGCGCCTCGTCCGCCTGGGCCATATCGGCCGGCTGGATGACCGCCACGACCTGCTCGCCCAGGTCGTCGTGCGGCGCGCCGACGACGGCCACATCGGCGACCTTCGGATGGCCGACCAGCAGATTTTCGATCTCTTGTGGATAGATGTTCACGCCGCCCGAAATGATCATGAAGCTCTTGCGGTCGGTCAGAAAGAGATAGCCCTCCTCATCGACCCAGCCGACATCGCCCAGGGTCGTCCAGCCATGCCTGTTGCGCGTGTCCGCCGTGCGGTCGGGATCATTGTGGTATTCGAAGGGGCGCGGACCATTGAAATAAACGCTGCCCTCGCCGCGCGGCGGCATCTCGTTGTCGTCCTCGTCGCAGATGTGCAGCGTGGCTTCGCCCATTGCGCGCCCGACCGAGCCTGGCCGTTCGAGCCACTGCGTCGCCTTGATGGCCGTGAAGCCATTGCCTTCAGTGCCTGCATAATATTCGTCGATCACCGGCCCCCACCAGTCGATCATCGCTTTCTTGACGGGCACGGGACACGGCGCGGCGGCATGGATCGCGACCTGCATCGATGACACGTCGTAGCGCGTGCGCACCGCCTCCGGCAGCTTCAGCATGCGCACGAAATGGGTCGGTACGAACTGGCCCGCATTGCACCTGTACTGCTCGATGAACTTCAGCGCCGCCTCGGGATCGAACTTCGTCATCAGCACGACCGTCCCGCCCAGCTTGTGCACGACCATCGTCCAGGCCAGCGGCGCGGCATGATATAAGGGGGCCGTCGACAGGTAGATGCTGTGCGCGCCCAGCCCAAAGAATCCCGCCGCCAGCATCGTCAGCGGGTTCATCCCGTCGATGGCGGGATCGACGGGTGTCGGCAGGCGGATACCCTTTGGTCGACCCGTCGTCCCGCTCGAATAGAGCATCGACGCGCCCGCCGTCTCGTCCGGGATTGGGCTTGCCGGCATGGCAGCCACTGCATCTTCCCACGGGTTGAAGCCGGAGATCGCCCCGCCCAGGCTGAACCGGTCGCAGGCAGCGGTCAGCGCCTCGGCAACATGCGCCAGATCGGCGCCCGCCACCAGCATTTCGGCACCGCTGTCGTTCAGAATATAATCGACTTCGGACGCCGTCAGTTTCGACGACACCGCGACGAAGCGCAGCCCGGCGCGCTGCGCGCCCCAGACCAGCGCATAATAATCGGGCGTATTGGTCAGGAAAAACGCAACACGCGCCTCCGGCATCAGCCCGCGCGACCGAAGATACTGCGCGACCCGGTTCGAGGCGTCGTTCAGTTCGGCGTAGGTCATGACCGCGCCGGTTTCCGCAACAATGACAGCCGCCTTGTCCGGCGTTGCCGCCGCGTGACGATATGGGTGCATGGCTCCCTCCTGCTGCAGACCTTAGCGCAGAGCTCGCTTTACGCAAACGTAAAGCCGTGCTTAGAGCTACCCATATGAGCGTTGAATTCGACCCCGGCAAATTCATCAAGCTGATGACCGGCCACAACCATAATGGCCTGATCGGCACCGAGTATAGCGCGCACGGCGATAACTGGTGCGAGCTACGCCTGCCCTATCGCGACGACCTTATCGGCGACATGGAGACGGGCATCATCGCTTCGGGTCCGATCATCACGATGATGGATTCGGCGACCAGCATTTCGATCTGGCTGGCGACGAAGAAATTCCGCCCGCAGGCAACGCTCGACCTGCGCGTCGATTATCTGCGTCCCGCCGAACCCGGCAAGACGGTGATCGGCCGCGGCGAATGCTATAAGGTCACCAAGAGCATCGCCTTCGTCCGCGGCGAAGCGCATGACGGCGATCCTGCCCGACCGCTCGCCCATGTGGCCGGCACCTATATGTTCACCGATGCCTGAGTTTTCCTCACCCTATGCCCGCACGCTCGGCCTGACGCTGTCGCGCGAGACCGGCCGTGCGCTCGTAACCATGGCGCCCGGCGAAGGGGTCAGCGGGCGCCCCGGGTTCCTGCATGGTGGCGCAATTTCGGGCCTGCTCGACTACGCCGCCTGGGTGACGCTGATGGATGCACTTTCGGGCGAGGGGCGCATCAAGCCGATCTCGATCACAGTCGATTTCATGCGCGGCGGCAAGCTCGAAGATGCGCATGCCGCGGCACAGATCGTCCGCCTGGGTCGGCGCATTGCCAATGTCGTCGCGACCGCCTGGCAAGAGGACGAGGCCAAGCCGATCGCGAGCGCGAACCTGAAGTTCCTGATCGTCCGTTAGGCGTCGATTGACGCCTGCAACTCGGCACTGACCAGACCGCCGTCGACGTTGAGCGTATGGCCAATGACATAATCACCCGCGCGCGACGCCAGATAAACGGCCCCGGACGCAATATCCTCGGGCCGCCCGATACGCTTGGCGGGGATCGCCTTGCCGACCGCTTCGGCATGGTCGCGCGCTGCGGTGTTCATCTCTGAAGCAAAGGCCCCCGGCGCCAGCGACTGGACGACGATATTGTCGGAAATGAGGTGCGCCGCCATTTTCTTGGTCAGCATGATCAGCGCCGCCTTCGAGGCCTGATAGCTGTAGTGATCCCACGGGTTAAGGCGCTGGCCATCGATCGAGGTGACATTGATCACCTTGGCCGGCTGGTCCGCTGATGCCGCGGCCTTCAGCTGTTCAAACAGCGCTTGCGTCAGGAAGAAGGGCGACTTGACATTGAGGTCCATCACCTTGTCCCAGCCTTTCTCGGGAAACTCGGCAAATGGCTGGGCCCAGGCAGCACCGGCATTATTCACGAGGATATCGAGCTTGGGCTCGCGCTCCGCAAATTGCGCGGCGAGCGCCTGACAGCCGGCAACAGTCGACACATCCTGCGGCAGTGCAATGCAGTTCGGCCCCAGCTTTTCGGCCATGGCAAAGCAGGCATCGGCCTTGCGCGCCGAAATATAGACTTTGGCGCCCTGTGCGATAAACGCCTCGGCAATCCATGAACCGATATTGCGCGAGCCGCCCGTGATCAGCGCGACGCGGCCGTCGAGACGAAAAATATTTGCGATGTCCATGGTTCTCTCCTTCTTGCCCCCCTTAAGGGGGGTGGGGCAGGTCCGCCACCACCACGATTGCTCTTTGGGGAAAGACCGTTCCCACCCCAATTTTTCCCCGCAGGGGACGGGCTTTAGAACTTAATCACCCACCCCGCTTCAACGTCTCGCGCGCGATGATGAGCTGCTGGATCTGGCTCGTACCTTCGTAGATCCGGAAAATCCGGACATCGCGGTAGAAGCGTTCGATCCCATAGTCGGCAACATAGCCTGCCCCGCCGAAGATCTGCACGGCCTTGTCCGCCACGCGCCCGACCATTTCCGACGCGAAATATTTGGCCGCCGCCGCTTCCATGACGACGCCCTCACCTGCATCCTTGGCGACCGCGGTCTGGAGGACCAGCGCCTTTGCCGCGAGGCATTCGGTCTTCATGTCGGCGATCATGCCCTGGATCAGCTGGTGCTGCGCGATCGGCTTGCCGCCCTGGAAGCGTTGGCTGGCATAGGCGACCGAGTCTGTGATCAAACGCTCCGCAGCGCCCACGCAAATCGCCGCAATGTGAAGGCGCCCGCGATCGAGCACGCGCATCGCGACCTTGAACCCCTCGCCCTCGGCGCCCAGCATATTCTCCGGCGGCACCGGCACATTGTCGAAATTGACGTCGCAGACATGTGCGCCCTGCTGGCCCATCTTCTTTTCAGGCGCGCCGATGGTCAGTCCCGGGGAATTTGCCGGCACGAGGAAGGCCGACACGCCGCGCGCGCCCTCTTCGCCCGTGCGCGCCATGACCGTAAACAGCGATGCCCGGTCGGCATTGGTGATGTAGCGCTTCGTGCCAGTGAGCTTCCACTGGTTGCCGTCGCGAACCGCGCGGGTCTTCACATTGGCGCTGTCGCTGCCGATATCGGGCTCGGTCAGAGCAAAGCTCGTGATGACGTCGCCCGACGCAATATGGGGCAGCCACTGCGCTTTTTGTTCGGGCGTCCCTGCCATCACCAGCCCCTGCGACCCGATGCCAACGTTGGTGCCGAAGGTGGAGCGCATTGCGGGCGAGGTCTTGCCGAGCTCGATCGCGACCTTGATCTCCTCGAGCATCGAGAGACCCAGACCACCATATTCGGGCTCAATCGACAGACCAAAGAGCCCCATATCCTTCATCTCGGCGACGATATCGGCCGGAATATCGTCGCTCTCGGCAACCAGCGCCTCGTTCGGCCGCAAGCGCTCGCTGACGAACCGCTGCACCATGTCGAGGAGCGCGTCGAAGGTTTCGGTGTCCAGAGACATGCTCAGTAACCGCTCATCCGCGCCACACGCTCGGCATGGTAGCGCGCGTCGCCGAAGAACTCCTCGAGCGCGCGGTCTCGCTTCATGTACAGCCCGATGTCGTACTCGTCGGTCATGCCAATGCCGCCATGCATCTGCACGCCTTCCTGAACCGACAGGCGCACGGCCTTGCCGGTCTTGGCCTTGGCAACGGCAACCGCAATTTCGGCACGCGGATCGCCAGCGTCGAGCAGTTGCTGCGCCTTCAGCACTGTCGCCCGCGCCACTTCCATCTCGCCATAGAGATGTGCGGCGCGATGCTGGAGCGCCTGGAATTCACCGATCAGCTTGCCGAACTGCTTGCGCTGCTTGAGGTAGTCGACGGTCATGTCCATCGCCGCCGAGCCGACGCCGATCATCTCGGCGGCCGCACCGACACGCCCCGCATCGAGCAGCTTCGCCAGCACCGCCCAGCCGCCATCGACGTCACCGATCACGGCATCGGCATCGACCTCGACCCCGTCGAATGTCACATGGCTTGCCAGCGAGCTATCGACGAGTCGGCGCGGGTCGGCAGTCTGGCCCGCATCCTTGGGCACCGCAAACAAAGTCAGGCCCGCCTGCTCGCCCGCGGCACCCGCGGTGCGCGCCACAACGATCATCATGTCGGCGACATGGCCGTTGAGGACGAACGTCTTTGTGCCCGTCAGCTTGAACCCGTTGCCCGAGCGCTCGGCCTTCAACGTCGCCGCGCTCGGATGATGCTTGGCACCTTCATCGACTGCAAGCGCGACGATCGCTGCGCCCGATGCAATCTTAGGCAGCCATTCCTCGGACAGCCGCCCACTCGCCTTCAGCGCCTCGACCGCGGCCACCGCCGTCGTCAGGAACGGCGACGGCGTCAGGTTGCGCCCGATTTCCTCAAGTACGATCCCCGCCTCGACATGGCCCAGGCCAAGGCCACCATTGGCCTCCGGCACCATGATGCCGGTGAAACCCATTTCGGCGAACTGGCTCCACAGGTCGCGGCTGAAGCCGGTCTCGTCCTTGCTGTCGCGCAAGGTGCGCAGGTGTTTTACAGGCGCGGCATCAGCGATGAACGGTTTGGCCGTATCGCGGAGCATCGTCTGGTCTTCGGTGAGATAAAGCGGCATTCTGACCCCCTCTCCCCTGAAGGGAAGAGAGATTTAAGCCCCCGGCAAATCGAGGATACGCTTGGCGACGACACCAAGCATCACTTCGCTCGTGCCGCCCTCGATGCTGTTCGCTTTCGTGCGCAGCCATGTCCGCGCCCTGGCGCCCCCCCGCGATTCCGTGCTTTCCCATTCGAGGGCCGCAGAACCGCCGGCTGCCATCAGCAGTTCGTGGCGGCGCTTGTTCAGCTCGGTGCCGACGTACTTCATCATGTTTGGCGACGCGGGATGCCCCTTGCCGACCTTCATCTCGTCGACGAACTTCTCGCTCATCGCGCGGAAGGCCATGACCTCGACGTCGAAGTCGGCCATGTCGGCACGAAGCACAGGCTCTTTGCTGGCCACGTCTTTATACTGGGCGCCGATCGACATCATGTCCGTGCCGAGGCCGCCTCCCGAGATCATCTCGCGCTCGTGACCCAGCAGATATTTGGCGACGTCCCAGCCGCGGTTCACGTCGCCGACGATCTGATCCTTGGGCACGACAACATTGTCGAAAAAGGTTTCGCAGAACGGTGAATTGCCGCTGATCAGCAGGATGGGTTTGGTCGTGACACCCGGCGTCGTCATGTCGAACAACAAGAAGCTAATGCCCTGATACTTGTTCGTCTTGTCGGTACGCACAAGGCAGAAAATCCAGTCGGCCTTATCCGCATAGCTCGTCCAGATCTTCTGGCCGTTGACGACCCAGTGATCGCCCTTGTCCTCGCCAAAAGTCTGCATCGAGACGAGGTCGCTGCCCGATCCCGGCTCCGAATAGCCCTGGCACCAGCGGATCTCGCCACGCGCGATCTGGTTCAGATAATGGACCTTCTGCTCCTCGGTCCCAAATTTCAGCAGCGCCGGCCCGAGCATCCAGATGCCAAAGCTCGACAGCGGCGAGCGGCAATTGAGTGACTGCATTTCCTGCCGAAGGATCTTCGATTCTTCGGGCGTCAGGCCCGCGCCGCCATAGGCCTTGGGCCAGTCGGGGACAGTCCAGCCCTTAGCGGCCATTAGATCCAGCCACTGCTTTTGTGCCGGCGATTTGAACGTCGGATTGCGCCCGCCCCAGCAGGCGTCGCTTTCGTCGCGCACCGGCTCACGCATTTCGGGGGGGCAATGCGCCTCGAGCCAAGCGCGGGTTTGCGCGCGGAAGGTTTCCAGATCAGACATGCGACTCTCCCAAGACCAGCTACTTTGCGACTGAGGCTATGCTTGCTTTACGTTAACGGCAAGCAGCTTTCGCCCGCGGCAGCATGCCGTAGCGGCAAGCGCACACCGGTTGACCCGGGCCGGTCGTGCACCCATCGTGATGCCAACAAAAAGACGAGGATGTGTCATGCGATTCGATACCGGCAGGCGCGCGTGACTGCGGCGCAGGATCGCGTGCCGGTCGGCACAAAGATCGCTTACGGCGCCGGGGCGATCGCCTATGGGATCAAGGACAACGGCTTTTCGTCCTTCCTGCTGTTGTTCTACAATCAGGTCGTCGGATTAAATGCAGCTATGGTCGGGCTGGTGATCGCCGTCGCCCTGATCTTCGACGCCTTCATCGACCCCATGATCGGCGTGCTCAGCGACCGTACACATACGAAATGGGGACGCCGACACCCTTGGCTCTATGCCTCTGCACTCCCGATCGGCCTGTCGTGGCTCCTGCTCTGGTACCCCCCCGAGGGCAGCACGCCGCTCGCTTTAGGATGGCTGCTCGTCACCGCCATTTTCGCGCGCGCCGCTATCGCGACCAACGAGGTACCGAGCCTTGCCATGGCGCCCGAAATGACGCCCGATTATCACGAACGCACGTCCATTCTGCGCTACCGCTACTTGTTCGGCTGGCTCGGCGGACTGTCGATGCTGATGCTCGCCTATGGCGTGTTCCTGACCCAGATGAGCGGCGCGGGGGCGCGCAGCGGCTTTGCAAGCTATGGCTGGTTCGGGGCGGGCGTCATGGTGGTGACCGTCCTGCTGTCGGCGCTCGGCACGCACCGGCGCATGGCGCATCCACCCACGCAGCGGATCGCCCCACAGTCGTTCGGCGCGCTGCTGACAGACGTGCGCCAGTCGCTCGGCAACCGCGCCTTTATCGTCCTGATGCTCGCGGGCATCTTCGGCTATTCCAACCAGGGTGTCGGCTTTGCGATTTCGCAATATAATCTGAATTTTGTCTGGCAGCTGCGCGGGAGCGAACTGCTGATCTACGCAGTCGGGCTGTTCGGCGGGATGGTGGCGATCTTCTTCACCGTCATGCCTGTCGCCCGCGCGATGGGGAAACCGCAGGCTGCCGCGATGTTCACGGTCGTCTCCGCACTTTTCGTCTGTTCGTCCTATACGCTGCGGCTCATGGGCTGGTTTCCAGAGGTTGGCTCGCCAGCACTGCTCCCGCTGTTCATGCTCCTCAACACGACCGGCTCGGCAGCAGGCATCGGCGCGTTGATGATCGGTGCCTCGATGATGTCCGACGTCGTCGAGGCGTCGGAGGAGCGCACCGGCCGTCGCGAGGAAGGGCTGTTCTTTGCAGGCGCCTTGTTCATGCAAAAGACGGCGACAGGCTTCGGCATCCTGATCGCCGGGCAGTTGCTGGCCCTGGCCGATTTCCCCGAAAAGGCCGTGGCAGGCGCAGTGCCACTGGCGGCTATCGATCGCTACACGCTGTATTTCGTGATCGCGACTCTCGTCCTTGCGGCAGCATCGGCATGGGCGTGCCTCAAATTTCCCTTCGGCGAGGCCGAGCACAACGCCCGCCTCGCCAAGCTTGCCGTAGCGTCGGAGAATTAGGGCTGGACCGCGCCCGAGTCTGCGCGTCATAGGCTTGACGCAAACGTAAAGGAGAGAACCATGGACTTCGACCTGACCGAGCGGCAGCGTTTTTGGCGCGACCGGGTGCGCGAATTCATGGCGCAGCACGTCATCCCCCGCCAGCAGGACTATTACGACCAGCAAAAGCAAGGTTCGCGCTGGAAGGTCCTGCAGGTCGTCGAAGACGAGAAGGCCCGCGCCAAGGCTGCCGGCATCTGGAACCTGTTCATGCCGCCGACGTCGGGCCGCGTGCATGTCGACGACAGCTTCGAATTCGATGGCCCGGGTCTGACTAACCTTGAATATGCGCTTTGCGCCGAGGAAATGGGCCGCGTCGGCTGGGGCAGCGAAGTCTTCAACTGCTCGGCCCCCGACACCGGCAACATGGAAGTGTTCCACCGTTACGGCACGCGCGAGCAGAAGGAGCGCTGGCTGAAGCCGCTGATGGAGGGTGAGATCCGCTCCGCCTTCCTGATGACCGAGCCTGCCGTCGCGTCGTCCGACGCCACCAACATCGAAACCGCCATCCGCCGCGAGGGCGACGAATATGTCATCAACGGCCGCAAATGGTGGTCGTCGGGCGCCGGCGATCCGCGCTGCAAGATCGCCATCGTGATGGGCAAGACCGATTTCGAGGCACAGCGCCATTCGCAGCAATCGATGGTGCTGATGGAACTTGACGCGCCGGGCGTGAACATCCTGCGCCACCTGCCCGTGTTCGGCTACGACGACGCGCCGCATGGCCATATGGAAATCGAACTGAAGGACGTCCGCATCCCGGCCAGCAACATGCTGCTGGGTGAAGGCCGTGGCTTCGAGATCGCGCAGGGCCGCCTCGGGCCGGGCCGCATCCACCACTGCATGCGCTCCATCGGCGCGGCCGAGCGCGCGCTCGAACTGATGTGCAAGCGGCTGATGTCGCGGGTGGCGTTCGGCAAGCCGATCTCGCAGCACTCGATCTGGCACGAGCGCATCGCCGAGTCGCGCTGCATGATCGACCAGGCCCGGCTGATGACGCTGAAGGCCGCCTACATGATGGACACGGTCGGCAACAAGGTCGCCCGCGCCGAGATCGCGATGATCAAGGTGATCGCGCCGAACATGGCCTGCCAGATCATCGACTGGGCGATGCAGGCGCACGGTGGTGCCGGCATCTCGCAGGTCACCCCGCTGGCCAACATGTACGCGCACCAGCGCACGCTGCG
>JBMOGG010000096.1:0-10943 GCA_049318505.1 Sphingomonas sp. | reverse complement strand
TCCCTTGGTCCTGCGCAAGATATCGCGCGCGGCAGCAATCGCCAGAGGTGCGGATTGCGCGATCGTGACCGCCAGTTCCAGTGCGCTGTCCAGCAGCTTGTCTGGCGCCGCCACCCGGTTCGCAAGGTTCAGTGCCAGCGCTTCATCGGCGTCCAGACGCCGACCGGTGAGGATCATCTCATGCGCCAGCCTCGTCGGGATCGCCTTGGGCAGTCGCAGCAGCCCGCCGGCATCGGGCAACATCCCCAGCTGCGCCTCCGGCAACCAGAATCGCGCGGCGGTGCTGGCGACGATCAGATCGGCGGCTAGTGCGAGTTCAAACCCACCGCCAACCGCGAGGCCATTGACCGCCGCAATCACCGGCTTGGCCAGGCTGAAAAACTCGGTGAGACCGGCAAAGCCTCCTGGGCCATGATCGGCATCGATGGCTTCACCTTCATTGGCCGAATTGAGATCCCAACCCGCCGAAAAGAACCGCCCGGTGCCGGTGATGATGCCAACCCGCAACGCTGCATCATCGTTCAGCGTCTTGAATGCTTCATAGAGTTCGAGGCTGGTCGCCACGTCGATGGCATTGGCCTTGGGCCTGTCGAGCGTGATAATCAGCGTCCCGGCGTGGTTCTCGATCGTGACGGCACTCATGGCAAAGGCTCCCTCATCCGGATCAGCGCATCGACCGCCACCGCACTCTGGGGCAAGGCCAGCAGCGGATTGACGTCGAGTTCTTCCAGCCGGTCCCCATGCGCCATAGCAAAAGCGGCAATCGCTGCGATGGCATCGACCAGCGCAGGCAGATCGCACCCCGCTCGACCCCTATATCCTGCGAGCACGCCATAGAATGGCAACCGCGCCAGCGCCGCCTCGATCTCGGCGCGACTGGCAGGCAGCAGTATCTGCTCAACCTGCTTTAGTAATTCGACGAAAATGCCGCCCGCGCCCAGCGTCATGAACAGGCCAAACTGCGGATCGCGGCCGATTCCGACGATCAGTTCGGCGACGGTGCCATCGACCATTTCCTCGATCAGGAAGTTCCCGCCAATCCCGGCCATGCGGTGCGCGGCGGCGCGCAATTGGGTACGGCTGGCAAGATCCAGCGCCACCCCGCCCAGCTCGGTTTTGTGTGCCAGATCAGCCCCGACCGCCTTGAGCACGAGCGGAAACGCCGCGGGAAGGGAGGTGCCTTCATCGTCGCAGAGCACTTCCAGTTCGGCCAGCGTCAGCAAGCGCCCGCGCGGCACGGGCACGCCGCGCGCGGCCAGCGCGGCCTTGCTGCGCACCTCGTCCCAAGTGACGGCTTCGCCGGCAACCATCGGCAGCGCTTCTGGCAGGGTGGCAGGGGCAGGGCGGGCCCATGCCTCGCCAATTCGCGCAGCCGCCGCGACTGCATGCAACGCCTCGGCCAACCCGTTCGCGGGCACGACACCCTGTGCGATCAGCTGCGTTGCGATTGCTTCAGGCATGTTTTCAGCGAGCGCGCTCGCGACGATTCGCACCGTGCCATTGGCTGCCGGACGGGTGCGCAACGCCGCAAGGTAGGCCGCGATTGTTAGCTCCCAGTCCGTGCCGGTGCACCGGTCTGCGCGGGGAAAATCGAGGATAAGCAGTGAGGCTTCGAAGTCTGCAGCCAGCATCCCGGCAAAACATGCTGTCTGCGCCGCCTCATCGCCCCAGATGTAGGTGTGGTAGTCGAGCGGATTGGCGACATGGACCCTTGGGCCCAGCACGGCTTCGAGCTCGGCCTGCACCGCATCGGGAAAGTCGGGCGTCTCAAGGCCTGCGCGTTCGGCGAGATCGGCCATGAGCGAAGCTTCACCACCTGAACAGCTGGCGCTGGTGATCCGCCGCCCGCGCAAGGGACCGCTCACATGTAACAGCTTGAGCGTCTCGAGAAAGCAGCCAGGGTCATGCGCCCGCGCCACGCCATATCGCGCGAACAGCGCATCGATCAGTGCATCGGCCCCAGCGAGTGAACTGGTGTGCGAGAGCGTCAGCGCCGCTCCCTTGGCCGAAGCGCCCGTCTTGAGCGCGACCAGCGGCACCCCCGCCGCGCGCGCGGCAAGGCAGGCTTTGGAGAAGCGCGCGACCGAACCCAGCCCTTCAAGATGCAGGCCAATTGCGCTGACCCGCTCGTCTCCGATCAGCGCTTCGATCAAGTCCGCCGTGGTGACATCTGCGCAATTGCCCACCGAGACGACATAGCCAATCGGCAGTCCGCGCATCTGCATCGTGAAATTGAGCGCCAGATTGCCGCTCTGGCTGATTATCGCGACGCCGCGCCCGGAATCGATGGGCAGGCAGCCGTGCTGATCGGGCCATAGTGCCACTCGGTCGAACAGATTGAGCATGCCGTAGCAATTGGGCCCGATCAACGGCACCCCCCCGGCAGCGATAAGCAATGCCTCCTGCCGTTCGCGGCCCTCCTCGCCGCTCTCGGCAAAGTCCGCTGCATAGCAGATCGCCCCGCCCGCACCGGCAAGTTCGCCTGCCAGTGCGATGGTGGCGGGCGCGGGCGCAGCCATGAACACCGCATCCGGCGCTTCAGGCAGTGCCGCCATATTGGCAAAGCAGGGCAAGCCGCCCATGCGCTCACGCTTCGGGTTCACCGGCCAGATTGGCCCGGCAAAGCCCAGCGCGCAGCACTGACGCACCGCTTCCTCGGCCGCCTTGCCACCCACGATCGCCAAGCTGCGCGGGCGCAGCAGGCGCGCTAGCCTGTCCGTGCTCATCCCTCCAGTGGGCGCAGCAGCGCGCGGCTGATGATGTGGCGCTGGATCTCGCTGGTCCCGTCCCAGATCCGCTCGACCCGTGCATCGCGCCAGAACCGTTCGATGGGGAGTTCATCCATCAGCCCCATCCCGCCAAAGATCTGGAGCGCATTATCGGTCACGCGGGCCAGCGCCTCGGAGGCGAAGAGCTTGGCCATCGCCGCATCGGTATCGGTCATCGTGCCCTGATCGTCCTTCCACGCGGCGCGCAAGGTCAGGAGTTCGGCGGCTTCCAGCTCGGTCTTCATGTCGGCCAGCTTGAAGCCGGTCCCTTGAAACTTGCCGATCGGCTGGCCAAACTGCTTGCGCGTCGCCGCCCATTGTGTCGCCATTTCAAGCACCCGTTGCCCGCGCCCGACCGAGGTCGTCGCCACTTGCAGCCGGGTTGACCCCAGCCATTGCCCCATCAGCTCGAAGCCCTTGTCGAGCTCGCCGAGCAGGCTGGAGGCGGGCACGCGGCAATCCTCGAAGATCAGCTCGCACTGGTGATAGCCCCGGTGCGAGACACATTTCGCGCCGCGCCGGCGCGTGAGGCCGGGCGTGTCGAAGTCCACAAGGAAGCAGCTGATCGTCTTCTTGCCGCCCTGCTCGCCCGTGGCCGCGCAAAGGATGACGAAATCGGCCACATCGGCATGGCTGATGAAATGCTTGGTGCCGTTGATCACGAAGTCCCCGCCCTTTTCTGGGCCATCGCGGCGTGCAAAACTGCGCATCGAGCGGATGTCGGACCCAGCATCGGGCTCGGTCATCGCAAGGCA
The DNA here is from genome assembly GCA_049318505.1 of Sphingomonas sp. Classification (GTDB taxonomy): domain Bacteria; phylum Pseudomonadota; class Alphaproteobacteria; order Sphingomonadales; family Sphingomonadaceae; genus Sphingomonas_O. Next base: position 7,420 of record JBMOGG010000096.1, on the reverse strand, counting down.
ATCGTGCCGTTCGCCCCGGATCGTTGGCAAGAGATAGTCCTCGATCTGGCTGCCGGTGCACCCGCGCAGGATATTGCTGGGCCGCGCGATCATCATCTGCAGGCCATAGCTCGCGCGGCCAAGTTCGCGCTCCATCAGGGTTGTGTCGAAGGTGCCAAGTCCGCCGCCACCCAGTTCGGCCGGCATGTTCACCGCATAGAGCCCGAGTGCCTGCGACTTGGCGCGGATTTCAGCGGCCAGTTCGTCCGGCACGCTGTCGGTGTCATCGACCATCTTTTCATGGGGATAGAGCTCGATCTCGACAAAGCGCCGCACGGTTTCGACCAGCATCTGCTGCTCGGGGGAGAGTTCGAAATGCATCAGGCAGGGTTCCGGTTGATGGCAATGCTGCGCCCGGCCTGCGCGGGGCGTGGAAGATCGGCATGGGCGGCGCGTATCGCCTGCACGCGCGTATGAAGCTCTGGCGGCATCGGCGTGCTGCGCCCGGCGGCCATATCGACATGCACCAGCATCTGCTCGCCCGTTGCCAGCAAAACGCCTGTCTCGGCGTTGTACATAGCGTGGAAGAGGTGGAGCCGCTTTTCGTCGGCATCGAGCACTTGCAGCGAGAGGTCGAGCCGGTCGCCGAGATGCGCTTCGGCCAGATTGAAGATCATCGTCTGCACAGTGAACAGCGAATGCCCGCCCGCGCGGTAGGCCTCGTCGACCCCGATCATGCGGAAGAATGCGTCGGACTGGTCGCCGATGACGAGCAGATAGCATGATTCGCTCATGTGCCCGTTGTAGTCGACCCAGTCCCGCGGGACCGTCGGAGAGATGAGGCGCAGCGGCGCTGCAATTGGTTCACCTGGCTGTAGCGGCTGCGCGGCGACCCCTTCGAGCGGTGTGTGCAACCCATGCCCGGCGTCGTCGAGAGGACCCGGCGGCATTATTTCTGCTCCCTGCGTCCGGCCTGCCACGCGCAGACCCCAAGCGTTATCCCCGTCGCAAGCTGTGCAGGTTGGAGCAGCCCCACCTTCAGCCGCGGGCGACCTCGTTCGCAAACGAGCGTTTGCCCGCCATGCCCAGAAACATCGAGCAAAAGCTGGTCCCAATGGCGGTACTGCACATCGTGACCTTCGCCTGGATAGCGGCGGAAGGTGACCTTGCCCACCACTTTGCCCGCCCAGAATTCGCCCTGGCTTGGTGGGACCAGCGGATCGGCCTCGCCATAGTAGAAGAACGCGGGGGCCGGAAACGCGGTGACCGCAGCGGGCACATCGCAGAACCGCCGGTATTCGCGCGCAACGCCCCGCGCATCGCCGCGCTGCCCGGCGATGAAGTAGGCGTGCGCGCCTTCGTCTGCTGCGCGGTCGGCAAAGCCGGGAACTTTGCCGGCGACGCCCGTGGCGGGCAGGGCCCAGAACACGCGGGGGCTGCCGACTTGCTTTGCCAGACTGGCCTCAAGTGCGGCCTGATCTGCAGCGCACAAGGGAGTGCTCGCCGGGGCCGACGCAATGGCCGCGAGCATGTGCCAGGAGCTTAGCCGCTCGGGCATTGCCGCAGCGATATGCCCGGCATAGGCTCCGCCGCCCGAGATCGCGACCAGTGCGAAACGCGCGATGCCAAGGTGCTTTAGCACCTGCCGCACTTCGCTGGTGTAGTCGTCAAACGTCCAGGCCGCGTCAAAGGCGGTGTCGCCGAGCCCATTGCGCTCGACCGCGATGATCCGCACCTTGAGGCGACGACGCAGGGTGTCGAGAAATGCAACCAGTTCCGGCGCCCGGGCGCTCGTCCCAACGCCACCAATGAACAGCAAGGGCTTCCAGTCCGGCTCGCCGGTGTCGGTGAAATGCACCGTGCGCCCCTCGCTGGTCTGCAGGCTTTGAAGCGGGGTGCCAATGGAATCGAAGTGGTCAGGAAAGGCAACGGGCTGCGCGGCCACGGGGGTGGCGAGCACAAGTGCGGTCAAAGCAAAATAGCGCCAGCTCATCGCACCGGTTCCGTTTCCAGATTGCGGTCAAGCGCTGGAATCTGCGCAAGCTCTCCAGAAAGATTAAGACTGCGGCACAGGAGAAGATAGACCGCCGCTGCGACCGGCAGCCCAATCAGCATCGAGATATCTGCCCCGCCAAGGGCTTTGGCGACGGGGCCCACATAGAGTGTGGTCCGGAAGAACGGGACCATGGCAATGAAGCCGACGGCGTAGGCCGTCAGCCCGCGCCAGTTCCACCGGCCATAGAGCCCGTCCGCCATGAAGATCGCCCGGATCGAATAACGCCCTTTTCGCACGATGAAGAAGTCCGCGAGGTTGATCGCCGTCCATGGCGTAAAGAGATAGACCAGCAGGCCGAGGAACGCCTCCAGCCCGTGGAGCACATTGTCGCCGACAGCAAGCGACAGCGACAACGAGGCGCCAAAGCACACCAGCAGCGCGGTAAGGCGCGCGACGGCGCCGAGCCGGATCGGGGTCACGCTGTCTACCACGCTGAGCAGGGTAAGCGACGCCCCGTACAGGTTGAGTGACGTGATCGTGACCAGCCCGCCGAAACTGCTGACCAGCATGATGACACCAAACCCGCCGAACATGGCGTCTGCACTGTGGCGCAACGCGACAACAATGTCTGCGTTGGCAAAGGCTGCGGCGGCGAACGTGCCGACGAGCATCATCCACGCGCCGCCGATGAAGGCCCCGAAAAACGTCCAAAGAAATGAGGCGCGGATGCCCACATCCCGCGGCAGATAGCGCGAATAGTCCGACACATAGATCGACCAGCTGAGCTGATAGCCCGCGGCTGCGAAGAACTGGACAAGGAATAAATTGGGGTTGAGGTGCCCCGGCCGCAGCAGTGCGCCAAGGTCGACGATGGTGAAAAGGCCGATAGTATAGACCGCGAGCACGCCGAGCATCAAATAGGCCAGTGCGCGTTGGGCCTTGTGGATCAGGTCGTACCCCACCGCCGCCACGGATGCCGCAACGACCCCGAAGACGATGATTGTCGGCCCTTCGGGAAAGCCGACCAGTTCCTTGACCGTGCTGGCGGCAAGCGACTGGTTGAACGCATTGAAGCCGATATAGGTGACCAGCGCGACGACCCAGACGAGCAGGGCGCCGAAATAGCCGAACTGGGGGCGCGACTGGATCATCTGCGGCAAGCCCAGATGTGGCCCTTGTGTACAATGGAGTGCCATGAGCACTGTGCCAAGCATGCAGCCGCCGATCACCGCGAGGCTTGACCAGAACAGGTCGAGGCCGCTCGCAACGCTGATCGCCCCGGTGGCCAGCGTCGCCAGATGCGCGTCTCCTGTGAACCACACTGGCCAAAGGTCCCGCACTTTGCCCTTCCGCTCGGCCAGCGGAATGTAATCGATCGACCGGGTTTCAACCAAAGCCATGCGGCATCACTCTCCCCTGGGTGGTTCAGCCAGGCATCCTGATCTGCCGCCCCATAGCCTCTGGCGGCGGTAGGTGCGCCTGTCCGGTGACAAGGGCCTGTGCCTTGTCCTGCATCGCCTGCGGCGCCGGTGCCGATTTTTCGGCCTTGGCATCCACATGGACCAGCATGTGCTCGGCAGTCGCGATCACGGCGTCTTGCGTGCGGCTTACCATTTCGTGGAAAAGATGCAGGCGCTTGGTGTCCGCCGCCAAAACACGCGTGCGCACTTCTATGGGCTCGCCCAGCCGGGCCTGACCGAGGTGGCGGATATGGGTTTCCACCGTATACCAGGAATAACCCGCAGCAGCGTAGCCCGGCCCCGCGCCGACTTTTGCCAGCACGACATCGGTCGCATCGCCGAAGAGCTTGAGATAGCAATACTCGGTCAGGTGCTCGTTGTAGTCGATCCACTCGGGCTGGACCGGGGTGGAGATGGTCAAAAGCCGTCCATCGGCCAGCGCAGATCCATCGGCCGCGCCTTGACCACCCAGCCGTTCGCGATGCGCCTTGGCCACCGCGCCCGCGGCGAAATCGTTGCGCTCCAAGGCATGCGTCAGATCGACGAGGCAATTGTCGCGTAGCCGCTCGTAAGTACGCAGATCGACCCCGCCCGCTTGCGCGTCGGATTGGCGGGAAATCGTCTCGATCAGCTCGTCGGTCAGCTTGGGGCCGATCAGTTTGGTCCAGGGCCATTCCATCGAAGGGCCGAACTGATGGAGGAAATGCCGCATGCCGTCCTCGCCGCCCGCCAGCCGGTAGACGAGGAACGTCCCCATGAACGACCAGCGCATCCCCGCGCCAAAGCGGATTGCATCGTCGATTTCCGAGGCGGTCGCGATCCCGTCGTTGATCAGCCAAAGTGCCTCGCGCCACACGGCCTCGAGCAGGCGGTCGGCGATGAACCCGTCGATCTCCTTGCGGACGTGCAGTACCTTCATGCCGATGCGTTCGTAAACGGCGGCGGCAATGTCTTTTGTTGCTTGGCTTGTCTGGTCGCCTCCGCAGACTTCGACCAGCGGCAGCAGATAGACCGGATTAAACGGATGGCCGACGACCAGCCGGTCGGGCCGTGCCATGCCGGCCTGCAATTTTGTTGGCAGCAGGCCCGAAGTGGACGAGCCGATGACGGCATGCGCTGGCATCGCTGCATCCATCTCGGCGAGCAGCTGCACCTTCAGGTCCTCGCGCTCGGGCAGGCTTTCCTGAATGAAATCAGCGTCGCGCACGGCTTCGGCAATGCTGGTCGCAAAGGTCACCGTGCCTTCAGCAGGCAGCGCCTGGCCAAACAGCCGGGTCATTGCCCTGCGCGCATTTGCGAGCACCGCCGCCGTCTTGCGCTCGATCTCCGGGTCTGGATCGTAGACCGCAACATCGATCCCGTTGAGCACAAAGCGCGCCGCCCAGCCTGCGCCGATCACGCCGCCGCCGATAATCCCGACCTTCCTGATCTCAGGGCGGATTTCGTTTGCCATGTGCGATCCGATCCTAGCGCTTGGTCAGCTTGAGTTTGGTGCGCACTTCAGCGGGACTGAGAATGCGCGCGCCCATGCCCGTCAGGATTTGCACCGCACGTTCGACCAATTGGCCATTGCTCGCGAACTGCCCGCGCCCGAGGTAGAGGTTGTCCTCCAGTCCCACGCGCACATTGCCCCCGGCCAGCGCCGCCATGGCCACGAATGGCAACTGGTTCCGCCCGATCGAAAAGCCGCTGAACACCGCGCCTGGCGGTAGCTGGTGGACCATCGCCATGGTCGTCAGCGGATCGTCGGGTGCGCCATAGGGAATGCCCATACAAAGCTGGATCATCACCGGATCATCGAGCAACCCCTCGCGGATCAGCTCCTTGACGAAGACGAGGTGCCCGGTATCGAACACTTCCAGCTCGGGCCGGACGCCAAGGCGCTGCACTTCAGCGGCCATCGTGCGCAGCATGCCGGGGGTGTTGGTCATCACATAGTCGGCTTCGGCAAAGTTCATCGTGCCGCAGTCGAGCGTGCAGATTTCCGGCATCAGTTCGCGCACATGGTTCAACCGCTCCATCGGACCGACCATGTCGGTGCCCGCCGGATCGAGCGGCAAAGGGGTCTCACCTGCGCCGAACACGAGGTCGCCGCCCATTCCGGCAGTAAGGTTGATCACCACATCGGTGTCGCTGGCACGCACGCGCTCGACCACTTCGCGGTAGAGCGCCACATCGCGGCTGCCCTTGCCGGTTTCAGGGTCGCGCACGTGGATATGCGCGATCGCGGCACCCGCTTTGGCCGCCTCGATCGCCGCTCCGGCTATCTGTTCGGGCGTGATCGGCAGGGCAGGATGCTTGTCTGCGGTGGCGCCTGAACCGGTTACGGCGCAAGTGATGAAGGTTTCGAAATTCATGGCTTATCCCTCCGGCTTGCGTTGCAGCTTACCGACGAAATCGCCGAAACAAACCGGGAAATACGGGAAAAATTGCTAAATGCGACAATCGTTGGCAGATTTGTTTTCGATGACGCAATCACTGGCCCTCATCCTGATGCCGGCCTTTTTTTGCGGTTGCGTTCTTGGCGGCGCTCGAAAGCTTGCGCATCGCGATCGAATGATCCGTATGTAGCGCCAAGTTAAGGGGCAGACGATGGCGATAGGCGTAATCGGCGAGCCGGCCGCGGCGCGAGATGGCGAGGAGGCTGGGGTAAACGCGCCGGGGCTTCAGGTTTTCGTCTTTGCGCTGTTTTTCATCTTCGGCGGCATCACGAGCCTGAACGATATCATCATCCCCAAGCTCAAAGAACTGTTCACGCTCACCTATTTTCAGGCGATGCTGGTGCAATCGGCGTTCTTTGCGGCGTATTTCGTGATCGGCCTGCCGGGCGCGGCGCTGGTCAAGCGGCTGGGGTATATGCGGTCCGCTGTCGTCGGGCTGCTGACGATGATGGCGGGATGCCTGTTGTTTATCCCGGCATCGCAATCGGCGATCTACGGGGTGTTCCTGCTAGCCCTGTTCGTCCTCGCGAGTGGCGTTGTCATTGTGCAGGTGGTCTCCAACCCGCTGATCAGCTTGCTCGGTCCCCCAAGGAGCGCGCCGAGCCGCCTGACTTTTGCCCAGGCGTTCAATTCGCTCGGCACGACCATTTTTCCGCGCGTCGGTTCCGCGCTGATCCTCGGCAGCCTGGCAGGCGTCAGCGCCTCGCAACTCACCGGCCCTGCGCTCGATGCCTATCGCACGGCGGAGACCCAGACGATCGTCAACACCTATGCCGGGCTGGCTGCTGCGCTTGCCGTCGTGGCCGGGGTGGTCTGGCTGTTCCGCAACACCCTGAAGGACGAGCAACATGAACAAAGTTCGATGCTTGCTGGTTTTTCTCTGTTGAAGCGGACGCGCTTCGGCTTCGGCTCGCTGTGCATTTTCCTGTATGTCGGGGCAGAGGTCGCGATCGGATCGCTGATCGTCAATTATCTGATGCTGCCGGAAACCATGGGGCTGAGCCAGCAATCGGCCGGCGACATGCTCGCTTACTATTGGGGGGGCGCCATGGTCGGCCGGTTCATCGGATCGGCGGTGCTGCGCGTGGTCAGCCCCGGCAAGGTCCTGGCGTTCAATGCGCTGGCTGTCGCGGGGCTTATCTTTGTGTCGACGAATACCAGTGGCACGGTTTCGGGCTATTGCCTGCTTGCCATCGGCCTGATGAATTCGATCATGTTCCCGACGATCTTCACGCTCGCCTGCGAGGGCCTCGGCAAGCATGCCGCCGACGGATCCGGGGTCATCAATGTCGCGATCGTCGGTGGTGCCGTGGTGCCGGTGCTTACCGGGCAGGCGGCCGACATGCTGGGCAGCCTGCAGCTTGCACTGGCGATCCCGGCCATCTGTTATCTCGTTATAGCCGCCTTCGGGGTGTATGCGGCGCGGATGCGGCCGGCGTGATGTGTTGACCCCGCGGCGATCTGAGCAACGATTTCCCAGCAGCAGGGTGCAGCCAGGGCGGCGCCTACGACAACGAACGGCCCTGTGTTGAACCTGTGTTGAA
>JBMOGG010000095.1:0-11077 GCA_049318505.1 Sphingomonas sp. | reverse complement strand
GCCTGGGGCATGGCCGAGCCTTGCTCCAGCTCAGCGGGCGCGGGCAAGTGCATTCTTGGTCTTGAGCGAGGCCTCGGCCGAGGCCGGATCGTCAGGCCAGACGTGGCGGGGATAGCGGCCGCGCATTTCCTTTGCGACATCGCGCCAGCTGCCCGCCCAGAATCCGGGCAGGTCGCGCGTCGTCTGGATCGGCTTGCCGCCGGGCGAGGTGAGGCTCAGGACAAGGCGCACGCCGTCGCCGATGACGGGGTGGGTCGCAAGGCCGAACACCGCCTGTACGCGCAGCTCGACCGTGGGACCTGCGGCGGCGGCATAATCGATCGCGTAGGCGGTGCCCGCAGGCGAGACGAAGTGGCGCGGCGCGCGCGCGTCGAGCCGCTGGCGGTCGGGCCAGTCAAGAAGGTTGAGCCAGCCTTCCACGAGCGCGGCGGGGGCAATGTCGGACAGCCGGCGCTTGCCCGCGACGAGCGGCGGGAACCAGTCGTCGAGGCGGGCGATGAGTGCTTCGTCATCGAGCGCGACGCCCGCGAAGGCAGCGCGGGCCTGCAGGGCACTAGTGGCGTCATTTTGCGCAAGGACGGCGAGTCCGTGGGTCCGGACGCCCGCGACAAGCGCTGCAGCGACGGCCTCGGGGGCGGCTTCGACGGGGACGGCAGAGAGCGTGATCGCGCCGAGGCGGCGGGAACGGCGCGCGGATACGGTGCCCGTGGCGGGGTCGAAGCTCAGTTCCTCGCGGGTTTCGATTTGGGGCGCAAAGAGCGTTTCGACGTCGGCGGGATCGAGCGCGGCGGCAGACAGGATCCGCGCGCCCGCCGCCGACCCTTGCGTTTCGGCGACCGCAAGCCATTGGTGCCGTGCCAGTGGCGACGCGGGATCGAGCCGGAAGCCGCGCCCGCCGGTGCTGATCCAGTCTGCACCGTCGCTGCTGCGGCGGCGGGCGAGGCGATCGGGGAAGGCTAGGGCGATGGCAGGCGCCGTCCCGGTCTCGCTGATACGGTTCTCGCTGCGCTCGAACGAACGCTTCGCTTCGCTTGGGGAAGCGGTGTTTACGCCGGAGACGAGGCGTTTCGCCGCACCCCGCGCGGCTTTCGCCTTTGCGCTGTCGTCGCGGCGCCAGCGGGCGAGCCGGGCGTCGAGATCAGTGTCGCTGCCGCCCAGCCCGCGCTCCATGAGCAATATCGCGACCTCGGCGGCGAGCGGCGCGTCCTGTGCGCGCAACAACATATGCGCCATGCGTGGCGGCAGGGAGAGCGCAGCGATCGCGCGGCCGTGCGGCGTCGGGCGGCCGTCGGCGTCAAGCGCGTCGAGGCTTGCGAGGCGCGCATGGCCCTCGCGTACCGCAGCGTCGGATGGGGGATCGAGCCAGCTCAGGTCGCGTGGATCGGCGATGCCCCAGAGCGCGGTCTCGAGCAGCAGCGCCGACAAATCGGCCTCGAGGATCTCGGGGGGATCGAAGCGTGGCAGGCCCGAAGTCGCGGCTTCCTCCCACAGGCGATAGGCGACGCCCGGCCCCTGCCGTGCGGCGCGACCGGCGCGTTGCGTGACGGCGGCCTGCGAGGCGCGCTCGGTGACGAGACGCGTCATCCCTGCACCCCGATCATAGCGCGGACGGCGGGCCAGCCCGGAATCGATCACGATGCGGACGCCGTCGATGGTGAGCGAGGTCTCCGCGATGCTCGTGGCGAGCACGATCTTGCGTTCACTCGAAGGGGCAATCGCGGCGCGCTGCGCTGCGGGATCGAGGCTGCCGTGGAGCCTGTGGACATCTGCCGCGACGTCCACCAGTCGCTCGGCGGTTCTTTCGATTTCGCCGACGCCGGGAAGGAAGGCGAGGATGTCGCCCTCCACCTCACCCAATGCGCGGCGAATCGCGCTCGCCATATCGTCCTCGATCCGGTCCGCGCTGCGCCCGATGTGACGCAGATCGAGCGGCCACGCCCGCCCTTCGCTTACGATCACCGGAGCCTTGAGCAACGTCCCGAATCGCGCGCCGTCGAGCGTCGCCGACATGGTGACCAGCCGCAGATCGGGGCGCAGGCCCGATTGCGCATCGAGCGCGAAGGCGAGGCCTGCGTCGCTGTCGAGGCTGCGCTCATGTACTTCGTCGAAGAGCACGGCCGAGACGCCCGCCAGTTCGGGATCGGACTGGATGCGGTTGCGGAAAATTCCCTCGGTGACGACAAGGATGCGCGTCCTGGCCGAGCGCTTCGAATCCATGCGCGTCGCGTACCCGATGGTTTCTCCGACCCGCTCACCCGCAAGCTCGGCCATCCGCTCTGCCGCTGCGCGCGCGGCAATCCGCCGGGGCGAGAGCAACAGGATTTCGCCAGCGCACCAAGGCTCGCTCAGTAATGCGGGCGCGACGGCGGTGGTCTTTCCCGCACCGGGAGGCGCGACAAGGACGGCATTGGGCCGCGTGCGCAGCTGCGAAAGGAGTTCGGGCAGAACGGCGTGGATTGGGAGACTGGGCACGATGGGCGGGATAGCGAATGGCTCAGGTTGGGGACAGTCTTGAGCGCGCCTATGGTGAGATGGCGGCCTCACCGTCGATGGGTTCCCACATTTGCGGGGATCCGAGATGCGTCGGGTGGGCGAGGGTGATGGCGTCATCAATGTCGACACCGAGGTATCGACCGTTATTCTCGATGCTGGTGTGACCCAGCAGGATTTGCACAGCCCGCAGATCGCCGGTTGCCCGATAGATCAGCGAAGCTTTCGTTCGCCGCATCGAGTGCGTGCCTTATTCTGACACGTTGAGTCGAACAGCGCCGACCCAATCGTCGACCAGCCGGGCATATTGACGGGTGCTCAGGTGTCCCATGTAAGTGACGCGGCTCGGGAAGATAAAGTCGTCGATCGTTCCGCCACGACGATTGAGCCACGTCAGTAGGGTTTTTCGCGTTTCGGTCATCAGCTCGAACTGAACGGGGCGACGGGTCTTCCGCTGCATGACCGTTGCCCGATTTCGGAAAGTAGCGCCGGTGACGATGCCGCCGATCTTCATCTTGACGATGTCGCAGCCACGCAACTTGCTGTCGATTGCGAGGTCGAAGAGTGCTCGGTCTCGCAATCGTCGATGCTCGTCGAGGAAAAAGCGGATCGCCCATACGTCGCGTGGTTTCAAATGGGCGCTTGGCTCCCACCATATTGCCAGCATTCCACGGCCGACGCTCGCGACCGCCGGGATCAAGGTCCGATACTCCCATGACACAACGCCTCCGGCCGTAATGGCCAAAGCAATGATACGCTACTAGGCCGAAGCCATGGGGCAGGTGGTGCACCGCGCGCAGCCGGAAATGGGCCATTCGCTGACAGACAGCTCTTGGACCAAGAAACGCGCAAGCTGCCCTTCACGGGCGTGCCCTGCGATAAAGCCAAGCGCGAGGGTATCGCGCGGCAGCTCGATGACCTTATTGTCGGGCAGCACGGTCAGATCTGCCCCCATGGCTAAGATCCGTCTGCTCTCGACCCGCACTTCCTGGCCGGCGGAGGGAACCGGATCAACGCCATCGAAGACCTGCGATGGTCGCAGGAACGTGCGGGGCATCAGCGGGGTGGGTGCCGCAAGGCCGGGGACTGTCAGCAGCGCCAGCGTTTTAAGCCAAGCCTGCGAGCTACCCTCCTTGCCGTCCGGGCGCATGCCCGATAGCCGTTGGAAATGGATAAACTCCGCCACTGCCTTCGCCGTTCGCTCATCATTTGTGCTGCACTCGCAACCAGTGCCGCGCATGCCGCCCCTGGCGAGATATCTCGCTGGCAGGCGCAAGCGGCGCGAGTCACGATTACGCGTGACGACTGGGGCATCGCGCACGTCGTCGGTAAGACAGATGCCGACGCGGTGTTCGGCATGATTTACGCGCAGGCCGAAGACGATTTCGGACGTATCGAGGCGAACTACCTCACGGCACTGGGCCGCCGCGCCGAGGCGGAAGGCGAAAGTGCGATCTGGTCCGACCTGAGGCAGCGCCTTTACGTCGACCCTTTCGACTTGCGCGCGAGGTACGCTGCTAGCCCGGCATGGCTCCGCAAACTGATGACGGCGTGGTCGGATGGCCTGAACTTCTACCTCTCGGCGCATCCGGACGTTCGGCCAAAGGTGCTCACGCGCTTCGAACCTTGGATGGCGCTGGCGTTCACCGAGGGGAGCATAGGCGGCGACATCGAGCGAATATCGCTGTCGGAGCTGGCAAGCTTTTATGGCGACGCACGTGTCGCGCCGACTGAAGTCGAGCTCGGCATGATCCCGCGCGAACCCGTCGGTTCGAATGGCATTGCGATCGCGCCCAAGAACACAAGCCGAGGCCATGCCCTGCTGCTGATTAATCCGCATACGAGCTTCTTTTTTCGATCCGAGTTGCAGATGACGAGCGCCCAAGGGCTCAACGCCTACGGCGCAGCGACTTGGGGGCAGTTCTTCGTCTACCAAGGGTTTAACGACAAGATAGGATGGATGCACACCTCGTCAGGCGTCGACAATGTCGATGAATTTGCCGAGACGATCGTGCGAAACGGCGACCAAATTTCCTATCGCTATGGCAAGATGCTCCGCCCCTTCGCGCAGACGGCAATCACGATTGCTTTTCGTCGTCCTGACGGCACCACGGGTCAGCGCAGCTTCACGACATATTCGTCGCACCACGGACCAATCGTCGCCGAACGCGATGGCAAATGGATTGCCGAGGCCCTGATGTGGAAACCAGTACCCGCGTTGGAACAAAGCTGGTTGCGCACCAAGACGTCAGACTTGGCGTCCTACCTAAAGGTCGCAGCGCGACAGGCAAATTCGTCGAACGCCACCCTTGTTGCCGATGCAAAGGGCACGATTGCCTATTTGCATCCGCAGTTCGTACCCATCCGCAACGATCGGTTCGATTACACGCGTGCGGTCGACGGCAGCGACCCGGCAACCGACTGGAAAGGCTTGCACGCGGTTTCGACCCTGCCGAGCGTCGCGAACCCGAAAGTCGGCTGGGTCTACAACGCCAATGACTGGCCGTGGGAAGCGGCAGGGCCCGACAGCCCAAAGGCAAAGGATTATCCGCGCTACATGGATGAGGCTGGTCCGAATGCGCGCGGGCCACACGCTCATTTAGTGCTGAAAGGACAGCGTGACTTTACGGTCGACAAGCTTCGAGAGGCTGCCTTCGATAGTTATTTACCTGCGTTTGCAACGCTCATTCCCCAGCTGACTTATGCCTTTGACCAACTGCCCGCGAGCGATCCACAACGGGTAAAGCTCTCAGGTCCGATAGCGCTGCTGCGTGCCTGGGACTTTCGCTGGGCCGCCGAATCGCAAGCCACGACGCTTGCCGTATTCTGGGGGGACGGGCTGTGGCGCGAGGTGGGGGCACTCGCCAAAACCAAACGGCTGAGCGTGCCGGATTACATCACCACACGGGTAACGCCTGCAGTTAAGCTTGCCGCACTCACCACGGCGGTCGATCGATTGTCGCGCGATTTCGGCGACTGGCGCGTAGCTTGGGGACGGATCAATCGCTTCCAGCGCCTCGACAACGCCATCATCCCGCATTTCGACGACACGAAGCCATCTGTTGCTGTGCCATTCACGTCGGCCCAGTGGGGCAGCCTTGCTTCGTTTGGCGCCAAGGCGTGGCCAGGCACGAGGAACTATTACGGGACGAGCGGCAATAGCTTTGTTGCGGTCGTTGAGTTCGGGCCGCGCGTGCGCGCGCAGGCGGTCACAGCGGGTGGCGAAAGTGGTGCCCCCGCCTCAAAGCACTTTAACGACCAGGCCGAGCGATATGCGACAGGCAAGTTGCGTCAGGTCTATTTCTATCCCGACGAACGCGTCGGTCATGTTGAAGAGCGTTATCGACCGGGGGACATGGGTCGGCATTGAACAGCATTATCGCTTCCGTTTATTTGGCGGCCAAACATCGAAAGCGTTTCGCTAATATAGCGTCATTGATCTGCTTATGTTCGCACTGAATTGAAGTTGATTGGCGTAGGTGGGCACCAAAAACAGGCCAAACCAACCGGATGCTGGTTAGTCTGACACTGCCAGCGCCTATTTTCGGCTTTTCATCAGCGGCTGAATACGCGTGCCGAATGCCTCTAATCCCTCTAGAAAGTCGTCGAACGTCAGCAGGACGCCGCCGGTGTTAGGGACCTCGGCCATTTCGTCGAGCATTCTTGCGATGCTGGAGTAGCTGCCGACCAGCGTGCCCATATTGATGTTGACCGCGCCTTCGGGCGCGGAGAGCTGGCGCACATTGGTGGTGGCGTTGACCTTGTCGGCCGCGCCCTGATCCTTAAGCCAGGCGATCGCATCGATGTCGACGCCGTTATTGTAATGCAGCCACTTTGCCATGGCTTCCGCGTCGGTCTCAGCGGCAACGATCATGACCAGCACGAACACGGACACGTCGCGCCCGGTAATCGCAGTCGCGGCGGCCAGGCGTTCGTTGTTGAACGCGAACGCCTTGGGCGTGTTCACACCCTTCCCAAGGCAAAAGGCATAATCAGCCCACTTCGCCGAGAAGGCGAGGCCTTCGTCCGACGATCCCGCGCAAATGATCTTCATGTCGCCACCGGGCTGCGGCCGGACGAGGCAGTCGTCCATCTGATAGTAATCGCCCTTGAAGTCCGATCGGCCGGTCTCCCACAGCTCGCGTAGGATGTGCGCATATTCGTCGAGCATCTGGTAGCGATTGCGGAAGTGATCATCGCCCGGCCACAGACCCATCTGGCTGTATTCCGGTTTTTGCCAGCCGGTGATGAGGTTGAGGCCAAAGCGCCCGTGGCTGATCGAGTCGATCGTGTTGCACATGCGCGCGGCAAAGGCGGGCGGGATGACCAGCGTGGGGCAGGTCGCATAAATCTTGATCCGGTCCGTCACGGCCGCAAGGCCCGCCATCAGCGTGAAGCTCTCCAAGCCGTATTCCCAGAATTCGGTCTTGCCCCCGAACCCGCGCAGCTTGATCATCGACAGCAGGAAGTCGAGGCCGTGCTCCTCAGCCTTCAGGGCGATCGCCTTGTTGAGATCGAACGACGGCAAATATTGCGGCGCATTCTCGCTGATCAGCCAGCCATTGTTGTTGATGGGGACGAAAACGCCGACCTGCATGGGCTAGCTCCTGAGGAAATCGAGGACGAGGCGGTTGAAGGTTCCGGGGTCGGTGACATTGCAGGCGTGGCCGCCATTGGCCATGGCCTCGAAGTGGGCCCCGCCCAACTCGCGCGATAATGTCCAACCCGCGACGCTGGGTACAAGCATGTCTTCCAAATTCACGAGCACAAACACCCGATTGGTGAGGTGACGAAGTTTGCCGACGACATCAAAGGCGGCGAGCGCCGCAATACGCCTCTCCATGTTGGTTAATCCGGGAAACGTGGCCACCTGATGTGGCAACTCGGCGTCGAGTTCGGCGGTATGTAGGCTGATCCAGTCGGCTGGATAGAGGAAGATCGGCTGCGCACGCAGGAAAGCCTCGACGCCGACATGACGCAACAGGTTTAGACGAGCCTCGAAACAGCGCAAGAAATGCGGGTCGGCCTTTGCCCAGCCATTGACGACGACGAGCTTGTCGAGCCGCTCGGGTGCTTTCATTGCCAGTGCCAATCCGGCAACACCGCCTGCCGCATGGCCAACGAGATGGGCGTTCGGTATGTCCAGCGCATCCATCAGGGCGAGGATGTCGTCGGCGAAGTCATCGACGGTCACCACATTGGGTAACGCCCGGTCGCTGCGCCCCGTGCCGCGGTGATCATAGGGAATCACGCGAAAATGCTCCGCCAGCGCGGGGATGTTCGGCTGCCAGTAGCTCGCCGACCCGCCCAGCCCGCTCGAGAGGATCAGCGGTGGTGCGTCCGGACTCCCGTGCGTTTCGTAATAGAGACCCGCCGCCTCAGCCAATGTGCGCGACGCTCGCGATTTCAACGAGACAATCGGGTTTCACCAGCTCGCATTTGACGCAGTAGCGCGCCGGCTTTGCGCCGGGAAAATATTCGGCATAGACCTGGTTGAACACGGGGTAGTCGGCCAGATCCTTAAGAAATATATGGTTCATCGCAACGTCGGCAAGCGTCGCACCCGCCGCTTCTAGCGTGATCTTGATGACCTCCATTACATGGCGCGTCTGCGCGGCTGCGTCGCCGACGTGGAGCACTGCGCCGCCCTCGCCGAGCGCGAGCACGCCGGACACGTAAACGGTGTTCCCCGCCTTTGCGCCCGCCGAATAAGGCGCGATCGGCGTCGGGAATTGGGGCGGGTTGATCGGTTCGAACGGCATCACGCCTCCTTGGCTGGCAGCTGGCCTACCGCACTGCAGAAGTCGGCGACGGTGGAAACCCAGCCGAAAAACCTCTCGATATTGTAGACGGTCGCCTGCCGGGTGAAGTCGGGGCCGAGGTGGTGGGTCGCATCCTCAAGCATCACCCCAAAGTATTCGAGGTGGAAGCCATCGCGCAGCGTTGATTCGACGCACACGTTGCTCGCGATTCCCACAAATACGATCGTCCTGATCCCACGCGCCCTAAGGATGCTGTCGAGTTGGGAATTGAAGAAGGCCGAGTAGCGCGTCTTGTGGACGCGGATGTCACCCGGTTTCGGGGCGAGCGCGTCGACCAGTTCATAGTCCCAGCCGCCGCGCGCGAGCAGCTTCCCGTGCAGTTCAGGCCGCTCGCGCATGGTCTTCAGCGCGTTCGATTTATGCCAGTTGGGAGACGCCGGTGTGCCCGCCTCTAAATAATCGGGATCCCACCCGTTCTGAAGGTAGATCACGGGCATTTCTGCCGACCGTGCGGTGTCGAGCACCTGCACGATGCGACCGACGACTTCCGCCGCGCCGGCGATGTCAAACCCAGCCAGATCGACATAGCCGCCTTCGCTGGCATAAGCGTTCTGCATGTCGATCACGACGACCGCGGTGTCGGCTGGCGAGACCCGAACGGGCTCGGGCCGGGCGCTTAGCACTACGGTTTCGGCAGAGCCTCTGCGGCGGTGATCGACAATCGTGTCAGCAGCCATAGCGCATGGTTGCGCATTTCGCGCTTTTGGACAAGCGACGGTCTCACGCGGCGGATTCGATACTGCAAGCCCGACACCCAGCTGCCGCTGAGGATAGATTGGAGATGAACCGACGGCCTTAGCTGACAGCTAGGCAAACCGCATCGAATGCCCGGAAATGGGTCAAAGGCCCTTGGCACTATAATGACCTAACGGCGGCTTATCGGTGTATCCTGCAAGACCGGACTGTCCGGATCGGTTCAGAGTTTCGGATGCCGTGAGGCGTCGGAAAGTGGGCGATGCCCGAACCGCGGATCCGGGGCACTTGTCTATGGGGATTTGGGCGTTGGGCGGGTCTAGGCGTTGGAGGGGGCTGCAATCTTACCAAGGTCGAAATGCAGCCGCCGCGATACACCATCTTTTGGGGCTTGAACTCCCCGGCAGCTAACGCTTCCAGAAGTCGCCGTTCCGACGCCCGACAGACGTTCCTGGAAGCCGTCGGTCCGCTTTCTCAGTGTAAATGCGATCTATCATCAAAAAAGTTTACTTGATAATACCGGACTTGACTGTTTTCCGGATTTTCCGTAACTCCCATATCATCCAGACATAAGGCGCTACGGATATAACGCGGATTTTCTGAACTTGAACTAAAAATCTGAGATTGGTCCAGACCAGACGAGGCAACCAGGTGGTCGCTAGGTTGATGACCTCCCAAAGAGTGTTGTTAGAGACATACGGTAATCGCAAAGAATGGAGCAGCCGTGATGGCGAAGAGCATGGAAGTTGTTCCTTCAGGGGAGCTGCAGAAGCAGTTCGGGCGATATTCGGACGCGGCGATGATCCGCCCCGTCGGTGTCAGCCGCAACGGCCGCGTGCGTTTCGTCATGGTTCCTATCGAAGACGATCAGCGTCTGCGCCGCCGCGAACGCGTCGCCGAGCGCGTGGAGGATCTTGATGACGAAACCCTCGAAGCCATCCGCTCGACCGAACCAGCGTCTGAGTGCGACGAAGTCGAAAGGCAGCTTGCCGCTTCCTAAGCCGGGCGAGGTAATCAACTTCAGCTATCTGTGGGAGCGCGAGTACCGCGAAGGCCGCGATGAAGGCATCAAGGATCGCCCCGTCGCCGTCGTACTCG
This sequence comes from Sphingomonas sp., assembly GCA_049318505.1. GTDB lineage: Bacteria > Pseudomonadota > Alphaproteobacteria > Sphingomonadales > Sphingomonadaceae > Sphingomonas_O. Next base: position 974 of record JBMOGG010000095.1, on the reverse strand, counting down.
TCCGTCAGATGGTCGACGAGATAACCCAACTCATCGTCGTTCCCATGACCACAAAGCCACCGCGCAAGGACCAGGTCGCGATCGAAGTACCTCAGGCCGTGCGCGCCCAACTTGGCTTGTCGGCTGAACGCTCATGGGTGATCGTCGACGAGGAAAACCGCTTCGCATGGCCCGGCTATGACATCCGACCGATCAAGGGCAAGGAACCGTCCATCAGTTACGGCTTCGTGCCGTCGGGACTGTTCAGACAAATTCGCGATCATGTTTTTGCCATCGGGACGGGCCGCGCAATGATCGACCGCGACTGATGGCCGAACTCGGAAACAACTCGCCTCCCTGGTCGGTCGGCGCCGAAACCTACGTCGCCATGAGCATTATGTCGCTCGACACCCAGCTTTACAAATCGTCGGCGAACGCAATCTCGCTTGCGGGGTTTGCAGCCGCAGGAAAAAACACACGGGGCGTCGTTAGCGAGGGCATTGAACATGACTCGCGTGGGCACAACGACCAGGCTTCATCGCGCCTGCCGGCTGCCGAGCGCCTATCCCGGCAGTCTATAGGAGGGACCCGCGACACGCCGCCACGCTTGTTGGCATGCCGAACAGAGCAGAGACAGGCCTCGTTTTTCCCTCGGTGCGCGGGGACAAACCAATAGGCTTGAGCGCGGTGTGGTGCCGAACCCGCCAGCACGCGGCTGTGCCCGATGTTCGACTGCACGATCTGCGGCACGGCTTTGCCAGCCACGCGGCGGCACGATCGGAAACGTTGCCGATGATTGGCAAGCTGCTGGGACATACCAAATAGCAGACCACCTCGCGCTACGCCCATCTCGACGATGGACACGCGCTCGACGCGGCCAATCGGGTCGGCGACCTGATCGCCGATGTTAACGTGGGCGATCTCCGATTTGATTCAATCAGAGAGGCATTTCCATGATAAGAACCCATCTGTCCCGATGGACAAAGTAGCAGGTC